>CALBNV010000065.1 GCA_937896895.1 uncultured Bacteroidales bacterium | reverse complement strand
GGGCCCCCGTCAATTCCTTTGAGTTTCAACCTTGCGGTCGTACTCCCCAGGTGGATAACTTATCGCTTTCGCTTGGCCACCGACTGTCTATCGCCGACGGTTAGTTATCATCGTTTACTGCGTGGACTACCAGGGTATCTAATCCTGTTTGATCCCCACGCTTTCGTGCCTCAGCGTCAATGACGGATTCGTGAGATGCCTTCGCAATCGGTGTTCTGAGTAATATCTATGCATTTCACCGCTACACTACTCATTCCTCCCACGGCATCCGTATTCCAGCAATCCAGTATCAAAGGCAGTTCCGGAGTTGAGCTCCGGGCTTTCACCCCTGACTTGGACCACAGCCTACGCACCCTTTAAACCCAATAAATCCGGATAACGCTTGCATCCTCCGTATTACCGCGGCTGCTGGCACGGAGTTAGCCGATGCTTATTCGAAAGGTACTCTCATCGGCGCACACGTGCGCCTTATTGCTCCCGCTCAAAAGAAGTTTACGACCCATAGGGCCTTATTCCTTCACGCGGCATGGCTGGTTCAGGCTTCCGCCCATTGACCAATATTCCTCACTGCTGCCTCCCGTAGGAGTCTGGACCGTGTCTCAGTTCCAGTGTGGGGGACCTTCCTCTCAGAACCCCTAGACATCGTCGCCTTGGTGTGCCGTTACCACTCCAACTAGCTAATGTCACGCGAGCCCATCCGTATCCTCCGAAGATTTCAAGATCGCATCATGCGGTGCAATCTGTTACGGGGTCTTAGACGACGTTTCCACCGCTTATCCCCCTGATACGGGCAAGTTGCTCACGCGTTACGCACCCTTCCGCCGGTCGCCGCCAGAGTATTGCTACCCCGCGCTGCCCCTCGACTTGCATGTGTTAAGCCTGCCGCTAGCGTTCATCCTGAGCCAGGATCAAACTCTTCATTGTAAGAATTGTTCTGTTTTTTTACCTTTGACTCGTTCTGTGTCTCCTTTACTCTCTATGAGTAATCTCTAACACACGCTATCTCTGTTTCCATCTGTTTCAATGTCCTCTCGCTTTCTCTCTCAGAACCTCCGTTCCTTTGTCGAAAGCGAGTGCAAAGATACAACCTTTTTCTTATCCACCAAAATTTTTTTTCACTCTTTTTGCTACTCTCCTCCTCTTTATTTTGTATTTCAGCATCTTACACATCGAAAAAAAATTGCATCCATCATCCGTTTTCTCTTATTTTTACTCGTTTTCTCCCCATTTTTCCGGCTTTTTTTTCTAAATTTGAGGTATTTTTGCGTCGGTAATTATGCAACATCCATGTATCTTTCTGAACTACAGCGTTTTACATCGTTTCTAAATATATCAATTCTGCGGGAATTTTCGTATTACTCGCTGATTATCCGAGGTTTACACACTTTTCTTTTTTCTTTCATCTTCTGCCTGCTCCCCCCCCTACCCTGTTCTCTCCTGATTTGGTTCCATCCCCATGGTCTTCGCACAGGACCTCTCTCCATCGGTCCTGAACTCTATTATAATATTTATTGTTCGCGCGCACGTACGCATATACATAACTAGGTTCTCTTTTTAGCTATATCATTTTGCCGATTCTAGGCGGAGGGTTAAAAATTTGGGAGTTGGTTCTTGATCTACGTCGGAATGAGGCTGGGATATTTGTACACTGAAAATGGTATAAAGGAAGTATGTCGCTAATAAATACTGGGTGATACGAATCGGTATATTGAGGTTGTTATATACCACTTATCTATTGATAAACTATTTGTTAGCATACACGTTTTTCTTACTACATACTATTTACTACCTTACAACTTCTTGTTTTGATACCATTTATCTATTGTTGAAGTATGGTTATTGAAGAGGAATTCTGCACCGAAAGAAGATTAAATTATTAACGTAAACTATGCTGCGTTTGACTATTTTTTGGCAATCGAAAATACTATTTTTTCTTTTTTCGCGTTAATATGATAATTTGAATCAAAACGCAAAAATATATAATGGAAACAATAGAGATCATCATTGAAAACTATCAAACTAGGATAGAGGTACCCCGCGGCATTTTACTATCGGATCTAGCTACCCAATATTCAGATATTTGTTCTTTCCCAGTCCTCGGTGCATTGGTCAACAATCAAGTTGAATCGCTGCAGCTTCGCATCTACGAACCTTGCTGTATCCGATTCTTCGACATTACGAGTAAGTCGGGTTATCGGATGTATTTAGTATCGCTGTCTTTTATGTTGTATCGTGCTGTAAAAGACTGTTTTCCAGAAGCGAAACTAACAGTTGAGCATTCACTCATTACGGGTTTCTATTGTGAAATAACATTTCCTGAAGGAGAAGAGCATCCCGATCAACTTGAGGTTTGCCGTCAAGTAAGAGAACGTATGATGGAGATTCAACATTCGGATTTGAAGTTTGAACACCATAAGATGCTTTTAACTGAGGCCATCAAATGGATTGAGGACCAGAACATTCCCTCAACACAAAGACTTCTTGAAGGTCTCGGCCAATACTACATTGAGATGCATACTATTGGCGGTATGCCACACAAGTTGAGCAACAAATTAGTGCCTTCAACAGGAAAGCTTACGTGCTGGGAATTCCGTGTTTTTGAGGAAGGATATATTATACAATGTCCTGATCCCAACCAACCAGATAGACTGATTCTCTACCAAGAGACTCCTAAATTGTTTAACATATTTAAAGAACATCATCGTTGGGCCAATCTCCTTCAGGTTCCAACCATCAGCGATCTGAACTCGCTCATTCTCCAACATAAGGAGAATCACCTTATTCAGGTGGCAGAAGCTCTGCATGAGAAGAAATACGCGCAGATTGCAGATGATATTTTTCAACATAAAGATAGGGTAAAGATGGTACTTTTGGCCGGACCCTCGTCGAGCGGAAAGACAACCAGTTGCCGTCGTCTTTCGGTGCAACTTTCGGTTTTGGGTTTTGATGTTCATCAACTTTCGCTTGACGATTATTTCCTTCCTCGCGAAGAAACACCCCGTGATGAGAATGGAGAACTAGATTTCGAATGCATTGAAGCATTGAATATTCCATTGCTGAACGATCATCTCATGCGACTTTTCAATGGCGAAGAGGTTGCTCTTCCCACTTTTGATTTTGTCTCAGGAACAACGATTTATAAGGGTAATACATTGTGCCTGAACAATAAGAACGGACGGCAACCCATTCTACTAGTGGAAGGTATCCATGCCCTTAATCCTAAGCTGACGGCACAAATTCCTAACGAGTATAAGTTCAAAGTATATGTGTCAGCATTAACACAAATTGCTATTGATGATCAGAACTTTATTCATAGCTCCGACAATCGCTTGATTCGCCGAATCGTTCGCGACAATAATTTCCGCGGATATTCTGCAACAGATACCCTGAGCCGATGGAATAGCGTACGACATGGAGAAGAGAAACACATTTTCCCGTTCCAGGAGCAGGCCGATACCATGTTTAATTCTGCACTGCTTTACGAACTAGCAGTATTGCGTCCCTATGCAGCTCCTCTTCTGAATAAAGTTCCCGAGAACAGACCAGAATATGCAGAAGCCCAACGACTTATCAACTTCCTAGAGCTCATCGAACCCATCTACTCCAACCACATTCCTCCTACGTCAATTCTAAAAGAATTTCTCGGAGGAAGTTCCTTTGAGTATTAATTCTGATCTTGGATAATCAAGCTTCAAAAAGTCGTTCTTCCTAAAGGTTGAGCGACTTTTTAGTTCTGATGCTCTTCCGTTAGTGCCAATAACTGCCTAGATAGCAGCTCAATATCAGGACTAAGTGCAGGAAAGATGATATCGGCTTGTTGATAGTATGGCAACCGTTCGGCTAGATGAGAATGGACTTTCTCAATTCTCTGTTGCTCAGTCAGCCCTGAAAAGAGGGGACGTAATTTTTTTGATTTTGCCATTCGGGAAATAATTGCTTCGGGAGCAAGTTCCAAATAAACCGAGATGCCATGTCGGTTAATAAAATCCATATTGCCTGGCTGACAAGGAGTTCCACCTCCGGTTGCGATGATTGTATTCTCGAACGAGACTGTTTCCGAAAGAATCTTGATCTCAACAATCCGAAAGGCCTTTTCTCCATATCGGGCAAAAAACATAGGAATAGTGATATGAAATGTTGCCTCAAACAATTGGTCCAGGTCCACAAACTTATACCTCATGGCTTTCGCCAATTGGCGACCCACTGTGGTCTTTCCCGAATACATATAACCAACTAGATAGACTCTCATAAAATCAATGAATTATATTCGCAACGGCGTCGGAGTGATTGCCCACAGCATCCGACACTTGAACTTTAATCTCGTTCGTACCCTTCTTAAGGAAACCTGTTGCGTCAATCGTCAGAGTAGAGGTCTTTCCATCCAATTCTGCCAATACCCAAACTCCATTAATAAAAACATGATAGGAGTTGATGCCCGAAAGATTGTCTGAAATCTTGACTTGTAGTTTGGAACCCGAGAAGGCTTTGTTGTTCCCGAAGTTAAGTGATCGGATTACAGGGGGTACCGTGTCGACAGCCAAAGCAAAAGAGCCAAAGGTTCGAGGATGTGCTTCATACCAATCTCCTTTTACCGAAGTAGTCAAGGCAGAACGAGAATTTCCTGCAACATTCACAATCAGCACTTTATTGCGAGGAATAGTGGGAGGAATACTTTCTGAAATGCGAATTTTAATCGTATAAGCTTGATGAGGAGGAAGTGGATTTTTGGTCAAAGAAAGGGTATGAAGGGGGGACAAATATAGGCCTGATGGACGATTCTGATACACCACCAGATCGTTATCATACACCGTGCCTTCATCCATAGAGACGATAAAATGTTCCTTTACCAGCAAGAATCGTTTGTAATAGGCAATCGGTTCGCCCATTAAATCCACTCCAACCGAAGGTGCAAGTTGATTCTCATCGCCCAAATCGCGAATAAAGAACGTCCGTTTGGAAACATTCTTCTTAAAATCATAGACCCGATATTCCAGTTTATGCAGCCCATGATCATTAAAATCAAGATAGCCGTTACCATATAGTGAGCGACAATAATTATTACGATTGCCACGTAGATGTCGAGTTAATATATAATATTGGCGACTGCGCTGATACTCCGGATAATCAATAATGGCATTAATTGAGCGGGTGTCTTCAAACAGAAACGAGGGGTTAAAATAAACATAGAACAACGAATCGTCGACATACAACTCAATTCGGTCCACACCATTCTTATTAGTGCCCGATTCCGAACCATCATAGGCATAGATTCCACAATAGAATCTACCCGCCACTCTAAGAGTATCCAGCCATCGAGTCTTTACGGTCTTTCCCTTACCCACCGTAGAAAACAGACGGTGCGATGAATTTGAACCTTCAATCAGTGTTGTTGCATCAGCAGGATAGATGGCTATATTATTGATTGTGGGTGCGTAATGGTCAATATAATTAATTCCAAAATACAATGGATTAATTGGTTGGTCGTTCTCCGCATGACGTATTTCATAATGCAAATGAGGGCCACCGGAGCTACCCGAATTGCCCGAGTGGGCAACTACCTGGTTCTTCTTTACCACAATTGCACCTGGAGCCAACGTTGTGTCAAACCCAAATACATGATGGTCATATTGGTATTTCTTTACAAAGGCCCCTATCTCACCACAAAAGTCGTTTAGATGCATATATACCGTACGGTAGCCATTGGGATGCGTGATATACAGCACCTTACCCCCACCCCAAGGGGAGATATTGATACGGGATACATAACCATCGGCTGGAGCATAGATAGGCTGTCCGATCTTGCCTCCTGTACGGAAATCGAGACCCGAATGAAAATGATTGGGGCGAATCTCAGCAAAGGTACCGGAGAAAGCAGGATCTAACGCCATCGGAAGCCGAAAATAATTGCGTGGATATTGTTCCGAACCTCCATCGAAAGGTAAGTCTTTGGCCTGAGGAGTGGATTTCGGCCAATCATTGTTATTCTCGCTATAATCTATCTGAGCCCCTAACGTAAACGAAAGGAACAACATACAAATCAGCACACAGAGATGATGATATCGGGTAGATATGAGTTTCATTGCGCCATCGTATTTTATTTGGTCATAAGTTCACGAGCGGTCTGGAGGGCTGCGTCGGTGGGAGGATTGGTTGAGAGCATTATAGCGATTTCTCTGATTCGATCATCGGTAGCCAACTCTCTAATTACCGAAACCGTTTCGTCTGCTTCCACCTGTTTGCAAACCTTAAGATGCTGTTGAGCCGCAGCTGCCATCTGGGGCAGATGGGTAATGGAAATCACCTGCATCGATTGTGCCATCTCCTGAAGAATGCGTGCCATCTTAGAAGCCACTTCTCCCGAAATACCTGTGTCGATCTCATCAAAAATTATCGTCGGCAATGCAGCCTCTCGAGCCATCAATGCTTTGAGAGCCAACATCAATCGAGAGAGTTCACCACCCGAAACCACTTTGCCTAATTCTCTTAATTCGCCTCCTCGATTGGCATTAAAAAGAAAACGGATTTTATCGCATCCCCAAGGATGATAGTCTTCCGTAGGGTTTACATCAATCTGAATACGAGCCTCTTTCATCCCCAACGATGCCAGCATGGGAAGTACCTCTTCTGTGATCCATGCTGCTGACTGCTTGCGTATTGCGGTAAGCGATTCGGCTTTTTTACGTACGAGAGAAAAACTCTTATCCACCTGTTCCATAGCCGCTCTTATCGCTTCATCCATTCCGGCAATATTTTGCAACTTCTGGTCAAGGTCGTTCTGGATTTCCAACAACTCGCCGATGGTGCTCACACCATGTTTGCGTTGCAGACTATATATCGTATCCAGTCGGTCATCAATTATCTGTAAGCGATCGGGTGAGAAGTTCACATTGTCATTCACTCGCTCCAATTCGGAGAAGATATCCCTCAAATCGATTATGTTCGATTCCAGTCGCTCGGATAAAGTTTTCAGTTCTTCTGAATAACTATCTATGTCGCACAAAAGGGAATGGCTTTGACGCAATCGGGAAATAGCCGATCCCTCGCTTTCCTCGCAGAGGTCCTGAAGGATTCTTTTATTGATTCGGCATTTGCCATCAACTTCGACTCTTGCTCCAACTCTTCCTGTTCTCCCTCCTGAAGTTCAGCCGACAAGAGTTCATCGAAGAGAAACTGCATATAATCTTGCTCTTTTCTGTTCTGTGCATCCTCCGAGGAGAGCCGCTCCAAGTGGCGTTTTGCTTCTTGATAGACTGCGAATGCCTCATTGTAAGCCTTGCGTGTTTCTTTGCCTCCAAAAAATGTATCGATCAATTCCATCTGGAACGAAGCTTCGGCCAAGGTGAGGGTCTGATGCTGCGAATGGATATCTATCAGTTTCTGCGACAGCTCCTTAATAACGGGAAGCGATACAGGGCTGTCGTTGACGAAGGCACGGCTTTTGGCCGAAGGAAGTATCTCACGGCGAAGCAACAACTGATCGTCGTAGTCGAGATCATTCTCCTCAAAGAATGACTGTAGGCCTTGCTTAGACACATCGAAGGTGGCCTCAACAATACATTTCCTGCTCTTGTCGTGAAGCACTCCACTATCGGCTCTCTGGCCTAGCAGAAGACCCAGAGCCCCAAGAAGTATGGATTTACCCGCACCCGTTTCGCCAGTGATAACAATCATGCCGTCGCGAAGATCCACATCATATTGTTGGATGAGCGCATAGTTTTCTATATGGAGGGAGTTTAGCATTTTCTTTGTATGTTCGTGATTCCTTTATTGTTAACCTTTTTCGTCTTCCCGATTACATCAGCATAGGAGCAATTCGGTTCAACGCTGCGGCAAAGATATCCACTTCTTCTTTGGTATTATATACTGCAAACGAAGCTCGCACCGTACCCGGAATACCATAGCGGTCCATGATAGGTTGCGTACAATGGTGGCCAGTACGAACGGCAACACCTAATTTATCGAGCAATGTTCCCACATCATACGGATGGGCTTCTCCAATAAGGAAAGAGATAACCGAGGTTTTTTGTGGGGCCTGGCCTATGAACCGGATGCCTTCTATCTGCGAAAGTTGCTGAGTGGCATAATGCAGCAGTTCCTCTTCCACCCGGAAGATCTCCTCTACCCCGACTTCGTTCATAAACCCGATGGCTTCACCCAGGCCCAATACGTCACCTACTGCGGGAGTGCCGGCTTCGAATTTGAAGGGAAGTTCGTTATAGGTGGTTTTCTCGAAGCTCACATCCTTTATCATCTCTCCACCGCCTTGATAAGGAGGCAGTTCGTTGAGCAGTTCTTCCTTTCCGTACATCACGCCCACGCCCATGGGGCCATACATCTTGTGGCCCGAGAAGCAATAAAAATCGCAGCCTAGCTCCTGAACATCCACCTTGATGTGCGAGATGCCCTGTGCTCCGTCAATCAGCACCGGAACGTCATGCTGGTGGGCAATCTGGATACTCCCCTTGATGGGATTGTTCATTCCGGTACGGTGATCGATGCGAATCCAACTGCAGAACTGGTTGAGAATATTTTCTTTGATAAGTCAGCGCTTCATGATGGGGCAATGGTAATTCGTGATTGTCGTATTCATTATGCAGGATGTATTTTACCTCTTACAGAGCGTCGCAATATGAGTTCTCAATTTGGCACACGTCATCGTGCAGGACTTGGTTTATCGGAACAATCCGATGCTTTTGTTATTATCTTGTCCGAAGAGACGGGAGATATTTCTCTTGCGATTTCCGGTATGCTTAAAGAAGGATATACGGAAGAGACCTTGCGAGATGCACTTCGCAAAGAACTTCTCTTTGGTATTACAGAAATTAATATGAAATCCATTTTCCAAAGGAGGACGAAGAATCATGAGTAAAGTTCTCCATAAGAAGTTTGGTTTAAGCCAATTG
>CALBNV010000064.1 GCA_937896895.1 uncultured Bacteroidales bacterium | reverse complement strand
CTGATTACTCCCGCATCGGCCTTGTAGAAAAGGTTCAGCAGTGCGATGGTGACGTCGCGGTCGGTGGCCATGTCGTAGTCTTTGAAGTAGCCGTCAACGGTGCCTTGCATGCGTTGGGTGTAAGCTTTGATGTCGTCCATGCTGGCCTCTTTGTTCACGATGGCGTTGTTGGCAGCGCGGAATTTCATGGCGAAGGCCACAGCCTCGCCGCCACGCCAGCCGGGTTCGCGCAGATAGATGAGGGCTTTCTTGTATTTGGCCTGGTGCGCCCAGTATTTGTCGATGTCGCTGAAGATACTGCCGTACTCGGCCTTGCGGTCGTTGCTTTGGTTGACCCATTTCTGGAAGTCTTGTTCTTGGGCGAGTCGTTTGTCATATACTTTGTTGCGTTGCAATTGCTTAACTTGACCGATGTAGTATTTCCAGTAGTTGCTGACGCTGGCTTGCTTGGAGGCGTATTTGATGAATACGGCTTGGTCGGCATCCATGTGCTTGCGGTACTCGTTGAGTTTGGTGGTACGGCAATCCACGATGGCCGGACCTTCCTGTTCGATGACGTTCTTCACCGCACCGGAGGTGGAGTAGCGGTCGGTGGAACCCGGGTAGCCCAAAATCATGGTGTAGTCGCCCGGTTGTACGCCCTTCAGGTTGATCGGGAGGAAGTGTTTGGACTTCATCGGCACGTTGTCTTTGCTGTATTCAGCCGGGGAGCCATCGGGGGCGGTGTAAACGCGGAACATGCAGAAGTCGCCCTTGTGGCGAGGCCAGGTCCAGTTGTCGGTGTCGGCCCCAAACTTGCCGATGCCCCAAGGTGGACAAGCCACGAGACGTACATCTTTATATACGTCGTAAACAAAAAGGATGTATTGGTTGTTGTGGTAGAAAGGCACGATTTCCACCTCTACGTTGCGTTTGCCTTGGCGGTCTTTGATGATCATCTGACCGTTTTCTTTGATTTTTTGGTTTCTGTCTGCTTCAGACATGTTGTCGGTAACGCCGGCAAGGATTTCGGCAGTTACGTCCTCAATATGGTTCAGGAAGGAGACGGTGAGGCCCGGGTTGGGGAGTTCCTGGTCTTTGCTTCTGGCCCAGAAGCCGTCTTGTAGGTAGTGGTGTTCCACGGAGGAGTGAGCTTGCACATAACTGAGGCCGCAGTGATGGTTGGTGAGCAGAAGTCCTTCAGGAGAAATGAGTTCGCCGGTGCAACCGCCGCCAAACTGCACGATGGCGTCTTTCACGCTCGGCTGGTTGAGGTTGAAAATCTGTTCGGCCGTGAGCTGGCAGCCAAGCTGCTGCATCTCGTACAAACTCTGATTGCTGAGGTTGTAAGGCAACCACATACCTTCATCGGCTTTGACACACAAAGCACCGATAATCAATGCAATAGTTAAAAATACTCTTTTCATTTTTTTTTATTTTTTGATTAATATTTTTCAAAATTCACATAAAAACTTATCCGAAAATCTTCCGGAAAATATTATTATTGCGCTCAATACGGCTTTCTTCCTGTAACTTCTCGATGTGTCGGAGGCAAATCTTCCACATTTTGACGTCAAGATATATGAACAAAACAAGAAGCAAAACGCCCAGCCATTCAACATTATTTTCAGAAAAAGCACTCGAAAGCATCAGCAGATAGTCGAAAAGCCCGTGTGCGATGATTGGGAATAAAATGCTGAATATCAAGAATTTACTTCTTTCATTTTTCTTGAATTTCGCCAAGCCAAGATAATAGCCCATTATCACGGCGAAGAGGAAATGACCAGGGACAGACAACAGAGCCCTCATGACCCCGGTGTGGATTGCATCACTATATGATTCATAATCAAACACATACATGATGTTTTCGATACAGGCAAAGCCGAGACCGATGAAACAGGCATAGACGATGCCGTCGAAAAACTCGTTGAAATTCTTGTTTTTCCAGATAAACAACATGAAAAGGCCCCATTTCGCCAGTTCCTCAGGGATCCCGGCCTGGAAAAACGCCTCGAAAAACACTGTTTTGCCTGGCAACATCTCCGCAAAAATCACATCACAGCATAACGCCAACGGAATTGACAGTATGCCGAGCAGGAACGCTTTCACGAGCATCCCTATCGGTTCTTTTTCGTATTTGTCCTTTTTATAGACATAAATCATCAGCACGATGACCGGAAGAATAGCGAGAGCCAAAATCAAAGTGTCCATAGTAAAATTTTTTTTATAAACCTTCAGTCTCCCATTGTCCGTTTCTGAAACACATTGTTTCTTTGTAACCTACTGATTTCAAGGCGTTTTCCGCTTCTTGGAAGCAGTTGGTCAACTCTGTGTAAATGTGTGCGTCCGACGAAATCACGACAGGCACGTTCATTTCCTTCAGGCGGGGCAGCAGCCATTCGGCGGGATAGAAGCCGTTGTAACGCTGTTTGTAGAGCCCTCGGGTGTTGATTTCCACAATCAAATCATGTTGTTTTATCAAATCGAGTGTTTCCAGAACCATGTCGCGGTACCATTTCTCGTCTTCCTGGAAATAACGCCCGCGAGCGTTCATCTTAATCTTGTCGAAATGTCCGATGATGTCGAATTTCTCCGTTTCAATCATCAGGTTTTCCTGGTCGAAATAAGCACGCACGCCTTTGCGGATGTCGCCGCCGAAATAATCACGCAGCCCATCGTCGTAAGGCTCAATGTGTTTTCCGTCGATGAACCAGAGATGTTCTGGGTCAGTTCCCACAAGATGCACGGAACCAATGAGATAGTCGAGGCCAAGGTCGCGTTTTGTCTTCTGGAAGTCGGTGACGATGCCGGGAATGAACTCCATCTCCATTGATGACAGAATCGTGATTTTGCCGGCGTTTTCGGCTTTCAGTTTTTTCAGATTGTTGACATATTCGTCAACTTTGTCGTTTTGTATTGAGACATTGCTCTCGAACGGCACCATGGAATGGTCGGAGAATCCGAGGGTGTGAAGGCCTTGTTTTATCGCTTCTTCGACGGTCTCCTCCATCGGGCATTTGCCGTCGGAATACAAGCTATGTGTGTGTAAATTAAATCGTTGCATCTTGTCCTGAAACCAATTTATAAACTTTGTCGCCGCGTCTGACGATGTCGTGTGCCGGTATCGAGCAGAGTTCACCTTTCTCGGTTTTCTCAACCGGCTTGAGGTCAACGCGGATTTCTTTTATCGTATCTTCATAAACGCCTGTCGTCGGGCCGATGACCATGATTTCGTCGCCGACGTTGAGGTCGTGGGTCTCCATTCTTATTTCGGCGACGTTTATCTTCGCGAAGAAGTTAGTTATCGTGCCGACGAAAATCTTTGTCTTTGTCGCCTGCGAGCCGTATTTCTCAGTCCACTCGCCCATTTTCCTGCCGAGGTAATACCCGTCCCAGAAGTCGCGGTTATAGACGCTGCGCAGTCTGTCCATCCACGCTGCGACTTTCTCTTCCGTGAACGACCCTTCGCGGATTGCGTCAACGGCGTCGCGATAGACGCTCACCGTGAGTTTGGTGTATTCCGGCGAACGGCCACGGCCTTCGATCTTCAGCACTTTCACTCCGGCGGCGAGGAGTTTGTCGAGGAACGGCAGCGTACACAGGTCTTTCGGCGACATGATGTATTCATTTTCAATCGCCAGAGTGATTTCCTTGTCGCGGTCGGTCACCTCATAGCCGCGACGGCATGGCTGCACGCAGGCACCGCGGTTGGCGCTTGTCCCGAAGTTGTCGAGACTGAGGTAGCATTTTCCGGAGACGGCCATGCACAACGCGCCGTGGCAGAATGTCTCTATCCTCACCAACTCGCCTCTTGGTCCTGTAATATGCTGACGCTCAATCTCTTCGGTGATATGCTTCACCTGATTGATGTTAAGCTCGCGGGCTGTCACCATCACATCGGCGAACTGCGAATAATATTTCACCGCCTCGAGGTTGGTGATGTTGCATTGCGTTGAAATATGTACTTCGACACCGATTTCGCGGGCGTATTGTATGACGCTTTGGTCGGAGGCGATGACAGCCGTGATGTCGTTGGCTTTCACCGCATCGAGGAGCGCGTGCATCTCGTCCATTTCCTCGTCGAAAACCACAGTATTCACTGTCACATAACTCTTTACGCCGTGTTCGTGGCATATTTCCGAGATGACGTGAAGGTCGTCGAGGGTGAAGTTCTTCGTTGACTTCGAGCGCATGTTGAGCCGTCCGATGCCGAAATAGACGGAACCGGCGCCGGCCTGGATTGCCGCCGACAGAGCCTCGTAAGACCCCACCGGCGCCATCACCTCAATGTCGTTATAATTCAAATTCATTGGAATTTCTCTTATCTCTCCTCTCTTATCTCTCCTCCAATAACTTTCCTCTCAGTTCCTCGTAGCCGGCTTTTCCGAGAAGTGCGAACATATTCTTCTTGTATGCCTCCACGCCCGGTTGGTTGAACGGGTTGACTTCAAGCATGTAACCGCTTAATGCACAGGCCATTTCGAAGAAATAAATCAGTTGTCCCATGACATTGGCGTTGATGCGTGGCAGCACGATGCGGATGTTAGGCACGCCGCCGTCAACGTGGGCGAGGATTGTGGCTTTTTCGGCGGTGAGATTGACTTCCGAGAGCCGGCGGCCCGCGATATAGTTGAGTTGGTCTAAATTAGTGCCGTCATTCGGGATTCTGACATCGTTGTCGGGGTTTTCGACGGAGATGACAGTTTCCATCAGGTTGCGGACACCTTCCTGTATATATTGTCCCATGGAATGCAAATCCGTTGTGAATGTGACACTTGCGGGGAAGATGCCCTTGCCGTCTTTCCCTTCGCTCTCGCCGTAAAGCTGTTTCCACCACTCGCTGAAATATTGCAGACGAGGCTCGTAGTTCACGAGAATCTCGTTTGTTTTTCCAAGATGGTAAAGAGCCTGACGTGCCACTGCATATTTCGCGGCCACGTTGTTTTTATCTTGATTATCAATGCAATACTTCTCCATGAGTTGCGCTCCTGCAACAAGTTGCTCGATGTCGATGCCCGCCACGGCAATAGGCAGAAGCCCGACAGGTGTGAGCACTGAGTAACGTCCGCCGACGTTGTCGGGAACGACGTAAGTCTTGTAGCCTTCGTTGTCGGCGAGAACCTTCAACGCGCCTTTCGCCTTGTCGGTGATCGCCACGATACGGGTGCGCGCCTCTTCCTTGCCGTATTTCTTCTCAATGTGATTTTTCAGGATGCGGAACGCCACGGCAGGCTCCGTAGTTGTCCCCGACTTTGAAATCACCGTCATTGAATAGTCTTTATTATCAAGAAGTTGCAGAAGGTCTGACATATAATCTTCGCTCATCGTGTGGCCTGCGAATATGACTTTCGGGGCGTCAGACTTCATGAATTGCGAGAAATGGTTCACGAGCGATTCTATGACAGCCCTTGCGCCGAGATATGAACCGCCGATGCCGACGACGACGAAAACCTCTGATTTCTTCTGCAATTCGGCAGCCTTGTCTTTGATGTCAGCGATAAACTCACGTGTAATGCTCGAAGGAAGGTCCACCCATCCGAGGAAATCATTGCCCGCACCAGTGCGCCCATAAATTGTGTTGAATGTGTCTGAAACTTTTTTGTTAAATGTATCTAATTGATTATCAGATATAAAACTTTTAATTTGATCTAATTCAACTTTAATGTTTGTCATAATGCAATAGGTTTAATTTTCTGCGAAGATACAATATTTTTTTGAATTTGATAATGTAAAATTCCACAAAAAAAAGAGACCCCTCACGAGCATGAGGGGCCTCCAGAACCAAAAACCAAAATTTATGAAACCTTTTACGAACGACGTAAATTCTCGGTTGAGAACTATGGATGTACATCGTTTCGCGCTGCAAAAGTACAACATTTTTCATTACAAAGTTAACTTTTTTAACATTTTTTGCATTTTATTGAAAAAATTGTAAAAATTGTGTAAAAAATTGAAAATTTAACAACTCGTATATGCCTGTGTAAAAAATAATTTCATAATTTTGGCACAGATAATCAAGACCAACAACGATATGGAAAATGACAGATTAGAATACGTCACAAACGCCTTTCACGAACTGAAAAATCCTTTGACGACTATTGGCATCGCGTGTGATTTGATCAGGACAAATGAAATCGGAGAATTTAATTGCGACAGCTATCTTGACATCGTTTCCAACGAATGCCGAAGGATGAAAAACATTATTGATGCCACCATCAAAGCATTGAAACACAATTATTTCGACATTGATTTAAATCAAAATTGCGACGTTCACGAGATTTTATGCAGTGTCATCAGAAATTGCAGGATTGACAATGTTGCGGTTTATATGACAGCAAACAGATATAAGGTCAGAGGAAATTATGAATATATCGAATCGGCTTTCCGTGAACTTTTTGAAAACGCGATAAAATACAAGTCGGGGCAGCCTCTGCATCTGAAAATCAATACGTTCAACAAAGGTGACAAAATCCATATAAGTTTTTCAGACAACGGCATCGGCATTGAAAAGAAAAATCTGGAGCATATTTTTGAGAACGGATTTAATCATAAAACATCTGGTTATCAATATAGTACAGGACTTGGACTTTATTATCTAAGAAGAAATCTACAGCGAATAAACGGTACAATCATGGTTGAAAGTGAACTTGGCAAAGGTTCTGTTTTTACGATTACCTTGCCATTAATTGTCTGACAAAAATATTGTACTCATGAAAAAAGACATTAAAATTCTGATTGTCGAAGACGACAAGAGTCTTGGCATGATTTTGAAGTCGTATTTTGCAACCCATGGATACTCAAGCACATTGTGCTTTGACGGCCAAGAGGCATTGATATGCCACGGAAAAGACGATTTCGACTTGATTATCACCGACATAATGCTGCCGGTGATTGATGGTTTCGCCTTAGTGAAAGAGATTCGCGCCATCAACAAATACATCCCCATCATCTTTCTGACCGCGAAATCGCTGCAATCTGACATCATCCGCGGATTTGAGCTTGGTGCCGACGACTACATCACCAAACCGTTCAACATGAACGAGTTAACACTACGCATCAAATCAATCCTGAAAAGAATGAGCATCGAATCCAAAAGCCATCACACTTTCAAGATTGGCACGTACATTTTCGACACCATCAAGCGGAAACTGATCAGATTCGGAAAAGAATACAAACTGACTTCCAAGGAGTTAGACCTTCTTCAGCTGTTTTGTGAGAACATGGGGAAAGTCGTTGAAAGGCCTTACGCATTAAAGATTGTGTGGAAGGAGGACAACTACTTCAGCGCACGCAACATGGATGTTTATGTCGGGAGGTTGAGGAACATACTCAGCGACGACCCCAACATCATCCTTGAGAATGTGCATGGCGTCGGGTACAAATTAGTGGTTCAATGACAAGTCATCGTCTGTCAAGATATGACGAGCAAGGGAACCGCAAACCTTTTTCATACTCCAGATAATGGATGTTGACGGATGCAGGTGCAAGAGATATTGTATTGTCTGCCAGCAACTTCCAGAACTGATCAGAGTTAGGCCCCTTGTCGGTGTTGGTCAGCACAATCAACACGCGGTCGTTTTTGTTGTCGCGGATATAGAACGACCGGTAGCCTTTCCACCAACCGTAATGGTAGATGCAGCCTTCATGTTTCCCTGAGATTCGCCAGCCGAAACCATAGTTGTCTTTTTTCTTCTTGACAGGGCTGCCAGGCTTGAAAGCCTCCGCCTGCACTGTGTCAGGCAACAGCAGCCCATAGTCCAACGCCAACCAAAAACGATACAAGTCGTCAACGTTGGAGAACATTATCTTATCACCCTTGACACCGTTAAGATACTCATTCTGAGCCTGTCGCGGACGCCGGCGACCGACGTAGTAACCTTGGACGACGCTATCAGGCAGATACACTGAGACTTTCTCATCAAGCGGCATGTCGTAGATGAAAGACTTTTTCATTCCTATAGATTCAAAAATCTCATTTTTCATAAAATCCCCGAACGACATACCCGATACCCGCTCGACGACACTCGCCAGCAAAGCATAGTTCACATTGCTGTAATTGAATTTGCGGTCAGGACGTGACAACCTCGCCGGCTTGTATTTGACATAACTTTCAATCATGTCTTCGTTGGAGAAAGGCACCTTCCAGTCAGGCCACACCTCATCGGCAAGCAACTCGTAACGCGGAAGCCCCGAACGATGCGTCAACAACATCCTTATCGTGATGCCTTCGTACGGGAATTCAGGGATATACGTCTGAATGATAGTATCAAAATCAATCAAGCCACGGTTATGAAGAATCATTATCGCCTCGGCGGTGAACATTTTCGAGACGGAACTCAGCTGAAAGACATCATCGGCATTCAACTCACCCTTGCGCGTGCGGAGGTTGCTGACCCCATACGAATTCTTCAAGACCACACGCCCTTTCTCAGCGAAAAGCACCGTCCCGTTGAATGTCGTCTTCTTTTTGAGGTTCTTGAAAACCTTGTCAACCTGATTATATTTCCTGTCGATGGTCGGTTGGTCGAGATTTACGAAAATGCTGTCCACATTAATTTTCGGCCACGTCTCAACGACATCTTGTGTAAACTTCTCATTATCTTTGTTTTGCGAGCAGGAAAACAAAAAAAGGCATATAAACAATATGTATAGTTTCAGTCGCATCCCATCTTCAAAAATTCTGGCAAAGATAGTAAATTTTTTTGTAACTTTGCAGCCTCAAAAATATTCTATGTTTCAAGATTTCGATTTAAATCCTGCAATCCTAAAAGCAATAGATGAATTAGGATTCAAAGAACCGATGCCCATTCAGGCAGAAGTGCTGCCTGTATTATTGTCACAACGCACTGATTTAGTTGGACTTGCACAGACTGGAACTGGCAAGACGGCTGCTTTCGGACTGCCGTTATTGCAAAACATCGACGCATCAAAACGTTGTGTTCAGGCACTCATCTTGTGCCCGACGCGTGAGTTGTGCATGCAGATTACCAAGGATTTGAAGGGCTATGCCAAATACATACCTGAGATTATGGTGGTGCCGGTGTATGGCGGTGCAAGCATTGAATTGCAATTCAAGGACTTGGCGAAGAAACCGCAGATCATCGTGGCAACGCCTGGCCGTCTGCAAGACATGATACGACGCAACCGTGTTGACTTCAGCAATGTGCGGTGGATGGTCCTCGATGAGGCCGATGAGATGCTTGACATGGGTTTCCAGGAAGACGTCGATGCCATTCTCGAGTATATGCCGGCGGAGAAAAACATCCTACTGTTCTCTGCTACGATGCCGGCTGAAGTTGAGAAGATCCTCAGCAAATACATGAGGGAACCTGTGAGGATTTCCATCGGGCAGCGTAACTCCGGCTCGTTGAACGTGCGTCATAACTATTACCTCATCCGCGCAAGCGAGAGATACCTCGCGCTGAAACGGCTCATCGACTATTACCCGTCGATCTACGGCATTGTTTTCTGCCGCACTAAACTTGAGACACAGGAGGTCGCCGACAACCTCATCCACGACGGCTACAACGCATCGGCGCTGCACGGTGACCTCTCGCAGCCGGCCCGCGACCTCGTCATGAACCACTTCAGACAAGGTTATATCCAGATTCTCGTCGCGACCGATGTCGCAGCACGCGGCCTTGACGTCAACAACCTGACACACATCATCAACTACAATCTTCCTGACGACATCGACACATACGTCCACCGCAGCGGAAGGACAGGCCGTGCCGACAAGACCGGAATCTGCATCAGCCTTGTGCATGTCAAAGAGAAATCGAAGGTGAAAGCCATTGAAAAACAAATCGGGAGACCTTTTGAAAAGGCCATGATCCCGACAGCGCAGGAGGTCTGCGAGAAACAACTTTTCCGTCATATCGACAATCTTGAAAAGGTTGACATCATGCGCGATGATATCGACGATTATCTTCCGATTGTCTTCAAGAAACTCAACTGGCTGACGCGCGAAGAGCTTATCACACGCGTCGTAGCATTGAACTTCAACCGTTTCCTTGATTATTACAAAGACGCGAAAGATCTGAATGTCGATGAGAGCGAGACCGGCAAGAAAAAAGACAAGAAAGCCAAGAAGGAACACGATGACAGCAATAAGATTCGTCTCTTTTTCGGTTTGGGGAAGAGAGACAGAATCAAACCGAATGTCATCATAGGAAAGATAAATGATGTCACAAGAACAAAGGACATTGAAATCGGGCATATTGATTTGATGGAGAACTTCTCTTTTGTCGCCGTTGACGGTGACAAGGCTAAGTTTATTGTTGATTGCTTCGCTGACCCGAACAGGAATCCTGAAGGCATCCGTGTTGAAATCACGACGGGCGACCCGAAGGAAGGTGGCGAAAAAAGAGGCGGAAGGAGAAAGTCTGACGAAGGCAGAAGGGAAAGACACAGGGAAGATGACTTCGAAATGCCGGAGCGCAAATCAAGGAAGAAGAAAGAAGAGAAGACAAAAGACAGCTTCCACGAGGAGCGTTCACGCAGAGACCGTCGCCATGATGACTTTGACGACAGGCCGCGCCGTGAGTCGAGGAAAAGCCGTCGTGCTGAAGGCAGAGGCAATGATGGCAAGACCTCAAAGAAGAAAAAGAAGTCGTTTGAGGACGACCGTCCGGAGAGGAAGAACGGCAGGAGATACCGTTATTGAGACTCAGGACACTAAAACAAACAGCGACGCGGATTGACCGCGTCGCTGTTTGTTTTATGTCATCAAACCGAAATCCGAATCAATAATCCCAAAGGTTTTGTTCAAAGTCGATGATACTCTGTTTGATACGTTCTGATTCGAGCAGAGCGTCAATGCCTTGGGCATACTCACGGATGCTACGGTCATATACATTCTCTTCCTTATAGATATAACTGTCGAACATACGTTTCCAGAATATATCATCATAGGTGAGATTTGATGCCGTGTTAGAGCGGTTGAAATACGGCGCTGAGGCGAACACCTCGCGAGCGCTCTCGTAAGGAATCCAGAAGAGAGGCTGAGGTGCTTTCTCGCCGCCTTCGATTTCCCTCATCTTCACGGGGCAGATAGCGATGATGCGTACCATCAGCTGGCTTCTCTGCTTGTCGAAATACCAGTCTTCCTTGATACGGACACGCATCACCTGTGCCGGGTCGAACTGTGATACCATCACGGTGTCATATTCCTCGTATGGCGGGTATGGGCGTCTCAAGGTCTTGTATGAAGTATCTGACTGCGATACCATGAACTGGTTATATGAAATCGGGGTGAGAAGTTCATCAGTAGGTTCAACTTCGTAAGCCTGAATCTTACCTTCCTTGAGGCCGTCCATTACTATCGTGATGAAGCTCCTCCAGTCCTGATGATTCACTGTCGGATAGTAGAACCCCTGATTCATCTTCTGACGGAAGTCGATTTCGCGCCAGATTCTTTTTTTCCACATGACATCAGCTTCTCTCACGCCTGGCAGCGGCAATGGTGTTTTCACGCCTGTGCTTTGTTCGGGGTAGAGACCATCGGTATAAGTCCGGTCAAGGATCTGGGCTGACATCTTAGGTGCGCCGCAGAGACACACAACCGCGATAGCTAATGTTGCAATAATCTTTTTCATATTTCAAAATTTATTTGATTTCAATGTTAACAGGGTTCAGAGTACGTGTTGCGCCGTCCGGGCCTTGTGCCTGAATGTTTTCGAAGAAGAGTTTCTGTCCGTGTTTAGCATTCTGGATAAACTTTCTTGTCTCGGCGTTGAAAGCGCCACCTTTGTTTGTACCTGCTTCTTTGATGTCGCCGCCGATGAAGGTGGAGAGTTTGAACGAAACGATCTTGTACGTGTAGTCGCCGAACTCGAAGTCGCCCATATCAGGGATGATACCGCCTGCTGCGAGGACATCGTCTTTTGCGACCTTGCCGTTTGACACACCGCCGATCTGAGCTTCAGGGCTTGGAACGCGTTTCACGCGGAAGTCATAGCTGCCGAGGACAACCGACTTGCCGTCGATGCTGCCTGTGGCTGTCACTTTCACTGTCTTAACGCCTGCCGGCACCTCGACCATGTATGTTCCGGCTTCCGTGCCTCTTGTAAGTTTGGCACCGTTTGAGACCGTGACGTCGATCTTATCGTTGGCGACACCAGGTGCTGACACTGAGATAGGGTTCTTAAGACCTTGATAGAATATCATCATCTGTGTCGGTGCGATTGTCGCTGAAGGTGGAGCGACTGTGTAGCGTGCCGAGAATGGATAAGGCACAATCTCACCCGTGACAGGGTCTTGCATCTCGATGACACCGGCATAGTTCTGTATTCCAGGTTTCGTTGCCGGGAATTTCAGTCTCACGATGCCACCTGCGCTCTGAATCGAGTTGCCGTTGCTGCCGTTGCTTTGGAATTTCTCGACTCCCATCGCGTATCTGACATCGAATTTTGTCATCGTATCTTGAGCGGCGATGAACACCTCCGCCTCATAGTCCTGACCGACGAGGACGTATGTGCTCTTCGGAAGCACTCTCGCCTCAAGTGAGTTGAACTTATAGTCAGTGGCACCGATGCTCTTGAACAATTCTGTGATGGCATCATATTCAGTTGTCTGAATCTCGCCGACAATCTTGTTGGTGATGGCTATCTCAGCCGTGAGGATGATGTTTTCAAAGTTCTTGTGTTCCCAGTCGAGTTCTGAGCCGTTCCCGTCAGTATAGACAATCTTGTTGCCATCTGCGTCTTCATCTGTGAGGAGGCCGACGTTATGACCATAGCCGTGGATGCCGACTTCGTCCAATGCGTTGATAACGAACTCACGGTATTCTTTGAGTTTGTTCTTGAATTCTGTTGCGTGACCCTGTTCAATCATGAATGTTGTCGTCGCGTCATACTTGTCTTTAGAGTCAATGTTCTTAAGGTTGAACTCGTAGAATACACGGCGGTTTTTAGGGTCTGCCTTTTGTGCGTTTCTGATGAGAGGTTTGTCAGCATCTTTCGGGTTGAGAAGCATTTCAACTGACTCGATGTTTTCTGTCTGAAGGACCATAGGGACCTTGATTTCATTTTCGATATAGTTGATAATCTCATCTGTCTTTTTACGGATGAGCTGGGCTTTGTCCCAATATTGCTGAACTTTCTCAGGCTGTTTGTTATACTGTTGTTCGAATGTCCTGTAGTAATCTTCAATCTTGCTCTCCGTGCTGGCGTTGGTTTTTTCCAAACCATCGTTGACGATAGCGAAGGCATCGAGGATGTCTGCCGACACATTCAACGCAAGCAAAGCGGTGAGCACCAGATACATCATGGAGATCATCTTCTGCCTTGGGGTTTCTTTAAATCCTGCCATTTCTTATCTTTTTTTAGGTTAACAAATTAATGGTAGAAGAAATGTCAGGCCTTGTAATTCATTGCTGAAAGCATGTTGCCATAGACTGTGTTCATTGCTGCCATACGTTTTGACAGGTCTGTCATCTGATGGTTGAGAGCTTCCTGTGTTGTTGCTGATGCGTTGACTTTTTCTATATACTGGGCCATTGTGGCGTTGAACTTCTTGTTTGTCTCTGCCACTGACTCTGCTGTCTGGAGCTGTACTTCGAGTGCAGCGACCGAGTCAGTTGCCTTACGCATGACTTTAGTGTATTCACTTGTCGCCGCGACCGCTCCGCTGAGGTCTGCGAGCTGGCTTGCTGTCTCACCGAGTTTGTTGATGCCGGCACCAAATTTCCTCAGTGTTTCCTGATCGAGGTTCGCGCTTTCAAGAATCTGATTGAAGTTGTCTGATGAATTATTCTTACCAGTCAATGTTGTTTTCTTTGAAGGGTCTGTCTCGACTCCGTGGTATGCATATGCAAATTCCGGGAACACCAAGCTCCAGTCTGGTTCGACATGCGGCGGTTCGAATGCTGAGAAGAAGAAGATGACTGCTTCTGTGAGAAGACCGAGGGTCAACATGAAGTTAGCTGCACCTGTCCATCCGAACAATGGCATGTGGGTAAGTTTAAACAATGCACCGACGAGAACTACTGATGCGCCAATGCCATAGAGTTTCGCCATGAAATTCTTATAGCCGCGCTTTTCATAAAATTTACTCATAACTCTAAAAAAATTTCTGATTATTACTTCTGTTAATTACTTATTCTCTCCTAATAAACTCTTGATGCCTTATTCGGGTTATCGCCTTTGTTTCTGCCGAGGTAAGGCTGGATGCAGCGGAAACCGATGTAGCATTTCGCTGTGTCCTGATACTCATAGTCGCGTGTCGTGACCTGGAGGTAGTATGAAATGTCTTTCCATGAACCGCCGCGGACGACTTTCCTCTTCATGACGGGGTCGTCTGTATCTTTAGCTGTGTATGTGTAGTTAGGGTTCATGTCCCACGTGAAGTTGTACGACACGGGGTCGTATGCGCTGTTTGTCCATTCAGCCACGTTGCCGGCCATATCGTAGAGACCCCAGTCGTTTGACGGATAGTGGCCTACGATGAGTGTGCGGAGACCGCCATCGGCGATGTAATTGCCACGGAGCGGCTTGTAGTTCGCGAGCAGACAGCCCTTGTCGTTACGTGCATACGGACCGCCCCACGGATACGGGTTGAGGATATTGCCGCCGCGTGCAGCCCATTCCCATTCGGCTTCTGTCGGGAGACGGAACTCCGAGAGCATCGGGGTGTTCTTCTGACCTGAAAGATACTGGTTGAGTTTCTTGGTGCGCCAGATGCAGAATGCACGCGCCTGATTCCAGTTGACACCCACGACAGGATAGTTGTCGTATGCCTGATGCCAGAAATATTTCTCCGTCAACGGGTCGTTGAATGAGTATGAATAGTCGTGAATCCATGCCAATGTGTCAGGATACACATTGATGCTTTCCTTCTTCACATAAACCGAACGGTCGGTCATGCCCTGCGGACGGTTAGCAAAACCTGCATTGTGGAAGTCGGCATCCGATTTGAACTCTTTTCTCGCAGCCGCCTGAAGGTCAATCCAATAATATTCATAGAAAAGCTTTCTTGCGTCAATCTCTTTCTTTCCGAAATAACGCTCGCCCTCAGGGATATACATATCCTCAAGAGCATCTCTGTAATCCTGATTGTCGGTTCTCCACTCTATCTTCTCGTCCCAATTGAGATACGGCGGGTCATAGACTTCACCTGTCTTGCGGTTTTCTGTGATGAGATACTTCTCTGGATCAACTTCGCCGAGCAATGTACGGGCGATGGAGTCCTTCACATAATACACAAACTCACGGTATTCGTTATTCGTGATCTCAGTTTCATCCATGTAAAACGCTGATACCGAGATGGTCTTCGCCTGTGCAACATTGGTGGAAGCAATATCCTGACCACCAACCCCCATGGTGTAACTGCCCATCGGGACAAACACCATACCGTATGGATCCGGCTGATAAAACGGCTTTGACTTCTTTCTGACACCTACCAATTCACCCTGATTTGAACTCGTGCATCCGACGAGGACAGCAGCAACGAGGCTTAATAACAAAAATTTCTTCATTTTATAGTCGTTATTTTATTCTTTTTCCTTATACAAAAACGCATTTTTTCGAGCGCCAAAATTAGCATTTTTTTCATTTACCTTTACATTTATTTTCCAACATCGCCATATTTTTTTCAACAACGCACATTACAAATACCTTGCGCTCCTGTATATGCGTGGCGATTTGTCCAAATTCAACTTGAAGCAATAGCTCAACGACACCTCGTGCGAACCCTTAAGGCCGATTCCCATGGTATTGATGTCGTAGGCATACGAAAGCAGCAACCCTTTGATGCTGAATCCAGCCATGACGGCAACAGACTCCTCGTAACGGTAATTCAAACCAACCCAGAACTTGTCGTTGTACCAGCCTTTCATTCCGATGTTAAACTGTGTGTTTGCGATGTCGCTCATCAGACACATCAACGGATTGATCTTGAACAGCGAGTTAACGAACTGATATTCATAACCTGCGACAAGATAAAAAGTCCTGTCACCGACAAAACTCGCGCTTGACGTGGCATTAGCCGACAGCACCTTCCCTTTCGTTTCCAAGAGGCTTGTCACAGACGCCGCCACGTAAAACGTCTCCGGAATCATGTAGAACACGCCGAGGTTAGCATCGAAAAGCATATCGGTCTGTTTGTCGTTCGGAATGGCCTGGTCGTTGTCCACAAGTGGTCTGGCAAGCGTGAAATCGACGACTCTGTTCGTGAAATTCAACGCGAGACCTATGCCCATCGTCCCTGCACCGAGGTCAAGGTGGTAGGAATAACCGAGATTCATGCCAATATTGTCTTCAAAACCAAGCTGATCCTTGACTATCGAGAGACCGAAACCGCCCAACGCGGCTGGTATCGGGAGGTCGGCGGAGATGAGAAAAGTGCGCGGCGACACCCTCGTGCCGGTGGCATAATCATTAAAGCCAGTGTACTGATCCCTGTAGATACTGCTTATATTGACTCCCTCACTCAATCCGTAAAAACCCGGGTTGACCATTGCGTATGAACTGCTGTAATTAGTGAACATCGGGGCTTGCTGGGCACACAATCCCTTGGTCATCACAACGACAACCACCACAAGCAATATATTTCTCAATGTTCGCACGTCTTAATTTTTTAACCTTTCAAAAACGATTCGTTATTTTATTTATTGTATGCCTCGCAATGTTTTCAACAAGTTTTCAACACCTTATTAATATAGCACCCTCATCGGAACAGTTTGACGACATCGTTGCCGTTAGCGTAAATGATAAGGATGAGAAGGAATATGAAACCCACTGTTGTCGCTTTCTCAATGAACTTGTCGCTCAACTTGCGGCGTGTCACCACCTCAAACAGCAGGAACAGCACGTGTCCGCCGTCGAGACCGGGTATCGGAAGGATGTTCATCACGGCGAGTATGATTGAGAGCAGTGCCGTCATGCGCCAGAACTGCTCCCATTGGAAGCTGTCGGGGAAGATGCTGCCGATTGCGATGAAACCGCCGAGACTCTCGTACGCGCCTGTGCTCGGCGTGAAGATGAGTTTCACCTGCTTCCAGTAATCGCTGATCTCATTGAATGTCCTCGATAACCCGCGCGGCACAGCCTGCCAGAAAGTGTATTCCTTAGTCGAGAACTCCAAGTCGAAGGCCGTCACGACACCTATTGTGCCGTTTTCCGGTACATGAACCTGACAAGTTATTGTGTCTGAATTTCTTACAAGTGAGATTCTCACATCCTGACTTGAGAAATTCACTATCTCCTTTTTGAAATCCTGAAAATAAGGTGTCGCGATGTCGTTGATTCCGACAATTCTGTCACCGACCATGATGCCTGCCTTCTCGGCGGCGCCGCCTTCCACCACTTCAGACACTACGAACTTCGACCTGTAGCTGATGAATGACGTCTGATGCTTGAGGATTTTCCTCACTGCGTCATCGGGGAGATAGACTTTCATGTTCTTGCCATCACGTTCAACCTCAACATATTGGGTGTTTTCAAGGACGAGTTCTAATGGTATCTTATAAAAATTCTCGACATATTTCCCATCGATGGAGATAATCTTGTCGCCATCGCGGAGGCCGAACGAATAGGCGAGGCTATCGACGGAGATTCCGTTTTTGTTGACTTCCGCCGTGGAGAGGTACTGCTCGCCGTAGCTCGCTGTCAGTCCGATATACAGAATCATTGCGAGAACCACGTTCATGAACACTCCGCCGACCATGATGATGAGGCGTTGCCATGCCGGTTTCGTGCGGAACTCCCACGGTTGCGGCTCCTGCGCCATCTGCGCCTGGTCCATCGATTCATCGACCATGCCGGCAATCTTGCAATAGCCGCCGAGCGGGATCCAGCCGAGGCCGAACTCGGTCGCGTCTTCAGCCCTGCGCCAGTCGTCTTCCGGCAAGGTGGAGAGGTCTATCGGCTCGTATGTGTATGACTTCTTGTTCGTTACAGGGTCGATGTGTTCTGTCGTGTTGTATTTTTCCGGCTCATTCTTGCAGAAAAACTTGAATCTCCACTTCCCGTTTACCTTTTTACATCTGAAAATAGAGAATTTCGTATCGAAGAACATATAGAATTTCTCGACTCTCACGCCGAAGATTCTGGAGGCTATGAAATGCCCGAACTCGTGGATAATCACGAGGATAGACAATGCAAGAATGAGTTGAACTACCTTTATTAATATTGTCATCTTGTATTTTCGTTAGCGTTTTTATTTTTGGGCGCAAAGATACTAAAAATTGCCATATCAAACTACTTTTCACCAAAAGAAATATAATCTTCGGGGTTGACAGGCTCTCCATTAAGCCATAATTCCAAATGAAGATGCGCACCTTTGGGCTGGTCGTTCGCACCTCCGATGATTGCTATCGCATCGCCTGCATTCACGTTGTCGCCTTCATAATGCAAGAGCGAAGTGTTGTGTCTGTAAATTGAAATCACATTGTTATTATGTTGAACGACAATGATATAGTCTTTCTCTTCGGTCAATTCGGAAAGAATGACGACGCCATCGGCCACAGCGGTGACGGCGGTCTTTGACGGAGAGACGATGTCGATGCCGAAATGCTTTGAACCGGCGTCAAACCTGCTGGCTATAGTGCCCTCGCACGGACTGACGAACGACGGGAGACTCTCTTCCCCCTCAGAACCGACGGCGCTGATGAGGTTCTTCATCATCTCCGCCTCATACCTGACTCTGAACAGACTGTCACGCTCCGACTTCTCGTCACGCAGCTTCATCACAGGCTTCACACCTTTATTAACTGATGCCACGGCCTCAAGGCTGTCATCGGCCGTCTCCTCCTCAAAAATGATGCGGCGGAGATTTTCGATATATAAGTCCTTCTGTCTCAACACCGTCTCTATCGAATCGGAAGCGCGTTCAATCTGATATACGCGACGGTCAAGCGTGACATCGGTGTAGCCGGGAATCAGCTCGCGGATTGACGTGAAAAAGATGAGCGAAGTAGTTGCTGCGATGATAAGCAGCACCGCCAGCAATATGAATACGGTGACATTCATCTTGCTGGTGTGAAAACGTCCTTTCTCTTCATACGTGTCGGCATGAAGGATGACAACTTTAAACTTACTCTTGAAATCTTTGAAAAAACTCATCACCTATTATAATCATGTAACAACTTGTTATTCAAGGTTAAAATATCCTTTCACCTTACCTTGCATTCCTCTGTAGAAATCTTCAATCTGTTTCCAGTCGGCGTCGAAATCACCGGAAGGGTAAAACATCGGGCCATAGCCGCACGTCTTGGTCTTGAAATCGATGAACCCCATGACAACCGGCACCTTGGCCAACTCCGATATGTAATAGAATCCGCGTTTCCAGCGTTCGACGCGCTTTCGCGTGCCTTCCGGACAGATAACGATGTAAAGTTCTTCATATTGCTTGAAGACCGCTGCTGTTTTCACAACCATGTTGTTCCCGCGGCTCCTGTCAACGGGAATGCCTCCCGCCCTGTTCAGGATCCAACGCAGCACAAAATTGTCGAAAAACTCCTTCTTCACAAGGAACTTCACTTTTTTGTCACGCACCCAGAAAAAACACTTCCCGATGATGAAATCCTCGATGCTCGTGTGAGGAGCCTCTATTATCAGACATTTCTTCACATCATCTGGAATATCACCGACGACCGTCCAGCCGCGAAGTCTGAGGTATGTTTTACCGAACCATTTTTTGAAACTCATCTTAAAAAATTTTTTGGCGACGAAAAAACGCCGTTATATGTCAACAACGAGGCCTAAGCCGTTTTTCAACGTCAGGACGTTGGGATTGTACTCCGACATCTTCTCGAACTTGCTTCTGTCGGTGTAGGCAATCTCGTCAACTGGCTTTTCAATGATATGATGTACAAGAGTGAACTGATTGTTATTCAGCCTCTTTGTGAGATGTTCGCGCAGCAAAGCCATGTTATTCAGGTCGTTTGCCACGAGGACGTTGTCAATCTGATAATCGATGACATTGTTGTCATTGAGCGTGGGGGTGTATTTCCCGATGCCGGCGACGAAAATCGGACACTTATCTTTGTGAGTGTCAACGAATTCCTTCCACGCTGCCGTCAGCATCTCGACCGTAAAAGGGGCGTTCCTTACCTCTTCCTGGACCTCCGCGACGGGAGCTTTCTTTTCTTCCTCGTTAATGGAAACAGTATTAGAACGGTGTACGCGTCCGACTGTTCTGGCGGGACTTGGAGTCTGAACCGGACGGGGCGGCTCGGCGGGAGCGGCGGCGACAGGCTGCTGTACCGGTTGAGGCTGTGCCATTGCTTGGGGCTGTGCCACCGGCTGGGGCTGAATTGGCATGGGTTTTGCCACAGGTTGAGGTTGTGCCACAGGTTGTTGCTGAACCGGTTGAGGTTGAACAGGCTGCGAGAAGCACTGTGTCATCTTCAGGAGTGTGATTTCGAGGTGAAGCCTCTTGTTGTTGGCGCCCCTGAAATTGATGTCACACTCGTTGGCAAGGTCTAACGCCTTGAGCAGGAACGTATTGCTGCACTGCGACGACTGCTGCGAATACCTCGTTTTCAGCTGACTGCTGACCTCCATGAGTCCTGTCACGCGAGCGTCCTTGCCTAAGAGCAGGTTGCGCAGATGGCTCGCAAGACCCTGAATGAAATTCTGGGGGTCGAAGCCTTTGTTCACGACATCGTTCAGCAGCAGCAATATCGAGTTGATGTCATTGGCCAAGATATTGTCAACGGCCCTGAAATAATATTCATAGTCAAGGACATTGAGGTTTGTGATGACATCTTTGTAAGTGATGTTGCTGCCCGAGAAGCTCACCATCTGATCGAATATCGACAGTGCGTCACGGAGGGCGCCGTCGGCTTTCTGCGCTATGATGTTGAGTGCCTCTTCTTCTGCGTTGACGCCTTCCTTCGCGGCGATGCCTTGCAGATGCCTCGCGATGTCATCAACAGTGATGCGCTTGAAGTCGAAAATCTGGCAACGTGACAGGATTGTCGGGAGAATCTTGTGCTTTTCGGTCGTGGCAAGGATGAACTTGGCGTACGCCGGCGGCTCTTCCAGCGTTTTCAGGAACGCGTTGAAGGCGGCGGAGGAAAGCATGTGAACCTCATCTATGATATACACTTTGTACTTTCCAATCTGCGGCGGTATCCTCACCTGGTCGATGAGGTTGCGGATGTCTTCAACGCTGTTGTTCGACGCGGCGTCGAGTTCGAAGATATTGAACGACGCGTTATTGTTGAAACTCACGCACGACTCGCACTCGTTGCACGCCTCCATGCCGTCGGTCGGGTGCAAACAGTTGATTGTCTTCGCCATGATGCGTGCGCATGTTGTCTTCCCCACGCCTCTCGGACCGCAGAAAAGGAACGCCTGCGCAAGAGTGTTGTTGCGTATCGCATTCTGCAAAGTCGAGGTTATAGCCTGCTGACCCACAACGCTTTCAAACGTCACAGGCCTGTATTTCCTCGCTGAAACGATAAAATTTTCCATCAAAAATTACTCTTTTATTCAGGTCGTAAAAATACAAACATTTTTCCAAAGCGGGGACATTATTTATATTTTTTTGGAAAAAGACATTTTGTTTGAGCTAATTTATTATTTTTGCAGGTTCGCAGAGAGTTGGAAAATAAAATCCAACTTATTGAGTTAGAACAGCAACATAATTTCGGAAATGAGAAAAACTTTCGGTATATACGGATTCTTGGCTGTCGCGCTTTCGGCATTGCTGCTTATGTCGTGTTCGACGAAGAAAAACAAATGGAATAGAAGGGCGTGGCACAACATGACGAGCCACTATAACGTATGGTGGAACGGCAACCAGAGCATGAAAGAAGGCGAAGAAGCCTTGCGCACGAGTGTTGTTGACGACTACACTACAGTGCTGCCCGTCTTCAACTACGGCACGAAAGAGAACGCCATGGCGCAGAACGCACAGTTCGACCGCACCATAGAGAAGTCGGCCATCTGCATACAGAAACACTCCATGCGCTTCAACGGCAAGGAATATGTCCGCTGGATCGACGACGCCTTCATCGACATGGCGAAGGCGCATTTCTACAAGCAAGACTACATCCCGGCACGGCGCACGTTCGACTACGCCGCGATGAACTATCCCACAAGCAAAGACCATTACACGGCAACACTCTGGCTTGCAAAGACTTACATCGCGACAAAACAATACGAGAAGGCGGAAGGCCTGCTGCAGTCGCTCATCGTGACAAACGCATCGGAAGAGAAAATGCCAAAATACGTGCAGCGCAACCTCGACCTCGTGCTTGCCGATTTCTACATCTCGACAGGCAGGAACGCCGAGGCCGTGAAATATCTCAAGAGCGCCGTCATCACCGCAAAAGGCAAATACGACAAAAGCCGCGCCATGTTCATCCTCGGACAGATCTACGCCGAAAAAAACGAAAACGACAAGGCCATAGAACAGTTCGAGAACGTGATAAAGAAACATCCTGAATACATCATGACGTTTGAGTCACGCATGAACATCGCACGATGCTCCGCCACGAACGACACCACCGAGGTCATGAAGATGCTCCGCAAGATGCTCAAGGACGCGAAAAACCTTCAGTATCAAGACCGTATCTACTACGCCATGGCCGATGTCATGCTGAAAGACGGCAACAGAGACGAGGCCATCAGATACCTCCGCAGCTCGGTGGCAAAAAGCACGACGAACACGATCCAGAAGATAAAGTCATCGCTCGAAGTCGCCAACATGCTGTTTGACGACACGCAATATGTGCTCTCGCAATCTTATTTCGATACCGCTGTGATGTCGATGGACCGCACATACCCGGGCTACGACAGCATCCTCAACCTCTCGGTGATGCTCACCGACCTCGTCGGAAACCTCACCACATACCAGCTTCAAGACAGCCTGCTGCGCCTTTCAGAAATGGACACAGTAGAACTTTACGCTGTGATAGACAAGGTGATAGACGACTACAAGGCCGAACAGGAACGCCTTGAGAAGGAGAAAGCCACGAAAGAACAGATTGAGTTGCTCGGCGGCACCATGGACCCCAACGCCTCCAGACCCGTGACAGGCGAGGAAAACGGTTCGTGGTACTTCTACAACACCGCCACAAAGACACGCGGCATGACCGAATTCCAAAAAAAATGGGGACGCAGAATATTGGAGGACTTCTGGTTCATCACCAACAAACAAAGCATGATCCAGGAGGAAGAGACCATCACGGAGGAAGAACTCGCGCTGATGTCGGACGAAGAACGTGAGGCCTACATGAAAGAACACGGCTTGAGCGACGAGCCAGCCGACACGACGAGATACACCGAACTCGACAGAGGCTTCTACCTCAAACAGATTCCTTTCTCGCAGGAAGCCAAAGACAACGCCAACAAGCAGATCTCAACCGCACTCAACAACATAGGCTTCATCTATTACAGCGACCTCAAAGACTACGAGCACTCCATCGAGGCCTACACGGAGCTGTCGGACCGTTACCCCGACAACGAGAACGAGGTGTCGGCATGGTTCTATCTCTACAGGATGCACAGCAACCGCAACGAAAACGCTGATGCCGACAACTACAAGAACCGCGTCCTCACCAAATACCCCGACTCAAACCAGGCCAAGATTATCCTCGACCCGGAGTATTTCCTCAAGGAGGCACAGAAAGGCGCGGAAGCCGAACAGTTCTACGCCAAGACCTTCGACGCGTACAAGAACGGCCAATACCAGCGTGTCAGGATGAACGTAGAAAAAGCCCGCGGACTGTACGCCAACGACACCATGCTCATGCCGCGCTTCGAGTTCCTCGACGCCATCTCGCTCGGTTACATCGAAGTCGTTGACTCAATGGCATACGCGCTTTACCGCCTCGTGCAGAACTACCCTGAGAGCAGCATCAAGCCATACGCGTTAGAAGTGCTGCTGAAGGCAAACGACATGTACAGCCTCGGCCTTAACATCGAGAGCGCACGCCCGAAGACAGACACCGTGGTGGAAAAAGAGTCGCCTTACACATTCAACAGAGACGAGGCACATTATATCCTCGTGATATGCAACACGAAGAACGTGCGTATCAACCCGCTCAAGGTCCGCCTCGGCGACTTCAACAAAAACAACTTCAGAATGTTACAGCTTACGGTCAAGAACCTGATGCTCAACAAAGAACAGGCAATGCTCACAATTGATAAGTTTGAGAACCTCGAACAGGCTCAAGATTATCATAAGGCATTGTTTATAAATGACTATGTATTCGGAGGCATCAACGCCGAAGACTATCAGATAATAGAAGTATCAATCTCCAACTACCCGATTTTCTATCAGGAAAAGAACATTGAGGAATATCTGGAATGGTGGAACAAAAACAACAAGTGACATGTCAAGCAACACAGAAACATCAAGCAGAAACAACCTCATCGGCAACGGTACCACCATCAAAGGCGACATTGACGCGCAAGGCGACATCCGCATCGACGGAAAGATTATCGGAACGGTGACATCGGCCGGCAAGGTGGTGATCGGACAACAAGGCATCGTGGAAGGCACGATGACATGCAAGAACACCGACATTTCAGGCAACGTGAAAGGCACGATAAACGTCGAGGAACTGACATCAATGAAGGCGACATCGCACATCGAAGGCGAGCTTTACACCAAACAGCTCTTCATCGAGGTCGGCGCGTTCTTCACAGGCAAATGCGACATGAACACGAAAGTGGCCCAGACACCAACAAAATAAGTCATGGCTATATCTGAAAATGGCAAAAGATTCCTGTCTGCCCTGATATGGCTGACACTCGGTGTCAGTGCCGTGTCGTTGCTGTTAGCGAAACACGTCACGGCGTGGTGGCCGCTGTTGGTCGTCCTCTTCTTCGCCGTCAGCCTCGCGTTATACCGACTTTGCGAAAAGGCGAAGAAAAAAGACATACACACCTTTTATAATACATACATGGTCTCAACCTTGGTGAAACTCATCGTTTACCTCGCAATAATGCTTGTTTATTCGTTGAATTTCAAGGAAGACTCAAAACGTTTTATGCTGACATTCTTGGCATACTATTTGATATACAGCGTGTTCGAGACTTATCAGCTTGTGAAGAAAACGAAAAATGAATAAGATTTCAGGATATGATAAACTGGAGCGTTTCGACCCGGAACGCACCGAACAACTGATGACGCATTATCGCGCCATCCTCAGTCTTCTTGGCGAAGACCCAGATAGGGAAGGCCTGCTGAAGACACCTATGCGCGTGGCCAAGTCGATGCAGTTTCTCACCCACGGCTACGATGACGACCCGATGGAGATACTGCTTTCGGCCCGCTTCAAGGAAGACTACCGTCAGATGGTCATAGTCAAAGACATAGAGCTTTTCTCGCTCTGCGAACATCATCTCATCCCGTTCTTCGGCAAGGCACACGTGGCCTACATCCCTAACGGCTACATCACCGGGCTGAGCAAGATAGCTCGCGTGGTCGAGGCTTACGCCCGGCGTCTTCAGGTGCAGGAACGCCTGACGACACAGATCAAGAACGCCATCAACGACGCACTGCACCCGCTCGGCGTGGCTGTCGTGATAGAGGCACGACACCTCTGCATGTGCATGAGAGGCGTGCAGAAACAGAACTCCGTGACGACGACATCCGACTTCATCGGAGCCTTCGAGAGAAGCGAGACACGCGCCGAGTTCCTACAACTTATCGGGAAAAACCTACATTAAAAAACAATAAAATTTAAAATTATGTATCAAGAAACAAAATCATTATCAAACACTTTCATGGCAAACGTCTTCACATGGATGTTTGCGGCATTGGGACTCACGGCACTCACCGCCTATCTCTTCGGCACAAGCGAGAGCCTCATCCAGACACTTTACACCATCAACGCCAAAGGCAGTGCCACACTGTCGGGACTCGGCTGGATCGTGACATTCGCGCCGTTCATCATCGTGCTCATCATGTCGTTCGGCACCAACAAGCTGAACGCAAGACAGACAGTGTCGCTTTTCGTGCTTTACTCCGTCCTGATGGGAATGAGCCTCAGCTCTATCTTCCTTGTATATACAGGCACATCAATAGTCAAGACGTTCATTATCACGGCCGGAATGTTCGGCGTCATGGCGATAATGGGCTATACCACCAAGGCCGACCTCACTAAACTAGGGTCGATACTGATGATGGCACTGTTCGGCATGATCATCGCGATTCTCGTGAATATGTTCACACAAAGCGCACGCCTCGAATACATCATCAGCATCGTCGGTGTCGTCATCTTCACCGGCCTCACGGCATACGACGTGCAGAAAATCAAGGAGATAGGTCAGGCAGGCATCAACGATGGCGAGGTCATGACAAAAGTCACCATCTTCGCATCGCTGAATCTCTATCTTGACTTCCTCAACCTCTTCCTTTATCTCCTGAGATTTTTCGGGAAAAGAGATTAATTTTCACACCTTTTTAATATATATCAATGAAAGCATACGTTTTTCCAGGACAGGGTGCCCAGTTTGTGGGTATGGGCAAGGACTTGTACGACAGATTTCCAAAGGCCAAGGATTTGTTTCTGAAGGCAAATGACATACTGAAGTTCAAAATCACCGACATGATGTTTGAAGGCACCGACGAGGACCTGCGTCAGACAAAGGTCACGCAGCCTGCCATATTCCTGCATTCAGTCATCTTGGCGATGATGCTCGACGACTTCCATCCCGACATGGTGGCAGGACATTCACTCGGGGAGTTCTCCGCGCTCGTGGCGAACCGCGTCCTGACGTTTGAAGACGGCCTCCGTCTCGTGTCGCAACGCGCCATGGCGATGCAGAAAGCCTGCGACGTCAACCCAGGCACCATGGCGGCCATCATCAACCTCGATGACGAGAAAATCAAGTCGATATGCGAATCGATAGACGATGTGGTGATTCCGGCCAATTACAACAGTCCGGGACAAGTTGTCATCTCAGGCAGCATCGAGGGCGTGCGCATCGCCTGTGAGAAGATGAAAGAAGCCGGCGCGAAACGCGCACTCCCGCTCAATGTCGGCGGCGCCTTCCACAGCCCGCTCATGGAACCGGCACGCGAGGAACTGGCCAAAGCCATCAAGAAAACGAAGTTCTCCGACGGCATCTGCCCTGTATATCAAAATGTCACAGGCCAGGCCGTCAACGACCCGGAGATAATAAAATGCAACCTCATAAAACAGCTCACCTCTCCTGTCTGCTGGACACAGACCATGGAGAACATGGTCGCCGCCGGCGTGAACCAGGTGGTTGAAGTCGGTCCGGGGACAGTGCTTCAGGGACTTTTCAAGCGGACTTGCAGTAACATTGAACTGAGCAGCGCGACGATATGATGAAACGTAAATATCTGACACCGTTATTTCTCGCTCTCGCGATGGCTTTGGGCGTGCTGATGGGCATCGTCATCTCACGAGGCAACAGCCAGAAAACCGTCATTAAAGGCAACGGCGATCTGAACACCATCGAGAGTGTGTTTTATCTGCTTCAGAATGAATATGTTGATACCGTAAACATCCAAAAGCTGCAAGTCGATGCGGTCACAAGCGTCATCGACGGAATGGACCCGCACAGCGAATATTTCAAGCCGGAAGTCCTCGAAGAAGTGACCGAAGAGCTTCAAGGCAGCTTTGAAGGCATCGGCGTGACGTTCCGCATCGAACGTGACACTATCACCATCATCAGCACTATAAAGGGCGGGCCGTCGGAGAAGGTCGGAATCCTCGCGGGCGACAGGATAATATATGTCGGCGACAGCCTCATCGCGGGCAACGGCGTCACTAACGCCAAGGCGATGAAGATGCTCAAAGGTCCTCGCGGCACCAAGGCCGATGTGAAGATCTACCGCCGCGGCATCGACGGACTGCTCGACTTCACCATCACGCGCGATGTCATCCCGACATACAGCGTCGAGGTGGCTTACATGATTGACGACACCACAGGCTACCTGAGGCTGTCTAAATTCATCGCGACGACGCACAAGGAGTTCGTGAAGGCCGTCAAGGAACTGCAAGGCAAAGGCATGACACATTTCATCTTCGACCTCCGCGGCAACAGCGGCGGCTACCTCAGCGAAGCCGTTGACATCGCCGACGAGATGCTCCCGAAAGGCAGCCTCATAGTCTATACACAGGGCGAACATCGCGACAGACAATACATCTTCGCGAGGAGAAAAGGCATGCTCGAGGACACGCCCGTCACGATACTCATCGACGAAGGCTCGGCGAGCGCGAGCGAGATAGTGGCCGGCGCGTTGCAGGACAACGACCGCGGCACCATCGTCGGACGACGCTCCTTCGGCAAAGGCCTCGTGCAGGAACAGTTCGACCTCGGCAACGGAGCCGGACTGCGACTCACCGTGGCACGCTACTACACCCCGACAGGCCGCTGCATCCAGAAACCTTACGACGGCGACAGGGAGAAATACCTCTTCGAAGCCTACGACAGATACACCTCAGGCGAGATGTTCAGCAGCGACAGCATCCATTTCGCCGACTCTCTCAAATATACTACACCGGGCGGGAAAATCGTCTATGGCGGCGGCGGTATCATGCCCGATGTCTATGTCGCACTGCGCCAAGACTCAACCGAATATTTCTTCAACAAAGTCGTGAACGCAAGCATATTGTTCCAATACGCCTTCGACTTCTCCGACGCACACCGCGAAGAAATACTGAACTACGGCGATGCCAAAACATTCAACGACAGGTTCGTCTTTACCGACAATATGTTCAACGACATCATGAAGGAAGCAAAGAAAAAGAAGATCACCGGCACCAGCGAACAGATAGAAAAAGCAAGGACACTCATCGGCCCGCTGTTCAAGGCTTACGTCGCACGAAACATCTTCGGCGATGAGTCTTTCTACCAGACCTACGAACCGATGGACGAGATCCTGCAAGAGGCTTTAAAAAATTAATGTTTTTTGTGTTAGAATGAATAAAAATTATTCATATCTTTGCACCCCGAATTGGTATAATGAAAAAAGAAGATAACAAATATACGATTCCATTGTCTGTCTTACCGTTTGGACATACTGATTATCAATATGTTATCGGTGACAGTTTTTTCGGTGAAAGAGATTATTCCGAAGTGCAGAATGGTGTCGTAAACCTTCATTTAGACGTCGAAAAAATGGAAACAATGTTCATTCTGGCGTTTGATTTCGAAGGAAACGTTGTCCTCCGGTGCGACAGATGTGGCGATGACTACAATCAGCCAATTGAAGGATCGGCGAAGATTTACCTGAAATATGACGCCGCGAATGACAATGAGGACGATGATGTCATCTTCATAACAAAGAACGACGGCGAGTTCGACCTGGGTGATTTGATTTATGAGTACATTATATTGTCGCTGCCGATTCACCGCGTTCATGAAGATGAAAGTGAATGCAACAGGGAGGTGCTGGACATGTTATATCACGTTGATGAAGACACAGACGACAGACATGACGAAGAGACCAACACAGCCTGGAATGAGATGATGAAACAATTGAAAGACAAATTAGATAATTAATAACTAAAAATAGTGTAAAATGGCACATCCTAAACGAAGACAGTCTCACACAAGAGGCGCTAAGAGAAGAACTCACTACAAAGCAGAATGCCCAACATTGGCGACATGCCCGGTAACAGGCACAATTCACGTCTATCACAGAGCTTATTACGTTGACGGCGACCTTTACTACAAAGGAAAACTCGTCATGGAAGGAGCAAAAAAATAAACCGTGAATAAGGCAGAGAGATAAAGATTTGGTTCATCAGGGAAGCGATTCCCTGGTGAAGTGAATCTTTGTCATTTTTTTAAAAAAAAGTACTGCGGATTAAAAAAAATATGTTATCTTTGCCGCAAATTTAAAAGGAGAAATTTTTTTCATAATCTTTATATTGTTTTTCCCCGCCTTTCGTGTAAAGGTGGGGTTTTTTCTTATCGTATTATCAGCTTCATCGAAACGCCGTTCATCTCCACGAAATAAACGCCGCCTTCCAAGTCGCTGATATTCAACTCTTTCTTGTCGATAATCTCAAATCTCTTCACAACCTGCCCGACCATGTTGACAATCTCAACCTCAGTCACGATATTGGAATTGTTAATGATTGTTAACATCTCCTTTGCGGGATTCGGATAAATTGCAAAAGTATTTTCACAATTCTCCTCGATGACATCAGGTATTCCTTCTCCCACAAGCGTGTCGGTCGAAGCCTCGCAGCCGTCGCTATAGACCGCAACGACATGGTACAAAGCCGTGACCCCGACAGTGATTGTGTCAATATACGACAACTCATCTTCCATAGAATCAATCAGGTTCATGTCGCGATAGACATCGTAGCGGACGAGGTCGCCGGTCGAGCCCTCTTCTGGTGCCTGCCAGAAAAGTAACAAAGATGTCATTTCCTTGCCGATCGGGTAATCAATAAAGAAATTCTGTGGTGCGTTGCAGGCCACGACAGGTGCTTCGCCGGTCGGGTTTGCGAGCTCGGTGAGGCAGCCGATGTTCATCTGCGTGTAACGTTGCGACATCTCGAAGCTGTTGACGCTGTTGCCGATAAGGTCTTCCGAGGTGTGGATGTACGGGCTTTCATGGTTCACATCTTCAAAAGGATAGATGCCCATGTAGCCGACGTTGTTGAACGAGGTGTGGTCGCTGTCGCCGTAGTCGAGGTTCACGTGCTGGATCTGCATCTCGGGGAAATATACGCTTCCGACATTCATGTAATACGCGCCGATCGGCTCGACGGAGTTCGGGTATATGCAGTCGATGTGGATTTCATCGCCGGGGTTGAGGTAGCCGTTCATGTCGTTGTTGAAATAACCGAGTATCTCCATGCCTTCGCTCGCGCAACGGTCGGCGTAGGCCTCGCTTCCGTAAAGGCCGACTTCCTCTGCGGAAAAAGCGCAATAAATAATTGAATATTCAAATTCGTACTGAGTAAGAATTCTGGCACTTTCGAGGACGGCTGCGGTGCCAGAGGCGTTGTCGTCAGCACCAGGACAAGTTTCGTCATATGAATACGAATCGTAATGAGATCCACAAACGACGTATGTGTCAGGATAAAGCACACCGCGCTGGATACCAATGAGGTTGTGGCACGTCGCACTGCCCATCCACGAACTCACGTGAAATTCCTGAACCTCGGTCTCAAGTCCGTATGAAAGCATCTTCGCTTCCACCCAGTCTCTCGCCTGCGCGATGTGCGTCCCGTTGAACTTGCGCTCGCCGTAGTCTTGCAGGAACTGCACCGTCGCCTCAAGCGAGTCCATGTTCACCTGATTCATCATCTCGCGGATGATCGGATTCTCTTCGGTGATGACAGGATAGTCGCGCGTCACGACCGGAAGTTTCGACTCTTTGTCAAAAACAGCGACGACACCGTCGTTCCTGAACGGCATCGCGGTCCCTTCGATTGATTTTACAATCAGCAGATTTTCATTTCTGTAAAGGACTTGTAAATTTTCTTTAACATTTGAAATGTAGGAATCCTGGTTGTCCTTGTCGCAATAGACGATGTAATAAGTGTCGTTGCCGGTAAATGCGTCGTTGTCGAGGACGGTGACGTCATTTCGTGCGTTGTCGAAGCCGTCAAGCGTTGTTGCAAGGACAAAGTTGTCATTGTAATAATGGATTTTGAGATTCTGGTTGTCGAACAATCTTTGTGTGTCTTTCAGATTGTCAACATCTATTTTCACAAACTGCTGTGAAAATGCTATTGTCGATGCCAGCAGCATCACGATAAGTGCAAGCTTTCTTTTCATTATTTTTATTACTTTTATGTTTCAATTACTTTTCACCTAACTTCCTAAACTCCTACACCTCTACTCCGAACGCGTCCCACGGCATACCTTTCGGCATCGGGGCGGTGACGGTGATTGGTGTTTTCAGCGTCGGGTGTTCAAATCCGATTTTGTAAGAATGCAGACATATCGAGGCATCGGGGTTGGAGCGCGGATAGCCGTATTTCAGGTCGCCTTTTATCGGGCAGCCGATGTGCGCGAGCTGGCATCTGATCTGATGGTGACGGCCTGTAAGCAATTCTACTTCAAGCAGATAATAGTTCTCTGAATGTCCGATGACGCGGTAGCGCAGTGTCGCGAGTTTCGCGCCAGGCGTGCCTTCTTTCACGATGAACGACTTGTTCTGCGTCTCGTTTTTCACGATGTAATCATTCAGCTCACCTGCTTCTTTCGGAGGCTTGTTTTTCACGACGGCGAGGTACGTCTTGTTGAAATTACGGTCTTTGACCATCACCGTCATGCGGCCGAGCGCCTTGCTGGTGCGTGCGAAGACCACCGCCCCGCTCACCGGACGGTCGAGACGATGCACCAACCCGGCAAAGACCTCGCCGGGCTTGTTTTTCGTTTCCTTTATATAAGCCTTCACGTCGTCAAGGAGGCAGACATCGCCGGTCTTGTCGCCCTGCACTATCTCAGAAGGCAGCTTGTTCACGATAATCAGATGGTTATCTTCATACAAAATGCGGTCATTTATTTCCATAGAAACACCTTTATTAATATTCGCGATTTCAACTTTGCAAAAATATGCAAATTAATCAATATTATTCGCATTGAAAAGATAAAAATGTTTAATTTTGCAACCGTTAAAATTTTTACAATGAAAAAACTGAATATTATAATATTTGCGCTGCTTGCGATGGCGGTGTCGTCATGCAACACAAAGGTGGATTTGTACAGTGACAAGGGAGACAGCACCGTTGTATATATGATGCTTGACAGCCACGCCGACACCAATTACGCAAAGATAACCAAGTCGTTCGTCGGGAATGTCAATGAACTCGCACAGAATTACGCGGCGTCGAATTACAGCTACAATGAGATAAAGGCATATCTCCTGAAAGACAAGACGCCACAAGACACCATCTGGCTTGACACCGTGTCAAAATGGATTCCGTACGACCCGAACTCGATATTCTACAGCGGGTGTTACCAGACATATTATTACACTGCGCGAGAACTTGCTTCAGGCGTGAATTACAAGCTCGTCATCAACAGGAACGACGGTGAGACCGTGTCATCAAACGCCACGACAATCGATAATTTCGAGTTCAACGTGCCAAATCCAAATCCTGGGCACGAAACGTCATTGGACATAACATCCCCCGCATCTGGGACTGTGAAATGGAAAAACAAAGGGCATAACCTGCAGTCGAATGCCGCGTATTTTGAGGTTGTAGCACATTTCCGTTACAAGGAGATGATGTACGAAGGGGCCGAGCCGACATATAAAGAGATAAAATGGGTCTTGGGAAAAGGAGAAGCCGCGGATTTGTATAACTCGCAATGGTGCTATTACAGCGTGAATTACAACCCGAGCGCACTTTTAAGCGTGATCGGAAACGATCCGTACCTGAAAAACAACAGTCCGTACGGCGTGAAACGTTACATACAGAGAATCAGAGTTGAAATAACAGGCGTGGGCGACGAATTCTATAACTACTTGATTGCGAACAATTCAAGCAGCGCCATCCAAGACACGCCTGACTACTCGAATATCGAAAACGGCCGGGGTCTCATGTCTTCACGCGTGACCAATACGGCCTATATGATTCCTAATGAGCTTTCGAGAAAAGAGATAACCAACCGTTTCCCAAGCTATGGTTTCGTCTATGATCCAAATAATCCAACAGATTAATATGTCGTTTTGTCATATCAGAAAAACATTTTGTCAGTAAATTAAAAAATTCAACGCTTTATAAATAATTGAGAATCAATATTTTGTTGGTTCTCAATTTTTATTTACAACTTTTTGAAGGCATAATTGTTAGATTTTGGCACAAAGATTGATAACGGCGTGTCAGTTTTGAAAAAAATAGTAACAAATAAATAAAGGAGAACAAAATTATGTCAAAGATCATTGGTATCGACTTAGGAACAACCAACTCATGCGTCGCGGTCATGGAAGGCAGCGAGCCGGTAGTTATCCAGAACAGCGAAGGGCACCGCACGACACCTTCAATCGTGGCATTCACCGACAACGGCGAGCGCAAGGTCGGCGAACCGGCAAAGCGTCAGGCAATCACTAACCCGTTGAGAACCGTCTATTCGATCAAGCGTTTCATGGGTGAGACATACGACAAGATGCAGAGCGAGATAGGCCGCGTTCCTTATAAAGTAGTCAAGGGACCAAACAACACCCCGAGAATCGACATCGACGGCAAGCTTTACACGCCGCAGGAGATTTCGGCGATGACGCTTCAGAAGATGAAGAAGACCGCTGAAGACTACCTCGGACAGCCTGTCACGGAAGCCGTCATCACCGTTCCGGCATATTTCAGCGACTCGCAGCGCCAGGCCACCAAGGAAGCCGGCGAGATAGCGGGTCTGAAAGTGCGCCGTATCATCAACGAGCCTACAGCGGCGGCGTTGGCCTACGGCCTCGACAAGAAGAAGAGCGACGTGAAAGTAGCGGTCTATGACCTCGGCGGCGGCACATTCGATATCTCAATCCTCGAACTCGGCGACGGCGTGTTTGAAGTGAAATCGACAAACGGCAACACACACCTCGGCGGCGACGACTTCGACGAGAGAATCATCAACTGGCTCGCACAGGAGTTCATGAACGACGAGAGCATCGACCTCCGCAAAGACCCGATGTCGCTCCAGAGACTGAAAGAAGCAGCCGAGAAAGCGAAGATCGAATTGTCGGCATCAACAGAGACAGAGATCAACCTTCCATACATAACAGCCACACAGTCAGGGCCTAAGCACTTGGTGCGCAAGCTCTCAAGAGCGAAGTTCGAGCAGCTCTGCGACGACCTCATCCAGGCCACGATAGCACCGTGCCGTCAGGCCTTGAGCGACGCAGGCATGAGCGTGAGCGAGATCGACGACGTCATCCTCGTGGGCGGCTCGACACGTATCCCGGCCATCCAGAACATCGTCCGTGACTTCTTCAAGAAAGAACCTTCAAAAGGCGTGAACCCTGACGAGGTGGTCGCCATCGGCGCATCAATCCAGGGCGGCGTCCTCACAGGCGAGGTGAAAGACGTGCTTCTTCTCGACGTCACACCGTTGTCGCTCGGCATCGAGACACTCGGCGGCGTGATGACGAAGCTCATCGACTCGAACACCACCATCCCTTGCAAGAAGTCGGAAGTGTTCTCGACGGCAGCCGACAACCAGCCGTCGGTCGAGATACACGTCCTTCAGGGCGAACGCCCGATGGCGAACCAGAACAAGACCATCGGCCGCTTCAACCTCGACAACATCCCGCCGGCGCCACGCGGCGTCCCGCAGATCGAGGTCACATTCGACATCGACGCCAACGGCATCCTGAACGTCTCGGCGAAAGACAAGGCGACGGGCAAGAGCCAGAGCATCCGCATCGAGGCATCGTCAGGTCTGAGCGACGACGAGATCAAGAGGATGAAGGCAGAGGCCGAAGCCAACGCCGACGCCGACAAGAGAGAACGCGAGCGCATCGACAAGATCAACGCAGCCGACGCCACGATCTTCAACACCGAGAAACAGCTGAAGGAATACGGCGACAAGCTGCCTGCCGATAAGAAAGCCGAGATTGAGTCGGCACTTGAGAAGCTGAAGACGGCCCACAAGGCGCAGGACGTCGCGGGCATCGACGCTGCCATGGGCGAGATGAACGCCATCTGGCAGAAGGCATCCGAAGAGATGTACAAGAACGCCGGCGCGCAGGGCGGCCCTCAGAACCCGTTCAACGGTCAAGACCCGTTCGGCGGTCAGCAAGGCGGTCAGCAGAACCCTGGCGGCGACAACGGCGGCAAGGACGACAACGTCACCGATGTTGACTTCGAGGAAGTGAAATAATCCCGAAAGCTCCGAATAGTTAATAAATAAGTAAATCAGCGTGGCTCAATGAGTTGCGCTGATTTTTTGTTGTATAATTATTAAGCTATAGGTCAAATTTTTTTCAGCAGATTTTAATCCGGCAACGGGAGTATTAAAATAAAAATGTATTTTTGCAATTTAAAAAAACAGGGATTTGTCACATTAATCCGACAAGAAAATGGTCTGAAGAAATGAGAGCAGTATAATAATTTTCATCTCTCGCCTTTTATCCAAAAAAATCCTCACAGAAAATCATAATAAAAAAGATATTTTCATACCTTTGCAACGCTGTTAACTATGAATTTCGACTAAGAACTTAACGAGACCAAGAGTGACAGCGTAAAACGTTATGAACAGAAATCATCTGAAAATTGCAACTATGAAATACCTCAACAGATTCATTGTCTTTATCTTACTCCTCGGACTATTCAAAACAACTTTCGGACAGGCATCTCTCACCAGCCCCAACGGGCGGATGGAGGTCGTCTTCAGTCTTAAAGACGGCGTGCCTTACTATTCACTCAACCGCGACGGGAAAGCCGTCGTGCTGCCCTCGAAGATGGGCTTCACCCTCGAATGGCGCGACGACATCGCCCAAGCCTTCGAACTTAAAGACGTGACACACAATACCTTCGATGAGACTTGGGAGCCGGTGTGGGGCGAGGAGGCGCGCATCCGCAACCATTACAACGAGATGCTCGTGACGTTGGAGCAGCCCATCGGTAGCATCGAGAGCATGGACGGCTCCACGCAGGAGAGACCTACCGTGATGCAGATCCGCTTCCGCCTCTATGACGACGGCCTTGGCTTCCGCTACGAGTTCCCGATGGAGAACGCCCTCGTTTATTTCTGGCTCACCGAGGAGCTGACAGAGTTCGCCATGGCCGGCGACCATACAGCATGGTGGATCCCGGGCGACTACGACACGCAGGAATACAACTACACCGAGTCGAAGCTGTCAGAAATCCGCGGGCTCTACGGCGAGGCGCACAAAAATTGCGGGTGGCCTTACACCAACTTCTCCGCCACCGGCGTGCAGACCGCCCTCCAGATGAAGACGCAAGACGGGCTGTATCTCAACATACACGAAGCGGCGGTGCTCGACTACCCGACCATGAACCTCGACCTCAACGACAGCACCTTCGTGTTCCGGGTGCATCTCACACCCGACGCCACCGGCTACAAAGGCCGCCTGCAGACACCATGCCACAGCCCCTGGCGCACGGTGATGGTCTGCGAAAGCGCCACCGACGCGCTGCGCTCACGCCTGATACTCAACCTCAACGACCCCTGCGCCATCGAAGATGTCAGCTGGATCCATCCTGTGAAATACATGGGCGTGTGGTGGGAGATGATCTCCGACAAGAGCAGCTGGTCATACACCAACGACTTCCCGTCGGTGAAGCTCGGCGAGACCGACTACGCCAACGCCAAGCCTCACGGACGGCACGCCGCCAACAACGACAACGTGCGCCGCTACATCGACTTCGCGGCCGACAACGGCTTCGACGCACTCCTCATTGAAGGATGGAATGTCGGATGGGAAGACTGGTACGGCAAGGAGAAAGACTTCGTCTTCGACTTCATCACGCCTTACCCCGACTTCGACCTGCCAGCGTTGAACAGATACGCCCACGAGAAAGGCATCAGGCTGATAATGCATCACGAGACATCTTCATCCACAATCAATTACGAACGCTGGATGGAGAAGGCTTACAACATCATGAACCAATACGGCTACGACGCCGTGAAGAGCGGTTACGTCGGGAAGATTCTTCCTCACGGCGAGAGACACTACAGCCAGCCGCTCATCAACCACTACCACTACTGCGTCACCGAGGCGGCGAGGCATCACATCATGGTGAACGCCCACGAGGCGGTGCGCCCGACGGGGCTGTGCCGCACCTGGCCCAACATGATCGGCAACGAGAGCGCGATGGGCACCGAGTTCCGCGGACGCATCAAGGCGGGACACGCCACGATACTGCCTTTCACGAGGCTGCAAGGCGGCCCGATGGACTACACGCCGGGCATCTTCGAAACCGACATGGAGAAGAACGCCTTCTGGAACAAAGGCGACCTCATGCGCCACACCATCTGCAACCAGCTCGGACTCTACGTCACGTTCTACTCGCCGTTGCAGATGGCCGCCGACTTCCCGGAGCACTACGCGCCGTTCATGGACGCCTTCCAGTTCATCAAAGACGTGGCCGTTGACTGGGACACGACGCTTTACCTCATGGCGGAGCCCGGTGCGTATATCGTCACCGCACGCAAGCCGAAAATCTCCACTCTGAACAAAGCCGCCGAGGGTGTCGGCGAGCTGCCCGACGGCAGAAAAGGCGTTATCTCCGGCGCGATGCGGTATGTTTACGCCATCCCCGATACCATTCAAAGATTTGATGATTCAAAGATTCATAGATTTGAACCGCGCGACGTGTGGTATGTCGGCGGCATCACCGACGAGAACGCGCGTGAAGTCTCCATAAAACTCGACTTCCTTGAGAAAGGCAAGATATACGACGCGATAATTTATTCCGACGCGAAAGACGCAAACGGTCTGCCCGGCGACAACTACAACCCGCAGGCTTACGTCATCACAACGAAAAAAGTGAACTCCAAGACGGTGCTGAAGATGAAGATGGCACCGTGCGGAGGCTTCGCGGTAAGCATCAGAGAGAGAAAATGAAAATAATGACATCATGACAATCGAAGAATACAGAGAAGAAGGCTTCCGCCTTTATGGCGACGACATGGCAAAAGCCGTGGAATACTTCAAGAAAGCCGCCGAGGGGAACGACATCGTCTCCGCCATCGTCTTGGCAGGTTATTATTATGACGAAGAAGGCGAACACGGAATAGCCGCAGAATGGCTCGAGAAGGCGTTTAAATGGTATGAGGACGCCGACAAGCCGGAGGGTTTGAAGGATTATTACGCCGTCGCGGAGACACTGATGGGCAAGATCATCTATGAGTCGATAAGTTATTACGACTTCCCGAAGGCCACCGATGCGCTGAAACACTTCATCAATGCAGCACAAAACGGCGACGACAACGCGCTCGCATATATCGGGATGTTCTTCTTCGACGGCTACGACACCCCCGACGCATCGCCAAGCTACGCCGAGGCGTTCAACATCTGGAAACAAGGAGCGGAGAAAGGTGACGAGATGTGCAAAAAACTTCTTGTGGAGCATCAATACGAGTATGTGGGCGAGCCTTCTGACCCGAAAGAGATCACGTTTGAAAACGGCGACAGATACAATGGCGATGTCAATGCCGAAGGGCTGCCTCACGGCATCGGACACATGGAATATTACAAGAACGGCTATGATGCCACCTACGATGGCGAATGGCAGGACGGGAGACGCTGTGGCAAAGGACATTACCGCCAAGTCAGCCGGGGTGCCCGCCGATATGTCGATGAATACAAAGGCGAGTGGCTTGATGACAAGAAGCACGGCTACGGTATCGAATTCAGCAGCGAGGAGAAGGGCTTGCATCTGAGCACCGTAGGCACCACATACAAAGGCGGGTTCCGCGAAGGCAAACGACACGGACACGGCATCCTCATCATGGATAATTTCGATGGCAGCTTCCGCAACGGCAAAAACTATATCGAAGGAGAGTTCGCCGATGGCGGACTGAAAGGCCATGCGGTGTGTGAATATGCCAACGGCGACACCTTCGAAGGCGAGTTCAACGGCGGGAAAAACGGCCACGGCATATACACCTTCGCCAACGGAAAGAAGTTCGAGGGAGAATGGGAAAACGACCGTCTCGACATCAACAGCATCAAGTCCGACCCATCGCTCAACACCCCGGTGCTGCTCATCACCGAGCATCACAGCGGCTTCGACTACAACCACACGGGAACATTCCTGATAGTGGCCGAAGTGGGTGAAAGACACTACGAGGACACCATGCTCATCAGCAAGGACACGAGCTTCAACATGAGATACACCTTCAACATCATCGAGGTGACACCCGACAGCGTGACCTTCGAGGTGGGAAGCGATTTCGCGCCAGACCACAAGGCGTTCAACGAGACCATCCACCGAGGCGAGACAAAGTATCACGAAAACTCGCATGACGCTGTCGCCACCATATATGACGACGACTATGATTATACCATCAAGAGCAGTCTACAGGTGAAATGCGTGTAGATTTTAAGACTGAAGTCAAAATGTTCAAGTACAGTGAGGACAATAAAATGAGACGTTTTTGCCACATCCTGCTGCTTTTAATTCTCGTCGCTTGCAGCAAAAACAAGCATTTCGAGATAAACACACTCGACACCAACGAGCCGCGTTTCAGCTGGAACTATGTGTCGGACGCACAAAACGTGAAGCAGACGAGCTATCGCATCATCGCGGCTTCGACATTGGAGAACGTCCGAAACGGCATCGGCGACCTATGGGATTCCGGCGAGGTTTTTTCAGACAAAATGCTTTACGTCCCTTACGAAGGCAAGGAACTTCAAAGTCGTGACAAGGTCTTTTGGAAGGTCTTTGCGACACTTTCTTACGAGAAAAACAAGAACGTTTCCATTGAGAGCGATGTCAAATTTTTTGAAATAAGTCTTTTGAAATCAAGCGATTGGCAGGCGAAATGGATTGGTCATGAGTTTGAAGATGATGTCCTTGCCGGAAAGACGCGGCTGGCTGCGCGATATTTACGTAAAGAATTTGATTTGGACGGAAACATCGCTGAGGCGCGACTTTACGTGAGCGGCCTCGGACAGTACAGCGCATTCATCAACGGCAACGAGGTGGCAGCCGACGAGCTTCTGAAACCTGCGCTGTCGGATTACCGTAAACGTGTGTATTTCAACACTTTCGATGTCACGGAGATGCTGAAGAACGGCGACAACGCCATCGGGGTCATCCTCGAAGGCGGCCACTACACCGCCATGCGCATCAACACCGACCACATCGACCAAGACCACACCGACAACACGCTTCATTTCGGCACGCCAAGGTTGCTTTTACAGCTTGAGATAACATACAACGACGGTCGCAAAGAGTTGATTGTCAGCGATGAAAGCTGGAAAATCACCAACCGCGGGCCGATTCGCACCTCCAACGAATACGACGGCGAGACCTACGACGAAAACTTCGAACTCGGCGAATGGACGCTGCCACATTACGACGACAGCTCGTGGATGGAGGTCGAAACCGTGAAAGCGCCCGACGGCACGCTCACTCCGCAGCCCAACCCTAACATCAAAGTGCAGGACACGCTCACGCCCGTTTCCATCTTCCGCAAAGGCGAAAAATGGGTTCTCGACATGGGGCAGAACATGGTCGGCGTGCTGCAAATCAACGTTTCGGGGCAAAGACCAGGCGACACGATAACGCTGCGCTTCGCCGAGAACCTCTATCCCGACAGCACGATAGACGTCAGAAACCTGCGCGATGCCGAGGCCACAGACCGTTATATCATTTCAAGAAAAACTCCACACTCCACATTCCACACTTCACACTCGTGGAGTCCGATGTTCACATATCACGGCTTCCGTTACGTCGAGATCCAGGGCATCAGGGAGACACCGAAACTTTCTGATTTCCAAGGTCTTGTCTTTTATGATGAGATGTCTGTCACCGGCGGTTTCGAGACATCCGACGAGATTATCAATGCCGTGTATCGCAACGCTTTCTGGGGCATCAGGGGCAACTACAGGAGCATGCCCACCGACTGTCCGCAGCGCGACGAGCGTCTCGGCTGGACCGGCGACCGCGCCACGGGCTGTTACGGCGAGTCGTATATCTTTGACAATCACAGACTTTACGCCAAATGGCTCGATGACGGCGAGGACTGCCAGCTCGAAAACGGCTGTCTCTGCGACGTGTTTCCGCCTTACTGGCGCAACTATACCAACAGCATGACGTGGCCGGGCGCATTCATCACCGTGGCCGACATGATTTACACATGTTTCGGCGACGACGAGCCGGTCCGCGAACATTACCAAGCCATGAAGAAATGGCTCGTTTTCATGAAAAATCGTTTCATGGTCGATGGCATCATGAAACGCGACCAGTACGGCGACTGGTGTATGCCGCCGGAGTCGCCGGAGTTGATACATTCGAAAGACAAAAACCGCAAGACGCGGGCGGAGGTCATCTCGACACCTTATTATTGTTATCTCTCGAACATCATGGCGAAGTTCGCCGAAATGTCGGGTTTCACCGACGATGCCGAATATTTCAGGAACGAAGTCGCCGCCTCGACGGAGGCATACAACGCAAAATATCTGAACCATCAAATCTGGAGATACGCGAACAACACCGTCACCGCCAACATCCTGCCATTGTATTTCGGGATGGTGCCGGAGGGTCGTGAAGACGACGTGTTCGAGAACCTTGTAGAACGCACGGAAGACATGCACGAAGGCCATGTCTCGACGGGTGTCATCGGCATTCAGTTTCTGATGCGCACCCTCACGGAGCACGGCCGCGGCGACCTCGCGCTTAAGATAGCCACCAACGACACCTATCCAAGCTGGGGTTACATGGTGCGCAACGGAGCCACCACCATCTGGGAGCTGTGGAACGGCAACACCGCCGACCCCGCGATGAACTCCGGCAACCACGTGATGCTCCTCGGCGACCTCATAATCTGGGAATACGAATACCTCGGCGGCATCAGAGCCATCGAACCTGGTTACAAAAAGATACAACTGAAGCCTTATCCCATTGACGGACTTGACTTTGTGAACTGCTCATACGAATCCGTCTCGGGACGTATAGAAAGCAACTGGCGGCACGACGGCAACCGTTTCGAGTGGGACGTCACGATTCCGGCCAACACCGAAGCCGAGGTCTGGATCCCGAGCAAGGACGGACACAAAATCAAGACGTTGGGAAGCGGGAGGTATAAGTTTTCTTCAAAATTATGAACATTAATTTACCGCATTCCATTATAATGACAAATTATTAAACTATTAAAAAATATAAATTATCTAAAACTATTACAATTTAATAATTAACTAATTAACATTCAAAAAGTTATGAAGACTTGTAACAAATTCTTCGCCGAATTGTTCAGCCCTCAATCATCTCTGGCTCTTCATCGTGGCACCGCTCGTCGGCGCCGGTCTCGCTTACAAGGCGATCACCTGCAAATGCAAGAAATGCCAAAAGTAATCGCACTATAACATGACATCACAAAAACGCGGGGCGACGAAATTCAATCGTCGCCCCGCGCCTCTTTTAACTTTAATCTCTTAACTCTAATCTCTTATCTCACAACGACTTTCGCTGCTTTTTCGCCGACTCTCACGACGTATGCACCGGCGTCGAGGTTGATGTCGCAGTTCACGACATTGGTGCGTGTCGCCACACAGCGTCCCGCCATGTCGAAAACGCCGATGTTGGCGGCTTCGCCTTCGTAGCGGACCATGCCTTCAAGACCGCGGACGTTGAGGTTTTCAAGTACGATCTCGTCCTCTGAAACCGAGTTCCAGTCGATGTAAAACGCCTCGACCACCGTCGCGCCGTATTCGGTCTCGTATGAATATCTGTTCCATCTGCTGTAAACCGGAATGGTCATCTCAAGTGGACTATACATCGGCGAGCATCCGAATCTGTTCCATACATAATCGTGGCCGAGGACTTCGCCGGCGGCAACGGCATTGTCATATTCCCATGTCATCAAAGTTGTTTCCTCCCAAACGGAAAGTGAGTCATTCCATCTGAAGTTGTCAACGGTCTCGCGGTTGCCGTTGGCATCGTATGAATAAACGGCTTTGATGTAAGGTTCGAGGACTTCGTTCATCCAGTAGTCTTCAACGAGATATTCGCTCACTGTCAGGCCGTCTTCGAGGAAGGTGGCCGTATATCTTTGTGTCTCGACCAATCCTTTTGAATCGACATTGTTGAAATAATGATAGACCTCAACGGCTCCCTGTTCGTTGAAATCCTTCACTATTTTGTCACTGATCACCGGCTCGCCTGTATAATACGAATAGTTTGTATATTCGGAATAATCGCCGTTTGGCATACGGACATATTCCGTCCTTGAGCTGAGGACCCAGTCGTTCGTCTCGTATGAGTCGAAATACCAGCTTTCCATCGCCGTCACCAAATTGTTCTCGTCGTATTCGTAAACCTCTTTGCCTTCAGTGAAATACCCCGACATTCCCCACATGTCGAACATATACGCGGTGTTGGTGAGCATGTTGTGATTCTCATCGTAAGTCATTTCGTTATAATAAGTCACATTCCACCAGACGCTGTCGGTAGTCTGTTTGTCGAGCTGCTGCCAGAGGACGGCGTCGCCGTTTTCGTCGAAGGTGTAAATTTCCTTCCATCCTTCGGTCCACTCGCCGTTCTGCCAATAGAAGCCGTAGAGGTTCGGCAATGCCTCGCTTGTCTCATAATCCATGACGGCTTTTTCAGTCGCCTGCATTGGAAAATCTTCAAATTCCTGATACTGAATCTCCGAATGCACACGGCCTTTCCAGTCCATCTCGTACTTGTAGCACAAGCTTGACCACACATCGATGTAGGCGATGGAGTCAACTTGTTGATTGTAAGATTGGTCTCTTGAGGTCTCGTTTCTGGAATTCATCACTTTCTCGATGATTTCCTTTTGTGTTTTTCTCTGTTTGATGGTCCTGCCATCTTGCGCCGCCGCCCCGAATGTGAAGCCTGCCAGCAACATCACAAATAGAAGTTTCTTCATAGACGTTAATTTTTAAAATTGACTTAATCTTATTCTGCCGCAGGTGTTTCGGCTGCTGCCTCAACCACCTCTTCCGCCACCACTTCGGTTTGTGGCCAGAACGGACGTCTCTCCTTCGGGATGCAGAAATACACTATCCCCGCGACGACGACGATGATGCCGAGCCAGAGCAGGATCTTCTTCCATACCGGCATCTTCTTCTTCGCGAACGGGTCTTTCATCTTCACTATCGGATATTTCGCGATATGTGTCAGGGTCTCGCCGAAGCGCACGTTGACAAGCACTTTCGCGTTGACGGCCCAGCCGTTGGCGTTGAGCAGCGGCGAGAGGTTGCGTTTGCGGAGCTTGAGCCACGCCTTTATCATTGCAGGGCCGGAGATGACCAACAATATTCCGACAATGGCGATAATCAACTGCCACCAATGAAGTTTCTGGATTGAATCAACCAGCAAAGCCAAGGCTCCGCCGACAGCGCCGACAGCCACGCCGACCATTGCGAACATGCTCACGTATTTCGTCATGTCGAAAGGCTGTTTCGGTGCGGAAGCGTCGCCGGTGCCTTCCACCTTTGCGGTGAGGTTGCCCATCACCTCGGCGTCTTTGGCCTCCGCATTCTTGTTGATGGTCTTCTCGATGAAGTCACCGAGCTTGCGGTACGGTGTCCAGAACGCCTGTCGCACGCTGATCGGGTTGTCGATGATGCTCGTGACGGTGGCATCCCAGTCCAAGCCGTCGCGGTCGTAGAAGATGGCGTTCTTGCCCACCCTGATGTTCCCGATGTCGCCGTCGGTGATGACAGCTCCGATGGTCATCTTGGCCGGCTTGCTCTTGCATGTGCAGTCGCAATAGACGATGAACATATTACTCAAGCCCGCACTCGCCGTCTGCTTGCCCATGTCGGTGACTTTGATGCAGAGGTCACAACTGCGCTGGTCGATGTAAAGCGTTCCGGCCTGGAAGACGGCTTTCTTGTCGCGCGAATAGAAATCGGAGAACGTCACGAAGTTCTTCAGCACCGTGAAGAAGTCTCTGTAGAGATGCATGAACTTGTTGATGGTGTCGATGGAGTTGGCCGTCGATTCGAGGGCCTTGTCCTGAGCGACGATTTCAAGGAGGTCGGCCTTGCGGTTGTTGTCGAGCAACGCCTTGGCTGCATCGTAGCCGAGGCCTTCGACGTTGCCGCCTTTCTTCGCCGCCATGTAAGCCCTGTAGGCTCCCACTTTCGCCTGCACTGCGTCCCACTGTTCCTCGGTGATGAACTCGGCTTCAGGATATTCAACGTTGAACACCAATGTCTTGATGTTGTTGAACGCTGCTTTCCATGCCGGGTTGATGCCGGCGTTGAGATGGAGTTTCATCTCGGCGTTGACGTGAGTGAGCGGATATGTCGAGATTTCGTCGTTGCATTCCGAGAGGTTCTTGTTGCTTATCTCGCCGATCTTTGCTGTCGAGACGTCGAGTGCGGTGGTGCTGCCGGCGTCGAAGGCCGCGAGTTTGCAGCGCATGAAGTAGTCGTCGAGTTTCGTCTTGATGGCGTCGATGGCAGCTGTCGCGGCGGCGGTGTTGTCGCCATAGACGAAGATGCCGTCTTTGCCTGTCTCGCCGGTCTCTTTCCAAGCCGTGAAGTCGGCGAGGTCGGTGTAGAATTTCTCGATATGGTCGGTGTTGACGCCTGGGTCGCCGCTGCGGTCGGTGGCGCTGCCCACCATGCCGATGATGTTGCCGATGATGCCTTTCAGGTCGTTGTCGTCGGTCGAATTTGCTGTGATGATGCCGTCGCCGTTGAAGCGTGTCTTGGCGAAGATGGCTATACTGTCGGAGACGTCGGCGACAGTGATGATGTCTTTGTCATGGTCGAGGTTCTCGACGATGTTTGAGGCCGAGTCATGGAGCCGTTTGCCCTCCTCGTTGTCCTGGTTGAAGTCCGAGAGATGGAAGGTGTCCTCGCGTCTCGTCAGCACGTCTGGGTTCTTGACGACGCTTGTCAGCCATTTCGCGGCGGCGATGACTTCATTGACATGGATCTTGCCGTCGCCGTTGGTGTCGAGCATCTGCATCGTCTTCTCGTCAATTTCAAGCCCCGTTATCGGGCAGCTCAGCGTTGTCCAGAGTTTCTGGTCGAGTTCGTCAAGGTGTGCGATGTCCTCACCGCAGTCGATGTTGACGCGCGTCACGCCACCTATCGTTGAGAACTTCCAATCGTAGTTTCCGTTTGATTTCATAGTTTTATGAATTAGTTATTTGACTTTTATAAATTCGTAACTGATGTTTTCCCCGACATTCAAAATCGTGTAATAGGCCTCTTGCGCCGCGTCTTCGATGGCATCAACGCGCAGATATTCAACGTCTTTGAAAACAGTGATGTCGCGTGCGTGCGAATGTCCCTGCAACACAATATCGACGCCGTTTTCAGCAAAAAGGTCCGTCAGATCGTAGGTCTCCTCCATGGTGAAGTTGCTGGTATGGCCTTGCGACGTGTCTTTTTTGAAGAAATGTGTATGCGTGAAAATTATTATGTTTCTGTAATTTTGCAATGATTTGTCTTTCAGCAGGTTGCCGAGCCATTCGCGCTGGTCGGAGCCGAGTGTGCCGCTCGCCGAGTCGAGGGCGATGAACAGGTCTCTCGCTCCCGACGGAGTGACGACGTCAAACCAGTAAACAGATGTGTTCCAGCGTTTTTTGAACTCATCCCATTGGTCGAAATAAATGTCGTGGTTGCCGAGGGCATGGTACAGCGTCCTGCCGGCATCGGCGATTGGCTTCACGTGTTTTTCATAAAAATCCCAATTATCCTTTGCGTTGATCTGGTCGCCGAGATGCAGCGCGAAAGGCGCGGCGGCGGTGTCGGCGAGATAATCGTTCACGAAGATGTCGAGGTTCTTTGTCGAATTGTCAACATGTGTGTCGGAGACGACATAGAGTTTATATTCGTCATCATTGACAAAAACGCGGTCGTAGCCGTGCGACTTGTTGTATTGCATCGACTGCTCGAAACGCTGGTCGGGCGAGTCGGATATGGAGGTGAACATGCCGAGCAGGTCGAGGTTCTTGCTGCATGACGCCATCAGTAAGACGGCTGCAGTGATGCAAGTCAGTTTCAATATCTTTGTCGTAATAGCATTCATTTTCATGATCATTTCAGTTTGTAGTTTACTCCGACCTTGAGCCATGCGGCGTAGAAGTTAGCGTCGAGGTGGAACATGCCGGCGGGCTTCAGCGTTCCCTCCGCCACTATGCTGAGGCGTTCGCCCACCTTCGCGCGTCCGCCCAGAGTGAATATCGGCTGCCATACTCTCTCGTATTCAAACTCGCTGTAGTCGGCGCCGATGAAATAAATATCCCACGGGTTGTCGAAGCCCTTGATGCTCACCGCGATGCGGTAAAGCACGTTGAACGGCTCGACTATGTAGTTGTCAACGGAATGCCAGTTGCGGCCCATCGCGTCCATTATCCTGGCGAAGACGCCGACCTGCACCGAGAAGTGCCGCATCCTGAAGCCCACGCTGCCCGAATACACAAACTCGTAGGCCTTGTTGCGCGAGAAAATCCTTGAATGAAGTGTTCCGTCGAGGAAAATCTGACCGTTCTTGCAGACATCAAAGAAAGGAGTCACCGTCGCGCCGACAGAATGCACGTCCGACGTAAGTGATTCCAGGTCAAGATGAATATCGGTGTTTTTAAGATGCAACGCGCCTTTTATGTCGCCGCCGCTGTGCCATTTCCACGTTGTGTTGTAACCCACGATGCCCTGTGCGGTGAGGTCGGCAGAGACTTCGCGCTCCCGTTTTTCCTGCGCGGAAAGCGTTATATGAAGCACACAAAGCAGAGTCAGGAGTATAGTTTTCTTCATTCCGGAAATAAATTTTTACGAGGTGCAAATTTATTAAATTTTGTTTTCCGAAAAAAATATTTCAAAAAAAACAGGAAGCCCGACGACAAGGCCTACACGCCGCCGGAGAAGTACGAAGACGCAATAGAAATCTGGACGAAGAACACGAAGAAGGACTACAAGAGGTTTAAGTGAGGATTGATAGGCGAAAAAATAATTGAGTGAAATAAATCAAAGAATCATAAACTTTATGATTGATAATAATGTTGCAAATCGATTAATATAGCCTTATGCTTACTAATACTTTTCAGTTACGATAATCAATAAGCACAATTGCCACTACGTTTTTTATTTTTCCACAATGTAGGTTTATTTGTGGGAAAATGTTATTTTTGCAGGTCAAAAATTTTTGAAAATGAGAAAAACGAAATATAAAGTTGTATCATTATTTTCAGGATGTGGTGGACTGGATTTGGGTATTGTCCAAAGTGGTAATGAGATTATCTGGGCAAATGACAATGATAAAAATGCTGTAGCAACCTATAGGAAAAATATTGGTAATTACATAGTCTGTGACGATATTAGGAATATTGAAGTTTCAGGAATACCAGATTGTGACGTTGTTATTGGAGGATTTCCATGCCAAGGCTTTTCCATGGCGAATTTAAAAAGAAATGTCGATGACGAAAGAAACCAATTGTATAAATCATTTTACAGTGTAGTTAAGATAAAGCAACCTTTGTTTTTTATTGCTGAAAATGTAAAAGGCATTTTAAGTCTTGACAATGGTACTGCAATCAAAAAGATCATTGCAGATTTTAACGAGGCTGGATATAACACTGAAATTCACCTGATTAATATGGCGGATTACGGAGTCCCGCAAATTCGTCAAAGGGTTGTAATAATTGGTCAAAGGAAATCATTGGGCGAAAAAATGTTGTTTGAGTTTCCATCACCAACAAATGGGAAAAGCGACTTCGAGCATCCCTGGGTATCCATAAAAACAGCAATTGAAAAATATCCAAATCCGGATGAGCCTAACGATTATGTCAACCATGTCGGGTCGAAATACAAGGTTGTTTTCAGGAATTTCACTGCTCATAGGCCAACTGATCCGGAAAAGCCGTCACCAACAATACTTGCACGTGGAAATGGGAAAGGTGGTGTTTGCGCGATACCACATTACAATGGGGAAAGGCGTTTGACAGTACGTGAAAGTGCGGCATTACAGACTTTTCCGGATGATTTTTGTTTTGAAGGAACAATAGGGTCATGTTACAGACAAATTGGCAATGCGGTGCCAGTGTTGTTTTCAAATTTTTTGGGGAAAGAGTTAGCGCGTCTTGCTGAAAAAGGGATTGGATTATGAAAGTGGTATCTTTATTCAGCGGGGCTGGAGGTCTTGACCTCGGTTTCATAAACGCCGGACACACCATTGTATGGGCGAATGACAACTATAAAGATGCCGTTGATACATATAAACAAAATATCGGCAATCACATAGTTTATGGAGATATAAGAGATATTGGCACATCTGACATTCCGGATTGTGACATCGTTATAGGTGGATTCCCGTGCCAAGGTTTCTCTGTTGCAAATACAAAACGGCATGAAGATGACGAAAGAAACGTTCTGTATAAAGAGTTGATACGTGTCATTTCAGCAAAAAAACCGAAATTTTTCGTAGCTGAAAACGTAAAAGGTCTATTAAGTATGGGTAAAGGTTCTGTCATTGAAATGATAATCAACGATTTCACCTCATTAGGTTACGTCGTGAAAAAAAAAGTCCTTAACGCCGCCGATTATGGAGTGCCACAGACAAGAGAACGTGTCATCATTGTTGGTGTCAGGAACGATGTTGATTTTGTTTATGAATTCCCACAACCCACACATACAAAAGATGAGTCTAACTTGTTTCTTAAGAGGTGGGTTACAGTAGGAGAGTCTTTGAAAGGCATACCTGATCCGAATACTGACAATTCCCTGCCTAATCATGTATGTTCGAAATACAAGATAAAAATTAGCGGATATATTGGTCACAGAGCTATTGACCCGAACAAACCGGCACCAACAGTCACCGCCAGAGGCGATGATAAAGGTGGTGTTGTTGTCCTTCACCACCCGAACAACCAAAGAAGAATGTCTTGTAGGGAACTTGCTACAGTGCAGAGTTTTCCTATGGATTTTGTTTTTTCTGGCAACACATGTTCCGTATATAGACAAATTGGGAATGCAGTACCACCTTTGTTAAGTTACGCTATCGCCAAACAATTCAAATGAATTAAAACATTATAGATTATGGCATTTTCAAAAGATTTTATACCGAAAAAACCTTTTCAGAATTTCAAATGGAAATGGGCAAGCCTTCAGTGTACTGAAGGATTGAATGATCCAGTAGTTTTATTGGGCGTTTTATTCAGAATGAGAAAACTCGAAAAACTTGGGTTGAAATACAGTTCACCTGAATTTGCCAATGAACTTATTGATTTACACAACGATATACAAAACAAAGGCATAGGCGTTGATTTAAGTTCAAGAACTGGTGAACGCAACTTGATTCGTAACTCTGGACAGTATTGGCGAGCCGTGGGTTTAATAGATAAAGACAGTAGTGGTATAATCCATCTTTCAGATTTTGGAAGAAAAGTCGCAGACAGAACAGTTTCTCAATCGGAATTTGCCGCCATTACAATACAAACCTTAAAACTTCCAAATGAAAATATTCAGAATAAAGCAGAATGTGATGAATGGAAACAACATGGACTTGAAATTTATCCATTAAGATTGCTTCTTGAAATTTCAAGTGATTTATTTAACAAAGGGCTGGAGGCGTTGAGTGTCGATGAACTCGTACATATAGTTATTCCATTGTCTGGGTGTAACGCCAAACTAAATGATTATATTAACTTTATAAGCTGGTATCGTTCTAATGAAATAAACATCAAATATTGGCCAGATTGTATTCCCAATGCCAATGACTTAAGAATTGCCAGAGAATTTCTGCTTTTCCTGTCAAATTATGGCTATCTTAACAAAGGTATTGGTGAAACAAGGATGGAAGAAAGATATTCTTACAATAATGATCTTGATGACGAGATTACAGAAATACTTTCAACGCAAAAAGGCATAACATTGCTATCTGCAATTGACAACATACAAAGCACTGATGTCATTTCTGAAATGGAAAGGATCAGAGTTCAGAAAAGTATGTCAAGGCCAAACCAAGCAAAGTTCAGAAAAACTATCTTGAAGCATTTCGAGAGATGCATAATAACAAATGTTTCCATGCCAGAAGTGCTGGAAGCCGCCCATATCATCCCTTTCAAATACAATGGCGAAGACACTGTGGCAAACGGCTTTTGTATGAGAATGGACATCCATCAATTGTTTGATGCCGGACATCTGCGCATCTCCGCAGATGGGAAAGTTGAATTGTCAGGCAGGGCGAGAATGGAATACGGTGCGACAATACCGCCTAAAATAATAATCCCTGATTTTACAAATCGTGATTTTGTAAAATGGAGATGGGACAACTACAACGGAATGTGATTTCTAACACTATCTCTTCCCAGAACACTGTATGTTATACCCGATGTTCAAACCGAAAAACACTTCATTCTCACCATAGTCACCAGTTTTCTTGAAATTATCACTGGTCGTAGGTCTGGAATACGTCGCGACTTTGTTGGTGCAAATGCCAACGCTTATCCCCAAGATGATATTCCTCACGTCCATACCAACGCCGAACCTCACATACGTGCCCGCGATTCTTTGAACAGAATACTGTGTCATGCTTTCATTCGTTGGTCCATTAAACTCCTCCGTCGGAATGGCATGACCGACCCTCAAATCATAATACGGACTCGAAAGCCTGTTTTTGAAATAGCCCCTCATGTTGAGATAAAGCGGCAGGAAACTGCCGAAATCCTTCACCTTGTAATAAGCCGCACCACCACCAAGAGAAAACTTCTTGCTGAACTGATAGACGACGGTCAGACTCGCGTCAAGGCTCTTCATGGCATTGACCAGCTTGTCTTCTGTTATCATCGTTCCGCCGAACTCCGGCCTCACAGCTAAGCCTTCCCTGCGCCTCGACGGAAGACTCAACTCCGTCTCTTCAACCAGCTTGTGTTCGTTAAGCACCGTCTCCGTGCCACTTGCATATTTGATTTTAAAGGCATCGACACGGTTCACAATATAAATCGGACCCTCAGGGTCACCATACAAAGTGTATTTCACCTGCGTCGGATTGACCTCGACGATTTTCGTCTCAATCTCCTCGCCGCTCTGCATGATAAGAATGTCTTGGGCAAATGACGTCACCGCTGCAAAAAGAATAGCTGTTATGAATAATAATTTATTCATGTTGTGATTTTATTTTTTCAATTACTGAATGTTGTACCCTATATTCACACCGAAAAACATCTCTATCTTATCTTCCGACTTCAACAGAGAATTGTTCTCATTGTACAGATAATGATTACCAGGATTGTCATAAAAATACATCCTTGAGTGATTCTCGACGATCCCAATGTTCACACCGAAAGAGAAATTCCTGAAATCCAAACCAAAACCGCCACGCAGATACATCCCTTTCATCTCAAAAATGTAATAACATGGCTCATTGTAAGGCTTTATCATGTTGTCTTTAATACAAATGGCGTAACCGGCCCTGACATCATAATAAGGCGTCAGGTTCCTGTCTCTCAAATACCCCCTGAGATTCAGATATATGGGAAGATAACCGCCGAAAACCGTAGTGTGGTTGTAAGAGACGCCGGCACCATACGAAATCTTGTAATTGCGCTGGTACATGAAGTTGAAACTCACATCAAGGTCCTTCGAGGCCTTGCTGTCGGTAATCTTTCCGAGAAAATCGCTGTACACCATAATCCCGCTCACCTCTGGACGAAACAGGAAGCCTCTCCTGCGAATTGATGGCCGGACATCCTCTTCTTTGATGCTCTTCTCAGCTTTTTCTGCATTTTCATTGACCGCCATCGGCGATTTTTGATTCAAAACATCCTTGGAGCCATCAGCATATTTTATCATGAATGCATCAGCACGGTTCACAATATAAATCGGACCCTCAGGGTCACCATACAAAGTGTATTTCACCTGCGTCGGATTGACCTCAACAATTTTCGTCTCAATCTCCTCACCGCTCTGCATGATAAGAATGTCTTGTGCGTTGATTATCAATGATGAAAAAACAATAAAGGTGATAAACAGCAATTTCTTCATGACGTTCAGCTTTTGAATTAAAGTCGCAAAGATAAGGTTTTTTCGTACATAAATTACGTTTTTGAAAAATTATGGTTTTGTCCCTCGTGAAAAATTAGTATTTTTGCAAAATTAATTTTCAAAGGCAAAAAAATGTACGCACTTTTCAGGAAAGAGATTAGTAACTTCCTAAGTTCACTCATCGGGATAATGGTGGTAGTGGTCTTCCTGCTCATCACCGGACTTTTCCTGTGGGTTTTCAAGAGTGACTTCAACATCATGACGTATGGCTACGCGACGCTCGACAGCCTTTTCATCCTCGCACCGTGGGTGTTCCTGTTCCTCGTGCCGGCGGTCACGATGCGCTCGTTCGCCGAAGAACGCCGCACCGGCACCATCGAGATGCTGCTCACCAAGCCGCTGTCCGACTGGCAGATCGTCGGAGCGAAATACCTTGCCGGCGTCGCCCTCGTGATCCTCGCCCTCATCCCGACATTCATCTATTACATCTCAGTGTCACAGCTCGCGATGCCCGTCGGCAACATCGACCACGGCGGCATCTGGGGTTCATACATCGGACTGTTCTTCCTCAGCGCTACATTCGTCTCGATAGGCATCTTCTGCAGCTCAATCACTAACAATCAGATACTTGCATTCATCCTGTCGGTGTTTCTCTGCGGTTTCTTCTACATCGGCTTCGACCTGATCTACTCGATGGCCCTGTTCGGGAAAATCGACCTCTTCATCCAGCAACTCGGAATGTCGGCGCATTACAGCTCCATGAGCCGCGGCGTCATCGACACCCGTGACCTGCTTTATTTCATCAGTGTGATTGTTTTATTCTTAAGCCTGACAAAACTCACTTTGTCAAGTCGCAAATGGTAGGAGGTGATATGGAGAACAAGAGAAAAAACATCAAGAAAAACGAGATTGTCTCATTGGTTATCACATTGGTAATCATAGTGATGGTTAATGTCATCGGCTCATTTTTATACACACGTTTCGACCTCACTTCCGAGAAACGTTATACACTCTCCGACACGTCGAAAGAGATTCTCAGCAACCTCGACGACTATGTGTATTTCCGCGTTTATCTCGAAGGCGAGTTCCCGGCGGGCTTCAAGAAACTGCGCAAAGAGACGAAAGAGATGCTCGATGAGTTCCGTGCTTACTCAAAATTCATTGATTATGAATTTATTAACCCATCGGTAAGCAACGACCCGAGCGAACGCGACGAGACATATAAGATTCTTTATCAGAGCGGCCTCAACCCCTACACCGCCACCATGCAGACCAACAACGGCGTGCAGCAGATCATGATATGGCCGGGCGTGTTGGTGAGTTTCCACGAGAGAGAGTTGGCTGTCGATCTGCTGTCAGCGCAGTCGGGACAGAGACAGGAGACCATCCTCAACAACTCGTCGCAAGACCTTGAATATAAACTCATAAGCGCGATAAAAGACATCACAGAAGGCAAGTCGTCAAGCGTGGCATTCATCGAAGGACACGGCGAGCTGAACGATGCCGAAGTGTATGACATCGCGAACACCCTCGCCCAAAAATACACCTTAAGACGCGTCTCGCTGGACGAGAAGATGACCGCGCTGACACACCGCGACTACGACCGCGACAGCAACATCGTCGTCAAGCCGATATACGATGCCGTCGTCATTGCCAAGCCGACGCTGCCGTTTTCCGAAAAGGACAAGTTCATCATCGACCAGTATGTCATGTATGGCGGCAAGGTGCTGTGGTTGCTCGACCACGTCAAGGCCGACATGGACAGCCTGAAGAGTGCCGAGTCGATGATGGGTACCACACTCGATGTCAACCTCGACGACCAACTCTTCAAATACGGCGTGCGCCTCAACAACAACCTGCTGCTCGCCTACCCGTGCGCACAGATAGGCCTCGTGACCGGACAGGGCAACAACATGCAGAGCGTGCTGCTGCCGTGGTATTACTTCCCGCTGCTCAGCCCGGCGTCACAACACCCTATTGTGAAAAACCTCGAAGCGGTAAAATCCGACTTCACAGGCTCGCTCGAGACAACGACATCGGCACCCGAAATCCAGAAGATACCACTGCTGAAGACATCAGACTACACAAAGATCTCATCGGCACCTGTCTATATCTCGCTCAACATCCTTAATGAACGCCCCAACGCGCAGATGTTCCCGAAGAAAGGCCAGGTGACAGCATATCTCCTCAACGGAAAATTCAGTTCACTTTACGAAAACAGACTGCCAGCCGAACTGTTGAGTTCCAATGAGATAGCGTTCAAAAACGAGAGCGTCCCGACCTCGATGATTGTCGTCGCTGACGGCGACATCACCCGAAACCAGCTCGCACAGCTCGATTTCGCGAAGAAAAACAATAAACGCGTCGGCTCGCCGTTACCCTTAGGTTACGACCAATACACGAACAATACATACGGTAACAAACAGTTCATTGAAAATGCAATCAGTTATCTCGTTGATGGCGAAGGACTTATCAGCATCCACTCCCGTGAGTTGAAGATACGTCTCCTCGACATGAACAAGATCAACAGCCGGCAGACGATGTGGCAGGTCGTGAACGTCGTGCTGCCAAGCGTCGTGATTGTCTTGTTCGGATTAGTCATGGCATTCATCAGAAAGAAAAAATATAACAAATGAAAAAGAATACTTTAGCAATCATCATCGCCGCGCTGTTAGTCATCATCGCCGGCGTTTTCATCTGGAACAACCGTTATCTCACCACAATCCGCGGTGAGGAGGCTGATTTCACCGTTTATGACACGGCATCCATCACAAAGCTTTTCTTCGCCGACAAACGCGACCACCGCGTGTTGCTCGAACGCACCGGAGACGGCTGGATGGTTGATAACCAGTATCAGGCATCACAGCGTCTTGTCAACGACATGCTCACAACACTCAACAGACTGAGAATCAGAATGCCTGTGTCGTTGAAAAAGTCAGACAACGTGATTACAAGAATGGCAAGCAACAACATAAAAGTCGAGGTTTACCAGATAGTGCCGCGCATCAATCTGTTCAACAGAATCAAACTCTTCAAGCACGAGGCACGCACAAAAGTGTTTTATGTCGGCGACGACACACAGGACAACAACGGCTCATTTGTTCTGAAAGAAGGGGCCGATAAAGCCTATATCGTTCATATACACGGATTTAGAGGTTTCATCAGCTCGCGTTTCTCGGCTAACCCGATTGACTGGCGCGACCATATCGTCTTCAACAGCAAAATGGCTGACATTCAATCCGTTAAACTTGAGATAAACGACGACCCCACAAACAGCTTCATCATCACCGAAAACGGCAGATACCAGTTCAAGATGCAATCTTTAGATGGTAAAGACATTGAATATGACACACTTAGAGTCCTCAACTTGATGTCATCATTCAACGAAGTGCGTTTCGAGTCGTTCCTCACCGATGTCAGCGGTCACCGTCGCGACTCAATCATCAACTCGCCTTTCCAGCAGAGGCTTACAGTCGTGACAAAAGACGGCGAAAGCCGCACGGTCACCACATTCAGGCTGCTGGCAAACGCCGACTTGTATGACTATGACATTGAGGAACTCGACAATCCTGAAATCAATAAAATCGTCACCGACCCCGACCATCAGTATGCACTCTTGAGCGAAAACAACGAGTTCGTCTTGATTCAGAAATTCGTCTTCGGGAAAATCCTGAAACCGGCTAAATACTACCGGCTTGACAATCATGAACCAGTTAAGGTGATCTCTTACAAGGAGTTAGAGACCGTAGAATCAAAGTAGTATGATTTACGACAAGATAGAAAACCTCGAAAGATACAAGGGGCTTCCCGACATTTACGAAGGACTTGTGTTCCTGAAAAATGCCACCGCTGACATCGAGATCGGGAAACACCATATCAATAATAACGTGATTGCCAATGTTTCAGAAGTCACGACGGCAGAGACCAATCCTCTTGACTATGAAGCACATAAGGAGCATTTGGATATTCATTTCCCGTTGAACGGAGAAGAACGCATCCTGGTCTGTCAGGTTGAGAATCTCGAGCAATATTCTGAGTACAAGGCCGATACTGACGCAGTTTTTTATAGAAATCCTGATGGCAAAGCCGTGGAGATAACTGTCGGGAAAGGCTATTTTGCCGTGTTGTTCCCGAATGACGGCCATGAGCCATTGCTTTGCACCGGCAAGCCTGAAAAAATGAAAAAAGTTGTCGTCAAAGTGAAAATTTAAGCACAATATTTTGTGAGAATCCTGATTTTCAACAATATAGACACTCTCAACGATGATTTCACAAGTCGTTGCGCAAGTTTTTTGCCGGAATGGAGGAAAGAGCAGATGCTCAGGTATAAATTTCCTAAAGGCAAGATACAGAATGGTTTGGCTTATGTTTTGCTGGTGCGTCTGCTGATTGATGAATGTGGCAGAGAGCACGTTTTGAATAACCTTCCGGAGTTTTCTTATAATGAACACGGCAAGCCTTTCTTAAAAAATTACCAAGATTTGTTTTTCAGCATCAGTCATTGTGGCACAGCGGTGGCGGTAGGTCTTTCAAAACAGCCGTTAGGCATTGACATTGAAGATGTTACAAGATACAAAAAGAATGTCGCCGCATACGTTTCAAACGATGACGAACTGAAAAAAATCAACGAAAGCGAGCATCAAGAGTTTTCATTTATCGAGCTGTGGACGAAGAAAGAAGCTGTTTTCAAATACAATGGCACCGGCATCACCGATGACATTAAGAATATCTTGCATAATATTGATTGTCAATTATATACAAAGTTATTTGGCGATAAATACGTTTCCATAGCCACGAGCGAAATCCTTCCCTCTGATGTTTTCAACGACATTTTCGTCAAAATAAACGACTTGGATTTCATTTAGGTTTTTTGATTTGAAAGCCTGATTCGGCGTAATTTCCGCGTTTTTTGGAGTATTTGTTTGAATTTTCTGTCATTTGTTCTTTCAGGAAAATCAGGCAATGTAAAATTTTATTAACATTTTGATTTTCAATTAACTATTTGAGACACAGACATTATTTGAATATCTCAAAGAATCTTTGGAAACAGGCCGTATTTCCGGAAATCAAATGTTAAAATTTTATTAAAAACTTATTAACAAGTCTTTTTTAGGATTTCTATGATTTTTGTTTTAAAAAACAATGACAGTCAATAATTTATCAACACGGCAAAAGATTATCCGTTTTTATTACGGATAAAATTTTGAGTAGTGATAACTTTGCGGTGTCAAAAGAATAAAATAACAGACAAAAGATTAAAATTATGGGAACACTAAGAAATTCAGTACAATTAATCGGGCGTCCCGGATCAGACCCTGAGATCAAGATTATCAACAACGAAGGTCGTAAGATGGCGAAGTTCAGGCTTGCCACAAACGAGAAATACTATAATGAGAAGCATGAGCTTGTGGAGGAGACGCAGTGGCACACCATCGTGTCGTTTGGAAGCACGGCGGAAAAAGTCGAGAAACTTGTGAGGAAAGGCAAGCGCATCGCTGTTGAAGGCAGCATCCAGAACGTTCAGTATGAGGACAAAACCGACAAAGCCAAGAAATCCTACACTCAGATCCTGATGGATGAGTTCATGATCATCGATTGGGCGAGTGCCGACGACGGACAACAATAGTCTCCAACAAATATGTTTTTGTAGCATGAAAGGGCCGTATCAGGACTCTCCATCCGGCCATAAATCTTTGTTTCATAGTCATTTTGGTTTGCTGTTTAAAAACACAGGTTTTAGTTTTACATAATCACACAAATATTTGCCCAAGGCGGAATCATCCCTCCAACATTTCATCCTTGTTTTTATGGTGATATGGTCCTGACATGCTAAAAAAAACTATCTTTGCAGCGTCAAAAAAATCAAACGTTGAACATGAAAATAGTCTTTTTGGAACCATTGGGGCTTTCGGTGGAAGCCATCGAGAGCGCCTGTATGAATTTGAAGGAACAAGGTCATGATGTCGTGGTTTACGCCGACAGGAGGCCTGAGCTTAACATAGAACGCGCCGCCGGTGCCGACATTGTTGTTGAAAGCAACATGCCGTTGCGCAAAGACTTCTTTAATGCTTGTCCGAATCTGAAGATGCTGTCGATAGCCTTCACCGGCCTTGACCACATCGACATGGAAGAATGCAAGCGTCGCGACATCTTGGTGAAGAACGCAGCCGGTTATTCGACGGAGGCTGTCGCGGAAGAGACGATTTGCATGATGATAGGCCTATATCGCCATGTCATCGAAAACGACAAAATCACGCGCAGCTGCCAAGGTCAGGCCTTACTGCCAGGCCGCGAGATTGCGGGAAAGACCGTCGGCATCATCGGCCTCGGCAACATCGGCCGCCAGCTCGTCAAGCGTCTCCAGGGATTCGAGTGCAAGGTCCTCGGCTACGACCACTTTCTCTCCCGCCAGCGCGCGCTCAACATTGGCGCCACGCCCGCCGAGCTGAGCGAGATATTCTCCACCGCGGATATCATCTCCATCCACGTGCCGGGCGGCCCCGCCACCAAGAACTATGTGAATGCGGAGCTCATCGGCAAGATGAAAGACGGGGCCATGCTGGTGAACTGCGCCCGCTACGGCGTGGTGGACGAGGACGCCCTGCGCGCCGCCAAGGGAGAGGGCAAGAACATCATCTACTGCACGGACGTACACCCCAAGGACACCGCCGCCAACCAGCCCAGCGCGGATATTGCAGACATCATGCTGCCCCACCTGGGAGCCAACACCAAGGAGGCCAACAAGATGGCCGCCATGCGCGCCGCCAGCCAAATGCACGCCTATTTCGCCCAGGGCGACACCTCATGCGTGGTGAACGCGGAAATGCCGCACGACCTGAACCCCGCGCACCTGCACCTGGCCGCCATGCTCGGCAAGCTCTGCTGCCACGCCGCGGGCTGCAAGCCCATCCGCCGCATTGACTGCACCTTCTACAACAACCTGCGCAGCTTCCGCAAGTGGTTCACCCCCTGGGTGCTGGAGGGTGCCGTTCCCGGCGCGGAGCACGGGCTCATGCCCCCTGCGGCGGAGGCTTCCTTCCGGGAGCACGGCATTGTCTACAAAGCCTGCGAACCCATGGACGACAAGCTCTACGAGGACCAGCTCACCATCGACATCCACACCGAGGACGCCGGGCAGGAAACCATCACCAGCGTGCGCGGCATGATTGTGGACGAAACCCCCGTGGTCTCCCGCATCGGCGGCTTCAAGCACCTGTACGCCGCCCTCCCCGGCAACACCCTCGTGCTCCGCTATGCGGACCGCCCGGGCGTGGTTGCCTCCATCGGCCAGACCCTCTCGGACGCCGGCATCAACATCGAGAACATCGTGGCCCCCACGGACCACGCCAGCGGTGATTCCCTCGCCATCGTCAAGACGGACAAGCCCGTCTCCGATGTCCTGGTGGAAATCCTGCGCAAGACCATTGATGCCAAGCTGGCCTTCGCCATCACCATGTGAGTTTGGGATGATGGAACACGCTTGCAAAAAGGGCGCACCGGCGGTGCTGGTGCGCCTTTTCCTGCTGGCGGGGGTGCTGCTGCTTTCCGCGTGCGAGACCTTCCACTACGGGGACAATATCCGGCTCCGCGGGGCGGAGGTGGCCCTGCTGAACTGGGATCAGAAAGATATGCCGGAAAAGGCGCGGGAGGATGCTATACGGAACACCGTGCTGTACCGGCTGGACGGCAAGCTGTATGAGCGCGCCACGCTCGCCTACGCGCCCATCACGCATGTGGCGGCATGGCACCGGTGGCACTGCATTTTCCGCAGCGTCGGCTACAATTACTCATCGGAGGAAACGGTGGGAGAACCCACGGAGCGGCGGGAAATCATGGTGCAGGTGCACTCCACAACCGAAAAGGGTTCGCCTTCATACATCCCGGTGGAGGAATTCGACTTCACACGAGCCTCCAAGGTGACGGCATCCCAAATAGATGGTTCGCTGGAAAACCGCCTGTACGTCTACGCTCAGTGGGTGCCAAGACTGGGGAAGGACTACGTGTTGCGGGACTACATGGCGGACCTCCCGGCACGCAAGGTGCACCCGCTGAACTACCTTGCGGGCGGCATCGTGCACCTGGTGGTGGATTGGCCGCTGAACATCATTGTGAACATCATCAACCCGCTGGATGTGTGGCACTACCCGGAAAGCTGGCGATAAACATCGGGTGAAAATGAGTGAAACGCCTTGCCTTATCCGCTGGGGTGTGGTATAAGGCGCGGCGTTCGATGATTGACAACCAAGAGAGTCTCCACGCATGGAGACAACGTGCCGCCGCCAAGCCGCAGGGCCGCA
>CALBNV010000063.1 GCA_937896895.1 uncultured Bacteroidales bacterium | reverse complement strand
GTTGAGAGTGGAGTTTTTTCAGTTAAAAGAGTAAAGAGTAAAGTTAAAAGAGTTTGGAGTGTTGAGAGTGGAGAGTGGAGTTAAGAGCTGGAAAAATTGAGATTGTTCGACTCCCTGCGGTCGCTCACAAGGACGGCACCACTTGGGGGAAATAAAAATATTGAGTGGGATTGTTCGACTCCCTGCGGTCGCTCACAAGGACGCCTTCAATTGGGGGAAATAAAAATATTGAGTGTGTTGCGACTTCGCCGCAACACACTAAATATCAGTTATTTACAAAGCCAACGTCATTGCGACCGAGCGCAGCGAGTGGAGCAAACCACATCGTTAAAAGAGTAAAGAGTAAAGTTAAAAGAGTTTGGAGTTTGGAGTTTGGAGTTTGGAGAGTTGAGAGTGAAGTTAGGTTTGGGTTTGGGTTAAAAAAAGCCCCACTATGACAGTGAGGCTTCCGTATGAAGTATAGTGCTTTTCACCCCTCAGCGCGTCGCCTCTCTGCGGCGCGTGAAGGGTAAGGTTCTGCAAACGGGCAGCTACCGAACCAGACGCACGGCGAGCCCGTTGTCCCGACTGCCGCCGTACGTGCTCGCACTGCCCGAATAGAAGCCCATGCCGTACGCGCCGTCCTCGTCGTCCTCGAGGGGAGTACCCGACCAGTAGTAGCCGTCCGAGCCGACATTGACCACGTCCGTACCGTAGCGGCCGCCTGCGGCCGGGAGGAATACAGCGCCAGAGCTCGCGAGGTCGGCTGTCGAAGTTATTCCGCCCATCACTGTTGACGGATTCTCCGTGCCGTCCGGAAGGATCACAAGACCTTTGTGCGCGCCGCTGTCAAGCTCTTTCCATGCGCGGAGGTTAGTTGCGTCAGTGCGGCTGTTCAGCAGATAGCCCCACTCGTCCTTGCTCAGCGTGCGCCACGTGCCAGCCGTCTCGCCGTCCATCTGGAAAGACAAACTGTTCGTGAAGAACACATCGGACGTTGAAGCGGATTCGTCACTGTAGTCTTGCGCGTATGCCACCGATGCCGTCTTGCTCCAGTAGAAATGGCTCACGTAGCTTGCGTTCCAAGTGTTTGCGAAACTCCACTGGTCCGCTTCGAACCTGAACGCGCTGCCGTCCCAGTACAGGTTGCCCGGCGAGAACTCGACAGTGGTGGTGGAGCTCACGCTAAAACACCCGCTGATTTCGCCACCTGTGCCGCCACCTGTGTTACCACCTCCGCCTGTGTTACCACCGCCATTCGGCTCTGCATTGTCTTTCTTGCACGACACGCACAGCGCCATCACCATGCACACCATCAATGTCGCAAATAATCTGATACCCTTTTTCATCTCTTGTGTGATTTTGAATTTTTAAATGGACTTCTGTTTTTTCTAAACCCACGCCGCCCTTCGGGATTTCGCGAAGTCCGTTGAACGAAATCCAAAAAGGAAACGACGCCGCAAAGATAAGAACTTTCACTCTTCAACGGCACGGACGCACCGTTTTTTTTCATGTAATGTTTTTATACATTTCCAAATGATTATTCTCTCCCGCAGATTGCGCGAATTATTTGTCCGGGACCTTAAGCTGGAAAAAGCCGCCACGGCCTTTGGTGAACCCATAGACCGTAGTGGCTGTGTGTCTGTTATGTGATAAATTACAACCAAGTGATTATCAATGGGAAGTGGATTTTAACTTGACAAAACAAACTCAACAACGGGGCGAAGCGATGCGAACGTGTTATTTCTGAAGTTGTCAAAATCTTCGCCATTAATATTAATAAGGTACACTTTCGATATGCCTTCTTCCGTCTGCGGGACGTTTTTCATTCCGGAAGCGGTCTTCATCAGAAACCAAGAAGTCTTTTTTATCGTCCACTTCCCTTCCAAAAGATAACAATGCCACGTTGCCGGCAGTTCGCGTATTATCTTCAGGTCGGTTATTCCCGTCTCCTCCTCCACCTCGCGCACCGCCGCCACCTCAGGTGTCTCACCTTTCTCGATATGACCTTTTGGAAGGTCTGGAATGCCGTTTCTTTCAATCGCAACAAACTGATTGTCAATCATCACGACACCGCCGGCGGCGGGAGCCTGTCGGAAAATCGACTTTATCGCCGAAGCGACCACGACACCGTCGGCATCACCGAGGTCGAGACACTCTACGTTATCGTCTTCAAGCCACTGTTTTATTTTAACTGCAACATTCTCAACGTCAAAAGAAGAAATATCGACATCACCAGTGCCAGCAAAGGTTTCCTCCGAAAAATTTTTCGAGATTAATGTCCTCTCATTACAAAAAAGTCTGTACATTTGCACGTTATTTTTTAAGTATTCAACAAAATTATGAACGATCAAGAGACCGCATTAGCATTAGCAAATTTTCTGCTGCAAATTAAAGCAATAAAATTGAATCCTGCAAGTCCTTTTACATGGGCGAGCGGACTGAAATCTCCGATTTACTGCGACAACCGCATCACGTTGTCGTACCCGCAGATCAGGACATTCATCCGCGAGGCTTTCTCCAGGATGTGTATTGACAAATTCGGCAAGCCGGACATCATCGCCGGCGTCGCGACAGGCGGCATCCCGCAAGGTGCGCTCGTCGCGCAGGACCTCGGACTGCCGTTCTGCTACGTGCGTTCCGAAGCGAAGTCGCACGGACTGAACAACCAGGTCGAAGGCATCGTGCCGCAAGGCGCGTCGGTGGTGGTCATCGAAGACCTCGTCTCAACAGGCAAGTCGAGTCTCGCCGCTGTCGAAGCACTGCGCGAGAAAGGTGCCAATGTCAAGGGCATGATGGCGATTTTCACCTACCAGCTCAACGCGGCGGCGGAGGCTTTCAAGAAGGCCAACTGCGAACTCACGACAATAAGCAACTACGAAGCATTGATTAAGAAGGCTTTGGAAGAAAATTATGTCACCGACGACCAGATGCAGTCGCTCCTCGAATGGAGAAAGAGCCCGCAGGCATGGTCCGACGCACACCAGAGTTAGTAGAAAGTTATTAAGTTTAAAGTTTATAAAGTATAAAGTTTGAAAGTTAAAAGGAGTTAGGATGTTATTCAAGTCGGAATATGTTGATACGAGCAAGGGCGAGAAGGAGTTTTTCGCTTTGGCGAGCGACATGACGAACGTCCCGGCGTTTCTGCCGGAACAAGCCGTCAACGTCAAGGCAGACACTGACACTCTGGCATTCACCGTCCAAGGGATGGGCGGCATCACATTAAGCGTAAGTCAAAGAGTACCATACAGTTTGGTGCAGCTCGTGCCGGTGGGCAAAGTACCGTTCCCGTTCGTTTTCTCGATTCACATAGCATCGGCGGGCGACAAATGCCGCGTCATGTTTGAAATCGACGCCGAGCTGAACCCGTTGATGGCGATGATGGCGAAACGCCCGTTGCAAAACTTAGTGAACATGATGGCCGAGAAAGCGGCTACACTATAAACCTGATTTCTTTTATATCACACAGATAATCGTGGCCGTTTTTGTCGCACAGACAGAGACGGCCATATTTGTCATATCCGTTGATTATCAATGTTTTGATTTCGTTATCAATTTCATAATCAGCCCATCGCCCAAATCGGAACAAGTTGTTTCTGTACATTTCATCAACAGACACTTTCCCCGACTCTGTCCGAAGACTCTCGACAGCGGATTTTATATTCACAATCAATTCTTTGAGTAACAAATCAAGGTCAAAATCAATGCCGGCCAGCATTTTCAGCGAGACAGGATTCGGGACGTCATCGCTAAATTTCATCTGATTGACATTCAATCCGATACCGATTATTGACGTCTGCATCAGCATTCCGGAGATGGTGTTTTGAATCAGCATTCCGGCAAGTTTCCGGGAGTTGATGTAGATGTCGTTGGGCCACTTTATAAAGGAGTTTGAGGAATTTGAGGAGTTTGAGGAGTTTGAGGAATTTGAGGGGGTTAGGAGTTTAGTGGAGATGACGTTGAGGATGGCGACAGCGACGGCTTGGGAGATTTTGAATTGTTCTTCAGCCTTTAAAAAACTGACATTCAGCGCAATACTGAAAAGCAGATTCTTGCCGTGCTGGCTCTCCCAATGATTTTCGCCCATGCCCTTCCCCGCAGTCTGATGACGCGCAACGACAACAGTATCAATGATGTCGGCACCGGCCGAAATCCTGTCACGCAGAAAGTCATTGGTTGACTGCAGTTCGTCAAAGATTAAAATTTCAAAACCGTTGAAAAACATTTTCACATTCATAAAATGCACATTTCTTTCCGTTACCGGGAACTTTTCAAAAAACGGAACAAAAATAGGATTTTTTTGTTTAATAAAAATAAATAAATACGAATTTATTGAGTATCTTTGCAAAAAATTTTTTATTCACAAAATGAGAATCAGACACGAATCGGACAACACAGAAGAAGTACTCTCAACCATTGTTGAGACGATGCTTGAGAGCAAGGCCAAAGAAGTTACCACATTGGATATGAGAGAGATACATTCAGCCGTGACAGATTACTTCGTCATTTGCCACGCGCAGTCGAAGACGCAAGTCAACGCAATAGCTGAAAAGATCATCGACAATGTACGCAACAAATTGCGCGTTCACACATATCACGAAGAAGGTTTTGAAAATTCGGAATGGATTTTGTTGGACTACATCGACGTCGTGGTGCACGTTTTCCTTGAGCCGAAACGCAGTTTCTACAGGCTTGAGGAGCTGTGGGCCGACGCCGAGAAGAAAGTTTACGAAGATTAGTTAAGAGTAAAAAAAATTTTGATGGAAGAGAACAACAACAATTTCCAGAACATGGGCGGCGGGAGCAACAAGCCGAAAAAAAAGATCGGGTTTTATTGGGTGTACATAATCTTGATTGCGTTTTTCCTCGGTTCGCTTTTATTTAGGGGGACGCATCCTGCCAAAGACCTGACAATGAGTGAGTTGACGACTATGCTTCAAGACCAGGATGTCAGGAAGATCGTCTTGGTGAACGGCAAGACCGCTGAGATTTACCTCAACGAGCAAGGCATGAGGAAATATCTCCCGAATGAGACCTCGTCCAATTTCGGAGATGTGCCGAATTACACGATGAAGGTCTCGGAGGACCGTCTTTACATGAAAGTCGATGAGGCTCAGGAAGGTCTGAGCAATCCCGTCGAAGTGACGCCGGAAGAGCGTCACAACTGGGGTGCCGAGGTGCTTTCATGGATTTTGCCATTGGTAATCATACTGTTATTTTGGTTCATCATCATGCGGAGAATGGGCGGTGGTGCTGCCGGCGGCGGCCAGATATTCAACATCGGGCAGTCGAAGGCGAGACTTTACGACCAGGAGAAAGACCAGAAGACGACATTCAAAGACGTCGCCGGACTTGAGGAGGCTAAGGAGGAAGTGATGGAAATCGTTGACTTCCTGAAGAACCCTAACCGTTACACACGTCTCGGCGGAAAGATACCGAAGGGCGTGCTGCTAGTCGGCCCTCCAGGGACAGGTAAGACATTGTTAGCCAAGTCGGTGGCCGGTGAGGCAGGCGTGCCGTTCTTCAGCATCTCCGGTTCCGACTTCGTGGAGATGTTCGTCGGTGTCGGAGCATCAAGGGTGCGCGACCTCTTCAAGCAGGCGAAAGAGAAATCACCTTGTATAATATTCATCGACGAGATTGACGCCATCGGACGCGCCCGTGGCAAAAACATCATGAGCGGAGGCAACGATGAGCGCGAAAGCACTCTCAACCAATTACTTACCGAGATGGACGGCTTCGGCACCAACTCCGGAGTGATAGTGCTGGCCGCCACGAACCGCGCCGACATCCTCGACAAGGCCCTCATGCGCGCCGGACGTTTCGACCGCCAAATCTACGTCGAACTCCCCGACCTCAACGGAAGAAAGGAAATCTTCGAGGTCCACATGCGCGGGCTGAAACTCGCTGAAGATGTCAACAAGGAGTTTCTGGCGAAGCAAACCCCCGGCTTCTCCGGCGCCGACATCGCCAACGTATGCAATGAGGCTGCACTCATCGCCGCACGTCACGACAAGGAAAGCATTGAGAAACAAGACTTCCTCGACGCCATCGACCGCATCGTCGGAGGACTCGAGAAAAAGAACAAGGTCATCACCTCTTCTGAAAAGAAGGTCATCGCGTTCCATGAGGCCGGCCACGCCACCACAAGCTGGATGCTTGAGTTCGCGCACCCGCTCGTGAAAGTCACAATAGTGCCGAGAGGCAAGGCATTAGGCGCGGCCTGGTACCTGCCCGACGAGCGACAGATCACCACAAAAGAACAGATGTACCATGAGATGATAGCGACCCTCGGAGGCCGCGCCGCAGAACAGATCATATTCGGTCACATCTCGACAGGCGCATTGAACGACCTTGAGAAAGTGTCGAAACAGGCTTACGCGATGGTGACATATTACGGCCTCAACGAAAAAATCGGCAACGTAAGTTATTATGACTCAACAGGTCAGAGCGATTACGCCTTTACGAAGCCGTTCAGCGAGAAGACCGCCGAAGTCATCGACGAGGAAGTCAGCAAACTCATCGAAAGCGCATATCAGGAGGCGATACGTATCCTCAACGAACACAAGGACGGACTGACGCAGCTTGCCGAGAAGCTCATCGACAGAGAGGTGATATTCGCCGACGACCTCGAAAACATCTTCGGCAAGAGGCCGTGGACACCGGAGAGCAGGGATTTCACTGACAATTCCAACAAAAAAGATGAATCAGAAATCCATATTGAGGAATCAGACAACACTTCAATAGCTTGAATATGAAGAAGTTCTCGTTTTATGGAATGAATGAACGCACCAACAAGGAGCAAATCCTCGCCAAGGTGCGCAACGCTGTCATGTCGAAAGACGAGAACATCTTTTCCGACGTAAACCTACAGAACGATACGTGGAAGCCATTCACCGAAGAAGACGGCAGCGAGTTCACCTTCATCGACAGATTCAAAAAAAACGACGGTATCTTCATTTATTTTGAAAACGACAGCAACTTCATCGACGCATTGAAGCAGTATATCACTGAAAATGAATGGAAACCGTTGTTCTGCACAAGTCGGCGCATCAAAGAACTCATGCAGAATCACAATGCTGAAATCGAATTTTGTGACGACTTCACGACACGACCGAAGGACACCGTCTGCATCACCGATTGTGAGTGTATGATAGCACAGACAGGCAGCATCGTGGTCAGTGACAGGTGCGCAGGGTCGGTTGAGACGTTTGCGTTAGCCGACACGCTTTTGGTCTATGCCAAGCCAAGCCAGTTTGTGAACGGCATGAAAGACGCGCTTGGTTTCATAAGAGAGAAATACGGCAAGATGCCCGTAACGACCACCATCATCAGCGGGCCGAGCCGGAGCATCGAGTTTGACAATCAATTCGTTTTAGGCGCACAAGGGATAAAACAGATTGCGCTTTTCTTAGTTGACGAAGATATATAAAATGCGACGCAGGCTGTCAATTCATTACATCTTGAATGACAACCTACGTCAGTCTCTCTAACCTTTTATCTCTCAACTATTTCCTCAACGCCGCCATCTGTTGCTCGATGACCGCTATCTTGGCTTCAACGTCGGCTTTTTTCTTGCGTTCCTTCTCGACGACAGCCGCCGGTGCGCCGTTCACGAACTTCTCGTTTGAGAGTTTCGCCTCAACCGATTTCAAGAAACCTTGTGCGTACTTCAACTCTTCCTCGAGTTTCTTCAGCTCGGCTTCAGTATCGACAGAATCCGTCACAGGAATGAAATATTCCATCGAACGGACAAGGAAACCGAACGCGTCTTGAGGCTTTTCGGCAACGTAAGAGATTGATTTTACATTAGTTAACTTCTCTATGATGCAGTCAAAGTCCTTGCCGACATTGCCGTTGTCAACAACGACGAGGTCAATGGCTTCCTTGAATGGAATATTCTTTTCAGCACGGATCTTACGGATGTTATTGATGACATCCATTGTTATTTCAAACTGCGCAAGAACCTGATTGTCAATATCTTTCTGTTTCGGTTGCTGGGCTATTATGATGTCGTCGCCTTCGTTTCTTTCACCAAGGAAATGATAAATCTCTTCTGTGATGAACGGCATGAACGGATGCAGCAGCTTCATGAGATTTTCATAGAAAGTCACTGTGGCTCTGTAAGTTACGCCATCGACAGCCTGACCCATCGGGGCTTTCACCATCTCAAGATACCATGAGCAGAAGTCGTCCCAGATGAGTTTGTAGATACCCATCAAAGCATCAGAGAGGCGATATTTGTCGAAGTTGTCGTTCATTTCCGCAAGCACCTGATTGAAACGGGCATCGAACCATTTCACCGCCATCTTTGCGGTCTCCGGCTGGACTGCGTTTTCATCGACGCTCCAGCCTTTCACGAGGCGGAGTGCGTTCCAGATCTTGTTGCAGAAGTTACGTCCCTGCTCGCACAGAGCCGTGTCAAACGGGATGTCGTTGCCCGCCGGAGCCGTGAGAAGCATACCCATGCGCACGCCGTCGGCGCCGAAAGTCTCGATGAGTTCAATCGGGTCGGGCGAGTTGCCAAGCGATTTTGACATCTTACGACCGAGCTTATCTCTCACAATACCAGTGAAATACACGTTATGGAACGGGACTTTCCCGGTATATTCCTCACCCGCCATGATCATTCTGGCGACCCAGAAGAAGATGATGTCGGGAGCCGTGATGAGGTCGTTTGTCGAATAATAATATTTAAATTCAGGATTTTCCGGATCCATGACTCCGTTGAAGAGCGACATCGGCCACAGCCATGAGCTGAACCATGTGTCCAAGCAGTCGCTGTCCTGACGTAAGTCATTAAGTGTCAAGTTATTGTTTCCAGTTTTCTCTTTTGCGAGACGAAGAGCCTCTTCAGCAGTCTCGGCGACGACGTAGCCGCCTTCCGGCAGATAGTAAGCCGGAATCTGATGTCCCCACCAAAGCTGACGACTGATGCACCAGTCTTTGATGTTTTCGAGCCAGTGACGGTAAAGGTTCACATATTTCGCAGGATAGAACTGTATCTCGCCTTTCTCGACAGGTTCGAGTGCGATCTTCGCGAGATGTTCCATCTTAAGGAACCACTGCATCGAGAGTTTCGGCTCAATCGGGACGTTGGTGCGCTCCGAATAGCCCACCTTATTATTATAGTCTTCAACCTTCTCAAGGAGATTCGCCTCCGCGAGGTCTTTGACAATCTGCTTGCGGACATCCTCACGCGTCATTCCGACATACATTCCGGCAGCCTCGCTGATAGTGGCGTCATCGTTGAAGATGTTGATGCTCTGAAGGTTATGTTTCTCGCCGAGCATATAGTCGTTCACGTCATGCGCCGGAGTGACTTTCAGGCAGCCGGTGCCAAACTCGATGTCAACGTATTCGTCTTCGATGACCGGAATCACGCGGTTCACCAACGGAACGATGACTTTCTTACCTTTAAGATGTTGATTTTTAGGGTCATTGGGGTTTATGCACATGGCAGTGTCGCCCATGATTGTCTCCGGACGTGTCGTCGCCACGATTGCGCAGCCGTCTTCGCCTTCGATTTTATATCTCAAGTAGAAAAGTTTGCTGTGTTCGTCTTTATAGACCACTTCCTCGTCGCTCAGCGCGGTGAGTGCCTTCGGATCCCAGTTGACCATGCGGACGCCGCGGTAAATGAGACCTTTATTATATAAGTCGCAGAAGACATGGATGACGCTCTTGCTGCGTGTCTCGTCCATCGTGAACGAGGTGCGGTCCCAGTCGCATGAAGCACCGAGTTTGCGGAGCTGTTTCAGTATGATGCCGCCGTGTTCGTGAGTCCAGTCCCAGGCGTGTTCGAGGAACTTCTCGCGTCCGATGTCGGTTTTCTTGATGCCCTGTTGAGCTAACTTATTGACAACCTTAGCTTCCGTTGCTATTGAGGCGTGGTCGGTGCCTGGAACCCAGCATGCGTTCTTGCCCTGCATACGTGCGCGGCGGACGAGGACGTCTTGGATTGTGTTGTTCAACATGTGTCCCATGTGAAGCACGCCTGTCACATTCGGAGGCGGAATCACGATGGTGTAAGGTTCACGTTCATCGGGAGTTGAATGAAAATAACTCCTGTTCATCCAATGCTCGTACCATTTCTCTTCGGTAGTCTGCGGACTGTATTTGCTTGATATTTCCATTTTTAGATAATTTTCAATAAACTTGCAAAAATACAAATTTTCCCGCTTTATCAAGACGAAAACATCACTTTTTTAAATAAAATGAAGAATTTGTCCAATAAATCAATTTCTCGTTGGAGATGTCGAAAAATTTCCTATTTTTGTGGTTCATTTTGTACGAAAATCTAAAGTCAAAAAAATAAGTTAAATTAAATTTTCATCAAATGACATCATTATCAATTGCGAATCTTTGGCACACTCACACCACGTTGGTGATTTTGGTTGCCATTCTCATTGTGGTGATTCCGTTCTTGGCATTTTATCTTGTCAAAGCCAAGAAAGAGCACCCTAAAGGCTTGATAGCCGCAGCATTAAGTAACATGGGCGAGCGTTTCGGCTACTACATCATGAACGCTATCCTTCTGTTGTTCATCGTTTCGAAGTTCGGATTGTCTGACGGCACAGCCGGCTTGATTTACTCAGTGTTCTACTTCGGAATCTACGTTTTGAGTTTGGTTGGCGGCATCATCGCCGACAGGACACAGAACTACAACAAGACCATACAGTGGGGTCTCATCATCATGGCTCTCGGCTATGTCGGGATGGCTATTCCGTTGTTCAGCAAGACCACTGACGGTCTCATCCTTGACAATGGCGGCGCATGGTGGGGGATTCTGATCTTCACCTGCTTTGCACTTCTCTGCATAGCATTCGGTAACGGTCTCTTCAAAGGCAACCTTCAGGCTCTCGTCGGTCAGATGTACGACAACTTCGAGGCCGAGGCGGCGAAGAAAGGCCCGGATGCTCTCGCGCAGGCGAAAGACAAACGCGACGCCGGCTTCCAGATCTTCTACGTGTTCATCAACATCGGCGGTGTCATCGCCCCGTTTGTGGCCCCCATGCTCCGCGAATGGTGGCTGAAAGCACACAACTTCATCTATAACGCAGACATGTCAGGCCTTTGCCACAGGTTCATAAACAACACACTCGTTTACACGAACGATGAAGGCAAAGTCGTTGACCTCACGCAGAAATTCCTCGAGACATCACAAAACGTGGTTCTGGACCCGGCCATGCTCGACAACCAGACCAAGTTCTGTTCCGACTACATCCTCACCTTCAACCAAGGTGTTCACTGGTCATTCATCATCTCTGTCATTGCGATGTTAATCTCCCTGGTGATTTTCTTCACACAGAAGAAACAGTTCCCGCAGCCGAGCAAAAAGGTTGCTGCACAGGCAGTTGGATACACAGAAGAAGAGAAGATGGCGATGGCCAAGGAAATCAAGCAACGCATGGCAGCTCTCTTCGCAGTGCTCGGCATTGCGGTTTTCTTCTGGCTCTCATTCCACCAGAACGGACAGTCGCTGTCAGTGTTCGCCCGCGACTTCGTCAACTCCGACCAGGTCGCCCCTGAAATCTGGCAGGCTCTCAACCCGTTGTTCGTCATCATCCTCACCCCTCTCGTGATGGGCGTTTTCGCAATGCTGGCACGCAAAGGCAAACCGGTGTCAACACCACGCAAGATCGCGTATGGCATGGGCATTGCAGGCTGTGCATATCTGTTCCTAATGGTTTTCTCCATCGTATGCAACTATCCTTCAGGCGACGCATTCCGTGAGATGAGCATCTCAGAAATGGCAACCGCAGGATTGGCGAAAGCCGCCCCGTGGGTGATGATTGTCACATACTTCTTCCTCACAGTCGCGGAACTGTTCATCAGCCCTCTCGGACTTTCATTCGTCTCGAAGGTCGCTCCGCGTCACATGGTCGGTCTCTGCCAGGGGCTGTGGCTCGGCGCAACGGCTATCGGCAACCTCTTCATCTTCGTCGGACCTATCATGCTGAATGCGTGGCCAATCTGGCAGTGCTGGGGCGTGTTCCTCGCCATCTGCCTCGTCTCCATGACAGTCATGTTCGGCATGGTGAAATGGCTCGAAAGAGTTACACAATAAATGTTGAGTCTGGAGTGTTGAGAGTGGAGTTATTCTCAACACTCCGATTAATAAACAAAAGAAAGACTTCCATATTTTTGGAAGTCTTTCTTGTTTGTTGATGTCAAAAGCATTTACAAAACCTTCTTCAGCATAAAGAAGATACTCTTTTCGACCGAGTCGAACACTCCGTCGGCGAAAAACACCTCTTTCAACTCTTTGATGAGGTTCTGTTTGTCATCTTCATTCTTGATGTAATGAACCTTGTTGGCCATAATCGTCTCCACACGGTCTGCGTCGCTGTCAGCCTCAAACCAGTTGTACACACGCACGAAATCCTCAGGGTCAATCTTCGCGCCGATGGCGATTATCTCCTGTTTGGTAATGTTGAAATCTGCATTTGCCGCAAAAAGCAAGCAATAAGTCCTGAATTCGTCTTTTGTCAAGTTTCTCATGATTAATATTTTTTTCTGAATTTATTACTGTATATCAAAAACACCGCCGGTTTCTTGTTCCAGTCGTATTTTATTGATTTCCAATCTGATATAGGTTTACTGACGATTTTCTCGTCCGGCATCGTGATGTCGCACGCCACACAGAGCATGGTGTCAGGATGACAGTTTCTCACCAATTCCTCAATCATGGCGTTGTTGCGGAACGGTGTCTCGATGAACAGCTCCGTCTCGTCGTTTGCCTGCGACTGACGTTCCAACGCCTTTATTTTCTGGACACGTTCGGGATTTTTTATAGGCAGATAGCCGTGAAACGCAAACGACTGCCCGTTGAAGCCCGAAGCCATCAGCGCGAGAATCATAGCGTTAGGTCCGGTGAGCGGCACGACCTGAACTCCCGCCTGATGTGCAAGCTCGACGACGAGCGCACCCGGGTCGGCCACACACGGCGTGCCGGCCTCCGACATCACGCCGATGTCGTGACCTTCGAGTGCAGGGCCGAGGTATGTCATCAGGTCAAGATTACCGGGATTATGTTTGTCGAGCTCAACAAATTCCAGTTCATCAATAGGGCAAGGCATCTGCATCTTGCTCAGCATACGCCGAGCCGTGCGGACGTTCTCCACCACGAAAAATCTCAACGTCCTGACCACTTCCAGCGTTCCAGCCGGAATGACCTGTTCGGCGTTTGTCGCGCCAAGCAGGGCTGGGATGAGATACAACTTGCCAAATTGCTGGTTCATAGTTATTTACTGAAAATTACGTTCAATATTCTCCGACAACATCTTAAACTGTTTGTCGGTCTCAAGCATGTTTGCGACAGTCTTTATCGCATGTATCACCGTCGCGTGGTCTTTGCCGCCGCATTGTTCGCCTATAATATTGAGCGACAACTTCGTATATTTCTTCGCGAAATACATCGAGAGCTGACGTGCCTGAACCACGTTGCGCTTCCGCGACGAAGTGAAGAAATCCGTCTGGGAAGTGCCCATCTCGTCACACACAACGTTGATAATGTAGTTGATTGTTATCTCGCGGTTTGAACTGTTCACAAAACGTTCAACCATCTGTTTGGCAAGGTTGACGTTGATAGCCTTCTTGTTCAGCGATGACTGCGCCACGAGCGAGATGAGGAAACCTTCCATCTCACGGATGTTTGTCTTGATATGTTCCGCAACATAACTCACCACTTCGTCCGGAAGATCAACGCCCTCGCTGTATGCCTTGCGTTTCAGGATGTTGCAGCGCGTATCGACGTCAGGCATTGACATCTCGACCGACAGTCCCCATTTAAAGCGTGAAATCAGTCGCTGTTCCATGTCTTTCAGTTCCGCCGGCGGCTTGTCACAAGTGAAGATGAGTTGTTTTCCAGCCTGCTGCAGGTGGTTGAATATGTGGAAGAAAGCCTCCTGTGTGGCGTTTTTGCCAGCCATAAACTGTATGTCATCAACGATGAGCACGTCCATCATCTGATAGAAATGCACGAAATCGTTGCGGCTGTTAGTCTTTGAATTGTTGTTTCGGCATGAAGCCATGAACTGCATGATGAACTGCTCCGCATTGACATACAGCACCGTAAGTTCAGGATGATATTTCTTCGTCTCAAGTCCTATCGCCTGTGCGATGTGGGTCTTGCCCATACCGGTCGGGCTGAAGATGAACATCGGGTTGAACGACGTGCGTCCCGGGTTCTTGGCAATCGCCAGCCCTGCCTGATAAGCCACACGGTTGCACTCGCCGACAATAAAATTGTCAAACGAATAATTCTCATTCAGGTTCGACTCAATATTGATCTTCTTGATGCCTGGAAACACAAAAGGATTATGTATCTTCGACTCGCTTTTGTCGAAGTCAATCTGGATCTGCTTCGGTGGATTCTGAGTGTTCGTGCGGTCAACGGACGGCTGAACCATTACGACAGGCTTGTTGACGTCCTGATCCATCACGATGTTATATTCAAGGCGAGCATTCGGACCCAAAACCCTGCGAATCGTTGTGCTAAGCTCACTGATAAAATGAGTTTCAAGATATTCGTAATAAAACAAGGTCGGCACCATAATAGTAAGGAGAGACCCTTCAAGTTTCACCGGCACAATCGGTTCAAACCAGGTCTTGTACGAATCCTTTTGGACGATATCTTTTATCATCGCAAGGCATTCTTTCCAAACTGTTTGCAAATCCCTGTTCATTATTTATTTAACTATCTATAACCCAATACTTTACAAAATATTTTCTCTCGAATATCCAAGTTGCAAATATGAACATAAAAAAGTGAATAAAATTTATTTTTTCGTGTTGAATATTAAATATTTTTTACATATATTACGAGCAAAATCAAAAAAAACGTTCAATTTTGCACTCAAATAATTGATTTAAATTGTTTTAACGTATTTTACATCGACTCCGAACAAACGCTTAAGTTTTTCAACAATCCTGTCGGCATCGTTTTTCCGTATTGACACTTCCACATAACACCTGAGTTCAAACCTTGGATTTTGCTGTTCAAGGTTTTCATCTTTCAAAATCCTCATGACTTCATTGAGCAACGGATAGTCGAACTCCAACGAATAGACCTCGTCGATGGTTTTCTCAATCACAGTGCAGTTATCCAGAGCCTCACGCGCCGATGTCTTGTAAGCGCTAATCAGCCCGGGGACGCCGAGCAGCTGGCCGCCGAAATACCTCGTCACCACCACACAAACATTCGTGACATCTTTCGAAAGTATCTGATTCAGAATAGGTTTGCCAGCGGTGCCTGACGGCTCGCCGTCATCGCTTGAGCGGAAACACGATTTGTCAGGCCCTATCATAAAAGCGTAGCAATGATGTTTGGCATCAAAATATTTCTTCTTTATCTCAGCAACGCGCAGCTTCACCTCCGCCTCGGAGCTGACGGGGAACGCCTCGGCAATGAACTTGCTGCCCTTCTCCTTGTACAGCCCCTCGCCCGCCATCGTCACAATCTTATATGTATCGTCAAACATCATCACGGTAAAATTTTTGCAAAAATAATGTTTTTTTGAAACAGCCAGCATTGACAAGGAAAGTAATTTTGTATTTTTGCGCAATGGAAAAATCATCGTATTCAGTCAGATTTCTGCGCAAGCATTTCGCCTCACTATTGGAGCCGACATATAGCCTCGACGAGGCCAACGCATTGATTATGATTTTGTTTGAGCATCATTTCAAAATAAACAGAATCGACATGGCGCTGAATCCAGAATTGTGTCTGAACGATCAGGAATACGCCATCATCGAGAAATCCGTCAACGAGCTGCTCACAAACCGTCCGGTACAGTATGTAATCGGGAAAGAGGTTTTCTGCGACATGGACTTTTTTGTCGATGAAAACGTTCTTATTCCAAGGCCGGAGACCGAGGAACTCGTTTACCATATAAAGCAAGAATTTGAAGGCAAGACGGATGCCAATGCCGACTATGATGTTTTGGACATCGGCACAGGCAGCGGCTGCATCGCCGTCAGTTTGGCCAAATTACTGAGCAACAGCCACATAACTGCCATTGACATTTCAGCGGGAGCTTTGGAAGTTGCGAAAAGAAACGCCATTGCCAATCACGTCACCGTTGATTTCATCCAAGCCGACATCTTGTCAAGACCACAGCTCGACCGCACTTTCGACGTGATTGTCAGCAATCCGCCATACGTCTGCGATTGCGAAAAGAAAGACATGAGGCCTAACGTCCTCGACTTCGAGCCGTCAACCGCGCTGTTTGTCAGCGACAACGACCCGCTCTTGTTCTACAGGGAAATAATCAGCTTTACACAAGACACGCTCAAGCCAGACGGCAGCATCTGGTTTGAAATCAACGAGCGATTCGGGACGGAAACCGTCAAATTATGCAAAGACAATGGTTTCAGCAACACTTCGGTTATCAAAGACTTCAGAGGCAAAGACAGATTCATCAAGGCAAGAAGGTGACTTCGGACGACCTCTCATCCTGAATTTGTTTTTCGACAAACCTCGCATAATCCGCACAAAAGTTATGCTTCAGCTTCACCGAAATCCTTCGCAACAAGTCGATGTCAAGCGATTCTTTCTTTAACATCCTGTTGAAATTACCAGGGTCACAATGGACATTCTTCGCCAACCAGACCTCAGTGCGTCCTTCACTTTTCAGGTGCTCTTTGATTAAATTCCCAACATGAAATTCCAATGGTTCCATTTTTCAAAACTTTAACTCACAAAATTATACAAAAAATTGTTCTTATTGCCAATTAACAATAGCGTTTTTGACAATTAACAATGCCAATATTTGCTATTTTAATATTCTCAAACAACAATATTAATTGTATGCAGTTTTTGGTCAGAGACAATTATGGCGCAAAGTTATAAAAAAAATTCTAAAACGCATATAGCATTTTAGAATTTTTTATGTATTAGTTTTATAATTATCAGAAGAAGATCAGCTGTACGATGACATACACGGGAAGCACGAAAATTATTGCGAACTTATAGATATACCTGAAGAAATCAGGCATTTTGAGACCGCTTTGTTCTGCGATGGCCTTGACCATGAAGTTCGGGCCGTTGCCTATGTAAGTCATCGCGCCAAAGAACACAGCTGCTGTGGAGATGGCCTTGAGCAGGAACTCGGGAACGCCAGCCACCATCGTGCCGGTAAACGTCGAGTAATCGAGGCCGAGTGCCACGCTGTGGAACGCCAACGCCGTCGGGGTGTTGTCGAGGAACGAACTCAGAGCACCTGTGATATAGTAGAACTGCCAATCTTTCTCAAGTCCCATATTATGCGCGTTGCCTTGCAGATACATGAGTGCCGGCACCATCGTGATGAAGATTCCGAGGAACAGCGCGGCGACCTCAAGTATCGGGCCCCAGCTGAACTTATTGTCTTCAAAACGGGTTTTCTTGCTTGTCAGGACCATCGACAGCAAAGCAATCACGACAAGTGCGCCGCTCTGAACGAGTTTCAACGTATTATCATCTAAACCCTTGATATACTGGCTGTTGATAAATGCCACCGAAGCAATGACGCCAAGGAGAAGAACGAAATTGATTTTTCCTTCTATTTTAAGCGGTTCCTGATTGGTCGCATCCAAGAGGAGACTCTCCGCGTCTTCTTTTTTATACATAACAGTGTCGTAAACAAAATATATTGCAAGCAGCAGCAATCCGGCGGTGAGCCATTCGGCGAAGAGGCCGAAGAACCAGCCGAACGATGCGCCGCGGAGATAGAGCATGAAGAGCGGCGGGTCGCCGAGCGGAGTGAGAAGACCGCCGCAGTTTGCCACTATCGCAATGAAAAACAACACTGTATGAACCGTGTGTTTGCGCTCTTTGTTGATGTTAAGAAGCGGTCTGATCAGAAGCATCGCGGCTCCGGTCGTGCCCATGAACGAAGCCAATATCATGCCGATCGCCAACATTATTGTGTTGTTTATCGGTTTCGCCTTGATGTCGATGTTGATGAAGATGCCGCCGGTGACAATGAACAGTGACAGCAGCAGCGCGATGAACGGCACATAGTCGTACACGACCTGATGAATGATGTTGTGTGTCATGCCGTTAGCCGCAAAAATGGCAATCACCGGTATCGACAAGACGATTGACACAATTAGTTTGTTACGGTTGTTCTCCCAAAAATGCTCGGTCTTCTTGACGAGCGGAAACACTGCTATCGACAGCAGCATGAGAACGAACGGGATAAGTGTCCAAAGTGGAATGGAAGTATGGCTCATATTTTTTTATTTAAAAACGTGCAAAGTTACGATTTTTTTAAAGAAACACGCATTCTTTTTAAAAGTTTTGCCATTGTGAATATTTTTCCAAAAGCGAAAGTGTCACATCATTTTTTTTTGTACTTTTGCAGCCCGAAAAGCGACTGTCGCGGGCGTATTATTACGCGTGAGGAAAGTCGGGACAGCACAGAGCGACATACTTCCTAACGGGAAGCCTCTGGAGACAGAGGAAGAAAGTGCCACAGAAAATAACCGCCCGAAAGGGTAAGGGTGAAAACGCGAGGTAAGAGCTCACGCATCTCCGTGGTGACACGGACCTGGGGTAAACCTTATGGGCTGCAAAACCAAATATACCGATGATGGCCTTCGGGCCGAGAGGGCTGCTCGTCCGAGTCGGGTGGGTGGGTTGCTAAAGCCTTCCGGTGACGGCTGGCTTAGAGAAATGACAGTCACTCAGAAATGAGAACAGAATCCCGCTTACGCTTTTCTTTTGCCTTTGGATAACCGACATCCAAAGGCAAAATTTTTTATAATAAACCACAGGAAATGACGTTTTTCTTAGTAATTTCGCAGAAAAATTTTTAAATGGACATGATGAAAAAAACTTTTGCGTTTTTGGTACTCGTGACTTTTGTAACTAATTCACTTTCAGCACAAAAACGTATCGAACAATATGAACCGGAATCTCTGTTCAACGCGGCGAAGACCTTGTTTGACAACGAAAACTACAACGCGGCGGCTTCACTCTTCAACGATTATCTCCTGCTTAACGGCGAGACGGAAGGCAATCATGCCGTCGAAGCGAAGTTCTATGAGGCAGTGAGCGCGGCATACACAGGGGCTGGACAGCAGCAAATTGTAGATTTCGTCCGCGAGAACCCGACGAGCATACTGTCGCAGAAAGCCAATTTCTTGTACGCCAACATTCTCTTGGAGAACAAGAAATACCGCGACGCGGTGAAGACTTACGAGTCGGTTGACGCAGAGTCGTTGGAAGACAACGACAAAGCGGAGTTTTATTTCAAGAAAGGTCTTGCCTGTTACCAGACAGGCGACGTGGAGAAAGCCTCTCCGCTCTTCCATAACTCAATGCTGATGCCAAGCGCGTTTCAAGACGATGCCAGATATTATTACGCCCATATTCAATATATTAATAAGAATTATGACGAAGCGGGAAAGAATTTCAAGATGCTTGAAAACACCACGAGATATAAGGATATCGTGCCGCTTTACATGATGCAGATGAATTTCTCAAACGGCGATTTTTCGGCTGTGACAGACCGCGCCGACGAGATTCTCGCAAATGCCGACGGCTACCGTAAGGCGGAGATCGCGCTGATGTTGGCGGAGTCGTGGTATCAGCAGAAAGATTATGCCAAGGCATTGACATATTATGATATAGCCCGTAAAAGCACAAGACGCTCGTTCCAGCGCGAAGTGGAGTTCAGAATCGGGTTCTGTAAGATGAAAGCCGCTGATCATGAGGGAGCTATAACTTGTTTCCAGAATGCCACAAAACGCAAGGATGACAAACTCGGGCAATATGGCTCGTATTATCTCGCGCAATGTTACATCGAGACGCACGAGGAGAAGTTCGCGCGTAACGCCTTCCTTGCGGCGTACAAAACCGACTTCGACCATCAGATGAGCGAGGACGCGCTGTTCAATTATGCGAGGCTGAGCATGATCCCTGGCGTCGATCCTTTCGGGGAGGCCGTCACGCAACTCTCTGATTATCTTGACAAAAACCCGCAATCACCGCGGGCTGATGAAGCTCGGATGCTTGTGGTTCATCTGCTGCTGAACACAAAAGATTACGATAAGGCTGTGAAGACAATCGAGCGTTTTCCGAGAATGACCGCCGAGATGGAAAAAATCTATGCTCAGCTTACGTATAACATTGGTATTCAGTTGCTGGCGGGCATGGATTACGACAATTCGGTGGCATATCTTAACAAGACTGTCAAGAATGCTGAGGCTTCGGCCAAACTGCGTTGCGATGCCGCGTATTGGATCTCCGATGCTTATTTCAGGAAAAAAGACTATGCGAACGCCGAGAAAAGCCTTATGACTTTCATGAAGATGCCTGGCGCCGAACAGTCGGAGATGTTCCCGCTTGCGTATTATAATTTTGGCTATATTTTTTATCAGAAAGGCGATTTTGCCAATGCCATCAAGGAGTTCAACTACTTTGTAAATCAAAGCGATGTGGAGAAGACATTCGAGTCGGACGCGTGGATGCGGATAGGCGACTGCCTGTTCATGAACCGCAGTTACGACAAGGCGATTACGGCTTACGGAAACGCCACGAAACTTGACTCCAAGAACGCGGATTATGCGATGTTTCAGACCGGCATGGGTTACGGAGCATTAGGCAATATGACCGGCAAGGTAAACAGTATGAATGTTTTGTGCGAAAAATATAAAAATTCAACGTTCTATGACCGCGCTTTGTACGAGACAGGTATGGCGCACCTCGGCACCAACGACGAACGTGCCGCCATCACCGCTTTCGGACGCCTTGTGAAGGAACGCCCGCGCTCGTCGTACGCGCGTCAGGGACAAGTCAAAATCGGGATGCTTTATTACGGCAATGACCAGTACGAACAAGCTCTTACGTCGTTGAAGAAAGTCGTGAAAGACTACCCGAACACCGATGAGTCGCGTGAGGCCGTGAATATCATAAGGAATATTTACATGGAAACAAACCGTACGCAGGAGTTTTTTGAATACACGACAGCAAATGGCATCGCCACAAGCGTGTCGGAACAGGATTCGATAGCATTCGCGACGGCAGAGAGATTTTATCAGGAAGGTAAATATGAAGAGACATTATACGCTGTAAATCAATATATTGAGAATAATCCTAAAGGCGTTTATCTCTTGAAGATAAATTATTTCGGACTCATTTCGATGGAAAAACTCGGCAGGGCGAAGGAGTCAAAGCCTTATCTCGAATATGTCATTGCACAACCCGATAACGACTATACTGACAACGCTTTGGTGAAGATTGCACATATGTCGTACGTTGACTCCGACTTTGAGAAAGCACGCGATTATTATTCGAGACTTTTGGAAATTACTGATAACCAAAAAATTAAGACTGATGCTCTTGAGAAGAAAATGTGCTGTGAATACCAACTCGAAGACTTTGCCGGTGCAATCGGAACAGGTGATGAACTCTCAAGCCATGAGCTGACACAATCACAGAAAAACAAGATGAACTATGTCGTCGGTGTGTCATTGTTCAAGCAGAAGGATTATGTCACGGCGGCGGTTAAACTCCATGACTGCGCACATAACGACAGGACTGAACTTGGCGCCGAGGCTGCATATTACGATGTTTTGTCAAGCTGGAATCTGAAGGATTTGGATAAGACAGAAGAGAAAGTGTTTTATATCTCAGACAACTTCGGCGATTATACCTACTTGATAGCCAGCTCTTTCCTCGTGTTGAGCGATGTCTATGTGGCAAAAGACAACGTGTTTCAGGCAAGGGAAACGCTGAAGAGCATAATCGAAAACTACCCCGATGAACAACACAAGACGGAGATTGTGAAGGCAGCGCAAGACAGACTTTCTAAAATAGAAAAAGACGAGAATGAAAATGAATAGATTTGCTAAATATTTGATTGTCAGTATAATTGCGGCTTTGCCGATGGCGGCGACAGCGCAAGAACATAATGAACAGGTCACCGTGGAAGGCTCGTTCCGTCCGCAGATAAAACGCTCGGAGCGTTTGGTGAAAACGCCAGAAATTCCACAGAACGATTTCAATGTCCCGAATTACAAGGCCCAGACAAAAGACTTTGACTTCGGCTTTGACATGGATGTCGAGACGATGAGCGCGTTGCCGTACGTCTCGCCGTCAGATTATTACGGCAAGGATGGATTCCTGAAGGCGGCGCTCGGCACACGCCTCTCGCCAGTACTCGCGTTCCGTCATTCATCGGAATTGTCGAAGAAAATGACCTTGAACATCGGGGTGGACCATTATTCATCTTGGGTTGACCAAAAGGACTATAAGAAATCGACTTTCATGAATAACGGAGTTAATGTGATGACTGTCAATAAGTTCAAGACTGGGCAGCTGAGCGTTTCCAGCGATTACCATTATGATATGTATCACCTGCGTTCATACGACGATGCGGATGGTAATGCAGTGACAAACAAAAACGGACGTAACATACATTCCGTCAAGGTCGGTGCGAAATGGTCGTCTGTCGGCACAAGCTATCGGCAGCTGTATCAAGAATATAGCGGTGACTACAGATACACCGGCATCATGGGCGGCACGCACGAGAGCCAGGTGAATATGAAGGCTCATCTGGCTTATTCTGATGATTCATACCTTGCCAATGGCGATGTCGATGTGAATTACGATAATGTCTATAAGAGTCTGTTTATGATAACGTTGAAGCCGAATTTCAACCTTGACGGCGATTTTTACAATGTGCGTCTCGGATTGGGTTTGGACCTCAAGACCGATGACGGAGTTGGGATTTATCCAGACGTGAAAGGCAGTTTGTTCTTGTTAGACAATGACTTGGAACTCTATGCTAAAGTTGGAGGCCGGTCGAAAATCAATACCCTTGAAACCGTCGTCAAGGAAAATCCGTTCGTCACGACGGACTTCAAATATCTGAGTGATTTTGGCTATGAGAAGACGAAGATTGACCTTGGTTTTGGTGCTAAGGCAAACATTATCAAAACGATAGATGTCCATGCCGGCGTAAGGTTCCGTGTCGTTAAAAACGGTCTGTTCTATATTCCCGACACTGGTTTCTACACAGAATATGACGATGATGAGACGATATATCATCTTCAGGCTTTTGGCGTGACATTCATGGATTACAACGTGTTGAATGTCATGGCTGACGCAAATTGGAAGATCAACGAGCAGATTGATGCGGCCATGTCATTGAAATACAATGGATATTCAATTGAAGTTCCGTATTATAAACCATCTTTTGAGATGACTTTGAGCGGTGGCTACAAATATGATGAGTTTTGGAAGTTTGACGCCTCAATGTCAATTATGGGAAAACGTTGGGCGATGGACGGAAATGGAGAAAACATAAGGCTGAAGCCAGCTGTTGATATTCAGTTGGGTGCTGACTATCAAATAGAAGAGGTTCTTTCTGCCTTTGCCGAGGTACATAATCTCATCCATAACAAATATCAACTTTATTACAATTATCCGAGCATGGGGTTTGAGCTGTTTGTCGGTGTGAAATATAAATTCTGACATGCTTTTCCGAGCTGATTTAATTGCAATTTTTCATCAAAATTTTTGATGGATATTTAATGGAAATTTCTTATCTTTGCACGTTTTTATAAATCAGAAAAATAGGAAATCTAACATAAGAAAATGACAGAAGAAGAAAAAAACCAGAACGCCGAGAGTAACTATGGTGCCAATAACATCCAAGTTCTTGAGGGGTTGGAGGCAGTGCGCAAACGCCCTGCCATGTATATCGGTGACGTGAATGTAAGAGGTCTGCATCATCTTGTGTATGAAGTCGTTGACAACTCCATAGACGAGGCGATGGCGGGCTGGTGCGATACAATCGGAATAGAAATCCTGCCGGGTAACAGCATATCGGTCGTTGATAATGGCCGTGGTATTCCGACGGGGATGCACGAGAAGGAGAAACGTTCGGCCCTTGAGGTGGTTCTGACGATTCTCCATGCCGGCGGCAAGTTCGACAAAGGCTCGTACAAGGTCTCCGGCGGTCTGCACGGCGTCGGCGTCAGCTGCGTCAACGCACTCTCAAAACACCTCAAAGCAGAGGTGCATCGTGAAGGCAAGATCTTCGTTCAAGAATACGAATTCGGCAAACCACTCTATCCAGTGAAGGTGGTCGGTGACGCTGAAGACCACGGTACAAGAATCACTTTCACGCCCGATGACTCCATCTTCATCACAAACGAATACAGCTACGACATCCTTGCGGCGCGTATGCGCGAACTCGCATATCTTAATAAAGGTATCACAATCACGTTGGTTGACAGACGCATCAACCCCGAGACAGGTCAAGAAGGCAAGTCGGAGACGTTCCATTCAGCCAACGGTCTCGTCGATTTTATCAATTATCTCGATGAAAACCGTGAGAAACTCACGCCGGAACCGATTGCCATTCAGGGTGAAACCGACAATGTGCCTGTTGAGATCTCGCTCGAATACAACACCTCGTATTCGGAGAACCTGCATTCGTATGTGAACAACATCAACACGCATGAGGGCGGCACGCACCTCGCAGGCTTCCGCAGAGGATTGACACGCACGCTTAAGGCATACGCCGACAAGGAAGGGATGTTCTCGAAACTGAAGTTTGAAATCAATGGCGACGACTTCCGCGAAGGATTGACAGCGATTATATCGGTGAAAGTGCCGGAACCACAGTTTGAAGGCCAAACAAAGACGAAGCTCGGCAACAACGAGGTCATGGGCATCGTCGATAAGATCGTGAGCGAGCATCTCTCGAATTACCTTGAGGAGCATCCGAAAGAGGCCAAGATGATCGTTGACAAGGTCGTGCTGGCGGCGACGGCGCGTCATGCGGCCCGCAAGGCACGCGAGATGGTGCAGCGTAAAGGCGCGTTGAGCGGAGGCGGACTCCCGGGCAAACTCGCCGACTGCTCGGAACGCAACCCCGAGATGACAGAGTTGTACCTCGTCGAGGGCGACTCGGCAGGCGGCTCGGCAAAACAAGGCCGCGACCGTAAGTTCCAGGCGATACTCCCGCTTAGAGGTAAGATTTTGAACGTGGAGAAAGCCATGCAACACCGCGCTTTCGAGAGCGAGGAAATCAGAAACATATACACCGCGCTCGGCGTCACAATAGGAACTGAAGAAGACAGCAAGGCGTTGAACATCGAGAAACTGCGCTACCACAAGATTATCATCATGACCGATGCTGATGTCGATGGCAGCCACATCTCGACTCTTATCCTGACGTTCTTCTACCGTTACATGCCGGAACTCATCGAGAAAGGCTATGTCTATATCGCGACACCACCGTTGTATCTCGTGAAAAAAGGCAAGAAAGAACGTTATTGCTGGACAGAGGAACAGCGCATACAACTTCTCGAAGAGATGGGACAGGATGCCCACGTGCAGCGTTACAAAGGTCTTGGTGAGATGAACCCCGAACAGTTGTGGATGACGACAATGAACCCTGAGTTCCGCACGCTGCGCAAGATACACATCGAAAACGGCGCCGAAGCCGACTACATCTTCTCCATGCTGATGGGAGACGACGTCGGGCCACGACGCGAGTTCATCGAACAGAACGCAACATACGCCAACATCGACGCATAATTGTAAGTTTTATATAACAATTGACACGAAAGGAACGCCAAACCAACGGTGTTCCTTTTTTTTCGCCCTCCCCCGAATGTATCCGTAAAAGACAATTTGACCTATACGCCAAAATTGACCGACATCATGTTGTATCAGCATTCAAGCATCCGTAACTGGTGAAGGCTGAAACATGACCTGCAGAAAAACGAGATGTTTATTCATGTTCAGTTGCATTTGTCTCCTGAATTTAGGATTTCCGACAATGCAAAAACTACATTTCAAACCCTTTTATGGCCTTACAGCTTGAACGTCTCGCCCGGCTCCGGCACCACTATGTCCTTGAATCCGTTTGCCTTGGCGAGATAATGCGCGTATTTCTCCTGGACACCGCGCTCGCCGTGGACAATAAACACTTTTTTCACCTTCGACGAATCCTGACATTCAAGATAATGCGCCATCTCCTTGTAGTCGCCGTGGCCGCTCAACGCGTCAATCCTGAAAATCTCGGCATTGACCTTGTGCGGCATCCCGAATATCGACACCTCCTTCTCGCCGCTTAACAGTCTCGCACCCAATGTAGTCGGTGCGCAGTAACCGACACAAAGTATCGTATTTCTCTGATGGTCAATGCTGTTGGCGATATGATGTTTCACGCGTCCGGCTTCCATCATGCCCGATGCCGAGATGATGATGCACGGCTCTTTCGTCGCGTTAAGCGATTTTGACACATTGACATTCGTGACATAACGAAGTGTGTTGAAACCAAACGGATCCTCATCGTATTCAAGGACTTCCGCGACATCCTTGTTGAAGTCGTCGAGGTGCATTCTGAAGATAGACGTGGCGTTGGTCGCAAGCGGACTGTCAACATAAACCGGAATGCGCGGCAGTTTCCCTTCGTTGTAGAAGTTATTCAGCAGATACACAATCTCTTGCGTCCTGCCGATGGCGAACGACGGAATTATCAGCTTTCCCTTTTTCTCGACGCAGGTGTGATAGATGATGTCTAAAAGTTTCTGTTCGGTGCCGGTTTTGTCCTCGTGGAGCCTGTCGCCGTAAGTGCTCTCGGTGATGAGATAATCGCATTGGAGAAAACGCGCCGGCGGTTTCAGCAGATAGTTATGTTCACGTCCGATGTCACCTGTATAGCCGATGTTCGTCACCTTGCCGTCCTCCTCAATTCTTATTGTGGCACAGGCGCTTCCAAGCATGTGACCGGTGTTATAGAACTTCACGCTGATATCCTTGTCAATATAAAAACGGCGGTTCTGCTCCACCGAGATGAACAGTTCCATGCACGCGCGGGCGTCCTTCTCGGTATAAATCGGCTCAACCGGCTTCTGCCCCTGACGCGAGCGTTTCTTGTTGAACCAATGCACGTCGTTCTCCTGGATGAAACCGCTGTCGGGCACCATTATCGAGCAGAGCTCGCGTGTGGCGTTGGTGCAGATGACCGAGCCGCGGAAACCTCTCTTGTAGAAATATGGTATCAACCCCGAATGGTCGATGTGCGCATGTGTCAGGATTATGTGGTCAATTTGTGTCGGGTCAACCATGATGTTACGGTTCATGGCATCGGTCTCAAGACCTTTTCCCTGAAACATACCGCAGTCAAGAAGGATTTTCTTGCCTTTGTCTGTTGTGATGAGATGCTTGCTGCCTGTCACTTCGCGGGCGGCTCCGATAAACTTGATTTTCATGTTTTTAAATTTTGAGAGCGGAGAGTTGAGAGTGAAGTCTTATTGCTTTAAAACTCCACTCTCAACTCTCAAAACTTCACTCTATTTAACATTGATTTTCTTTACAACAATTCCGTTTTCAGTCAGGATATTGATGAAATAAATTCCGTTCCCGAATGAACTCAGGTCAAGTGAAACTTCATCATTTTCAACGTATTTAACCAAGATCGTCTGGCCGAGCGCGTTGAAGACTTCTATTCCATTCATCATTTCGGCCTTGACGACTATCTTGCCTGATGTCGGGTTCGGATAGATTGATACGTCACCCGCCGGATTTTCATCGACGGCAGTGTAATCGATCACCTCAACCTCTATGTCCAACGGATCCGACTCGCATTCATTCTGATAGAAAGCGATTATTCTGTAGTAATACAGACCGGCCTCACTGACGACATCGATGCATTCGTAATGCGTGATGGACGGAGTATTGACGACACGTTTCACCATTTCGTAATCCACGCCGTCAGCACTTCTGTACACCTCAAATCTGTCGAGAGTGAATTCATATTCCGCTCTGTCCCATGACAGATGTGCGCCGAACTCGCCTTCATCATAATAGTTCTCGCCCGCGAAATTTTCCGGTGACGGGCATGAGCCATCAAGATTTGACTTAGATTCCTGCGAGAATGCCAACTGCATGAACATCATGCAAAAAAACAACAACTGTAATTTCTTCATTTTTCAAAAATATTTCCGCAAAGATAAACAAAAAAGAGGACGCCGACAATCGACGTCCCCTATTATTTTTGAAAAATTTTCAAGTTATTCAACAATGACCTTGCGGACGATTGTGTTGCCGTCGGCTGTGACTTTCAGGAAGTAAATTCCTTCGAGTTCGCTGACGTTAATCTGGACGTTGCCGTTGGCGGCGCCACCCTTCACGACCTGGCCAAGACTGTTGATGAGCTGATAATCGAAGCTGTTTGCATTTGAGACGATGTTCAACACGTTTTTGGCAGGGTTAGGATAGATGCCGAAGCTGGCTTCATTTTCACCGATGCCGGTGTAATCCATAATAACACTCGCTGCTGCCGGCAATGATTCGCCCTCCGCGTACACGGCGATGACGATATATGTGTATGAACCTTCAACAAGTTCTTCATCGACAAACGTTGTCTCGGTGAAGTCCTTGGCTATGTCAACACCATTACGTTTGATGATATATGAGAGTGCACCTTCAGGAGCATCCCATGTCAGGACTGCATTATGGCCATCTTGCACTGCATCGAGGTTCTCGACAGGATTGAGCACTGTTGCACCGCCGCCGCAATTCACGTCAAATTCACATGCGACGCCCGCGGACGGAGTGCCGCTGCTTGCATAAATCTGCTCGCCGCCTTCGTATTCAATCTCGAATGAACATTCACCATTGTATGAACCAGAGACAAATGAGACCGTGACATGAACGCCGCTGCCGATTTCGCGTGTGTAGTCGGCGGAATTACCCGTAGATATTGTCAGGTCTTCCTGTGGTGTGCCATCGCTGTAAACGACGCGAAGTTTTGCACCGTTCCAGCCGTCGCCCCAGCTGTCGTGGAGATGGAACAGAACATTGCATGAGTTCTTCAACACACCTTCGCCTTCCGCCGAGACTTCATTGTCAGCAACCAATGTGAACACAAGAGGAATCTGTTCCGTTGAAGGACAGCTTTCATCGATGTTGACGTTGAACACAGCCGTACCCGTTCCTTCGGCTTCAATCGTGCCGATTTGGAATGTCTCGCTGTCAAATGTCACGTACTCGCTTGTTGACGAGATTGTCACGACAGCATTTGTCGCCATGTAATGACCTGTATTCTTGAAGTTGGCGACAACAGTTGAAGTTGTGCCTGGCTCGTAGCTGCCCGCGAACTGGAAGCTGTCGAATCCGATGATAGGAGCACCGATTGTGACAATGGCCTTGCCTGTCCAGACCTCCGAACCGCAAGTCATCGTGATGTTAATCTGAGCTTTCGTGCCGTCTGCGACACCGGCTGCCACCGTGTAGGCGAACTCATCGGTGAGGGTGACTGTCTCGTCAGCGGCGACGACCGCGAATGAACCTTCACTGTCTGTCAACGTGATGGCGTCGCTCTCGCAGCTCAATGCCACTGTCGTCGTTCCGGCTGTCGGGTCAACGCCGACGTTCTTGAATGAGATTGACATTGTCTGTTCCGAAGCCGCCGGGACGTTTGCCGGGGTGTAACCTGACACTGTCATGTATGGACCTTCGGCGGGAAGTATCTCAAGAGGTTCGTTGTAAGTCACTCTGTTGTAGCCGAGGACGACGAGCTGCGCCGTGCCGACATTTGAGAGCGGCGCGAACGACATTGTGCCCTGGCCGTCAACGATGTTGCAGGTGGCGATGACTTCGCCGTCCATTGACAGTGTGGCGATTGCGTATGCGGCGTCGGCTGTGATTTCGAGTTCTGACATTCCGAGCATCAATGCTGCCGGAGCCAGCGACACGTTCATGTCGGTCGGGTTGGCTGTCCTGACCATCAATGTCGGGTCGCCGAAGAGGATCCATGTGTCGTGGCATTCAGTGTCGCCGCTCTTGTCGATGACGCTCATGTTACCGTTCAACGAAGCGCCCGCGAGTGTGTGCTTGTACATATCGGCTCCGCTCCATTCCGTCAGGATGTTCACCATCTCGTCCTGACCGTACATTGGCGGTTGCCATGGCTGTGACATCCACGAGAACATACCGCCGATAGCGCCTGTAGGGGCACCTGTCGAGTTGTCGGTCGCACGCATCCATGCCTCGGCGAAGCACTCTGGGCTGTGGTTGAACTTGCCGTTCAAGCAGGCCACCGACCAAACGATCGGCAACATGTTGTCGTTCACCAAAGCGTTGACGTTGCTGTTGCTGTAGGAAGCGACGCCCCAGCTTGTCTCCGAACCGTGGTTGCAGTAGTTGATGATGCTGATACCTTCGTTGATTGTCGCGCTGATTGTTGACTGTGAAGCGTCACCGCCGCTGCCGCCGTGGTGTTCCGTGACCTGTGAATATGTGTAATGGAGAAGTGTGTCGCGGATGAGGTCTATATGACGGTAGTCGTCTTCGCCATAGTGACCGGAACCTGCGCCGTAATAGCCGATACCCATGCCTTTGTCAACCCATGTGACATCACTCTGAAGATCACGCTCGTAGAGAAGAACCTTCGCTACATGTGTCGCTAACTGTGCGTCTGTCTCGACCGAGAAACGTCCGATGAAAATTTCCGGATAGTGGTCGCTGCCTTCAATCTGTCCGAACCAGTTGTCCGAACGTTCGTAGCCGAGTGAGTGTGGCGTGATTTGGGCATAGTCGCCGACGAACAGGACATAGACGAGGTTGTGTTCCGGGTCGTTGTACATGTTCGTGATGTAGCTCTTGATGCCGGTGTCGCTGTTGCCACCCGCCTCTGTCACGCTCACCATCGTTGTCGGACGGCCTGACTGGTTCTTCCAGTTGACGAACTCCTCCATGCCGGCCACGAACTGGTCTGCGCAGATGACGAGCATCTCGCCGCCGTCTTCAACGAAAGGATAAGCCTTGGCCGCGTCGTCGAAGTTGATGAAACGGCGGCTGTATGAAGCCTTGAACTCAGGTGATGTCTTCACCGCATTGCTCTTGCGGGCTGCCTTCTGGTTCACGCCGTTGTTGCTGACCTTTGTCATCGCGATTGTCATGTCCGTATAGACGCGCAATGTCTTTGTGACAGGGTTGTATGCGAACGGACGGACCAGGATGTTCTGGCCGCGGAAGTCTCTTATGATGTACGGTGCGTCGAGTGAAGCCTGTGCCGCCGGCCAGAAAGCGTCCTGCTGATACATCGCGCCGTAGGTGTAAGGCACGTCTTCAGGGTTGATCTGACGGCTGAAGTTGCCCTTTGAAGGGGCGACCTCGACATTCTCGAAATCGACATACTTTGAATTGACGACGTTCACGTCCATCTCCGCCATGTCGCCGATCATGACCGGGATGACTTCGTATGGGAGCTGTGGTGCGCCGGCTTCAAGTTCCAAAGCCATCTTGCCCGCGCTGACGGTCACCTGCGTGCCGTTCGGTGTCTTGACGTTTGTTGTGTAGAACCCGCCGAGTTCAAAATTCACGACGACTTCATTCTCTGATGATGACACTAATGTTGTCACCGGTGCGGCCGGGGAATCTTTCGTAATCCCGTGCCATTCCTGTGCCATTCCCATGAAAGAGAACAACATGAGGATTGCTGTTAACAGTAATGATTTTCTCATATTATTTAAAAAATTAAGAATTTCCATTTTGGCCGCAAATATACACAAAAAAGGGACGCCGACAATCGACGTCCCATATTTTTTTGAAATAATTTCAAATTATTTTACAACGACCTTGCGGACTGTAGTGTTGCCATTGGCGACAACCTTCAAGATGTACATTCCGTTGAGGCCGCTGACGTTGAGCTGTGCCTCGCCGTTGGCGTTGCCGCTCATCACTACCTGGCCGATGCTGTTGACAAGCTGATATTCGACCTGACCGTTTGAGACGATGTTGAGGACGTTCTCGGCCGGGTTAGGATAGATCATGAAGCTGGCTTCGTTTTCTTCGACACCCGTGTAATCCATGTCGATCTGCACTGCTGCCGGCATTGACTCGCCATCTGCATACACTGCGATGACCATGTAAGTGTATGAACCTTCAACAAGCTCTTCATCGACAAATGTTGTCTCTGTGAGAGCGTCGGCCACGACGGTGCCGTTACGCTTGACGATGTATGAGAGCGCGTTTTCAGGAGCGTCCCATGTCACGACAGCATTGTGGCCGTCGGCGATTGCTACGAGGTTTGTGACAGGATCCAAGATGACAGGGGCTTCACCTGCACAGCTGACGTCAAATTCGCACGCGACACCCTGAACTGGCGTGCCACTGCTTGCGTAAATCTGCTCGCCGCCTTCATATTCAATCTCGAATGATGTCTCGGATGCATACTGACCGACCTGGAACGTCACTGTGACATGAACGCCAGACCCGATTTCGAGAGTGTAGTCGGCGGAATTACCTGAAGAGATTGTGAGGTCTTGTGACGGTGTGCCGTCGCTGAATGAGACGACAAGTTTGCAGCCGTTCCAGCCGTCACCCCAGCTGTCGTGGAGATGGAACACGACATTGCATGTGTTCTTCATGACGCCTTCGCCTTCTGCTGCCACTCCATTGTCGGCTGTGAGGGTGAATGTCAGAGGCATCTGTTCTGTTGTCGGGCATGACGGGTCTATTGTCACATAGAACAATGCCATGCCTTCGCCGCTGGCTTCGATTGTGCCGACGTTGAATTCCGTCTGTGCAAATGAGAGATATGAGCTTGCGCTTGAGATTGTCACAACGGCGTTGTTTGCCATGTAGTGACCTTTGTTCTCGAATTTAGCTATGACAGGATATGTCTCGCCCGGTTCGAAGAGGCCGGCCCACTGGAAGCCCACGTAGTTGACGATAGGAGCGCCGACGACGACAGTGGCCTTGCCAGCCCATGTGTCAGAACCGCATGTTGATGTTACATTGATGGTGATCTTAGTGTTGTCAGCGATGCCAGAGGCCACGATGAATGAGAACTCGTCTGTCAGAGTAATTGTCTCATCAGGGTTGATGGTGCCGAATGAGCCTTCACCATCGACAATTGTGAGGTTGGCATCGTCGCATGTGAGGACGACGTTTGTCGTGCCTGTTGTCGGATCTGCGCCGACGTTCTTGAATGTGATTGACATTGACTGTTCCTCGTTGCATGGGACGTTGCCAGGAGTGAAGCTGTTGACAGAGATGAATGGGCCTTCCATTGTAGCGGCCGGGATTGTCTCGATGCTCGGGATGCAGTTCGGGTGTGTGATACATACTGTAACGTCACCGCCGCTTGTGATAGGTGTCAAAGCGATGTTTGTCGTGCCTGACTCGTCGATAGTGCCGGCGCCGTAGAGGACACCGTCCTTTGAGATGCCGACGTATGAGCCTGGTTCAGCCGAGACCTCGAAGAAATCCATGCCGATAGGGAGGATCGGGAGGTGGCTGATGTCGTTGGCGACAGGCTGTATTCTGTATGGGAGGACGGAGCCGTCACCGAGGACGTGGTAGGCTTCCCAGCAGTAGAGTGTCTCGACATGCAAAGTGTAGCCGAGTGCGCCCGCTGCGTTGCCCGCGAGGTTGCCGATGTACGGGATGGCGCAGACCGTGTTGTATGCGTTGTCTGTCCAGATGGCGTCGTAGCAACCGAATGTCGTCTCTTCGTATGAAGGCATCGTGCCGTCAGCGCGGCTTGTGGCGCCGACTGCGAAATAGTAGTCGTTGAGCCAGTATGTTGAAGGGCATGAGCCGATGTAAGCGTAAGCGGCTTTGTTTTCAGCACGCACCATTGTCTCGCCGAAGCACGCGCCCGAGATGCCCCAGTCGGCAGCCTGGCAGCAGTTGCCCATTGCGAGGAAGTACTTGTCGGTGTTTGTCAGGTTGTTGACATCGCTGTTTGTCAGGCTCGGGCCAGCCCAGCTTGTATTTGAGCCGTGCGCCGTGTAGTTCACGAAGCCGACACCTGTGTTAAGGTGGCTGTAGCAACCGCTCCATTGACCGTGGCTGTATTCATAGACGTTGGCGAAGCCGTGGTCTGTGTTGTAGTAGTAGTTCGTGGCGTACCAGATAGCCGGTCTGCCCACCGTGACACCCCAGCCGCTGTCTTCACCGGCGATGAGGAGCACGTTGCCGAGGTAGCTCGGATCTGGCATGGTCAGCTGCTCGTATTCCATTGACTTATTAATCATCGACTGAAACTGTGCTACTGTCTCAGCCGGGAAACGGCTGTGGAACATCTCCGGGAACTCGTCACCGTCGATACTCATATAGTTGAGGTCTGACACACAGTCTGTCGTAGCCTGGCTCGCTGTCTTTGACGGAGCGACCTGGTCCTTGTCGCCAACGATCATGACGAACGTGGGAGCTTCCTCGTTGTACTTGCTTGTGATGAAGCTCTTGATAGAAGCGGCTGATGTGCCTACCGCCGACTCGTCTGTGTAATGTACATCGACATAGAAACCTTTCATGGTCTTCCATGCGATCCATTCTTCCATTGCAGCCTCAAACATGCGGTTGGCGACGACCAGCATCTTGACAGGTGACTGCCAGAGGTCAGGGTGCTCGTCATAGATGTCGTTGATGGCGCGGCTGTTGAAGAACTGCGAGTAGATTGTCGTGTAGTACGGGCTGAACGTGCGCGCGAACTCGCCGTAAGCGACGGTCTCGTCATAGTCGGCGAAGCTGACTTCGACTTCGATGTCGTTATGCACTCTGATCGTGTTGCTTGCCGCATCGTATTCAACAGGATTGATCGTCAATGCGCCGACCTGGATGCCACGCATCGTCCCTTCGATGGCGAAGTTGTAAATCGGGCGTTCAGCGAAGCCGCGGAGGTTGTAGGCCTTCTCGTTGTATGAGAACGGGATGTCTTCCGGCTTCTGGTCTTTTCTCAACGGGATCTGCATCGGGGCGACCGTGCTGATGCCGTAGTCTGAAAGGTTATAGACTGTCGTTGTGTAGTTCTTCACTGTCACCTTGACGTCTTTCACGCCGAACGGGACGGCGATGAGCTTGTTGGCCGTCGGGAGGCTCGGGTCTCCGATGTTGCCGGCCTGGTATGTGTTGTCCATCGTAAGTGCGGAGAACACACCTTTCTCTGTTGTGACATTCTGGCTCTCAATACTGTTGAATGAGAACGTTGCCGAGAATCCACTTGCGGTTACGTTTGTAGCCTCTTGTGCACCCTTCTTCTGCGGGTTGAGGTCGATACGACCCTGTGCAAATGTCTGGAAACCGAACAATACGGCCACCATGGCAATCGCGAGTTTTCTGAGTTGATTTTTTCTCATTTTTTTAAAAATTAATGAATATTTAAAATTAATTGTAATTTTCCAATTACTTGTTTTAGGAGTTTCAGGTTTTCAAGTCCTAAATACCTTAAACTCCTAATTACCTAATCACCTGATGATTATTTTCTTTGAAATTATTTTTCCTTTTTCATTTACGTTGACGAAATACATTCCGGCGTTCAAGTCGCTTGCATCTATCACATTTGGACTTGAGACAACGTGTTTGACAATCTGACCTGAGACATTGTAGATGTCAACATTTTCGACATCGACACCTTTTATAATAATATTGCCGCCCTCTTGATAAACGCTGACTTCCGTCGCCGCATTTTCACCGACCCCGGTGATGTTCACCACGACGTAAGGGACACCTTCCTCTGTCGTCGCCGGCTCTGACTCGCCGCCATCATATACGGCGATCACCTGGTACAGATAGCCGCCTTCTTGACCCGTCATGTCGTCAAAATACTCGGTCTCCGTAGTGTTTCCGATGAGTTCAAAATCCGTTGCGGTGACGCCTCTATAGACATCGAACGATATTTCATTTCCTGTTGCTGGTGTCCACGAAATCAACGCGCCGTAAGTGTCGCTTTCATCATTCCAGACATATTCTCCCGTGAGGTCTGTCGGTGCCAAAAACGGATTCTCGACCACAGGACCCATAGTGCCGTCCTTCTGTATGTTCTGTCCATACAAGCCGTTCACTTCATTCCTGCCATCTTGGAAGAAGACGACATATTGTCCGTCAGCGTATTCGTATGCGCCTTCGGCTATCTCTTTATCTTCGGGGAGACAATGGTTTGTGTTGAAATCTTTCTCCCACAGCACGGTCATGTCCGGGTCAACGGCCAACGCCCTGACCACGCCGTCGTCGAAGCTGTTGGCATGGCAGTAGAGCATGGTGATGCTTCTGTCGGGTGCGCACGCCACTCTGAACTGTCCGATGTTAGCCTCTGTCACAGGGACGATGACGGTGCCGCCTTCGCCGTTGAGCAGCTCGCCCGACTGTGACACCCTGACGACTCTCATTGAGTTGTATGCTTGATATTCCGCGTCCGTCTCAAGGAATGCGAGGATGAGGTCGCCCGTCACCACATCGTATGTGCCTGTGCCCTGGATGCGGTAGTAATATGCATCTGTCGGGCTGACCTGCACGCCGAACGGGTGGCTGTCGTATGTGGTGCAGTTGCCTTCCGCGCTGAAGTGCATGGCGTAGATGTTGAAAGCATCGACGGCTCCGCCGCAGTGCTCGATCCAGCACCAGCCGCCGCCCATGCCATCGGAGATGATACTCATGAATTTCCACCCCTGTATCGTGGTTGTGTTCATCATGGTCTGCGTGTTGACGATGTTACCGGAAGCGTCTATTTTCGTGACTTTTATTGTCTCGTCATACGCTGTCCAGCCCTGTGCCGCGTCATACGACTGGTATGCCACGAGCACGCCGCCGTCGTTTGAGGCCACCATCTTCTGGACGCCGCCGAGCGCGCCCGTATGCATCAGAATGTCATCGCCCATCGTGCCGTCAGCGGCAATATGGCGGACGTGAATGTCGTTCTCGAAGTCCGTGGTGCTGACCCACGCGCCGCCGTTTTCGTCAGCGACGACCTCGGTGCGGCACTGATAAGCACCATCCGGGAGCTCCGCCGTCTTGACCGGCCCCCAGACGATTTCACCCTGCGCATTGACTTTGTATGCATACGGCCCGTAACCGCCCTCTTCCCTCGCGAAATGCGAGATGGCGCAGCAGTCGCTCGTCGCCGCCATGCTGACACCTGTTGACATCGTGGAACCCGACTGTCCCAGGAAGACAGGCTCGTCCCACATCGGGACGCCTTCCTTCGTGACATACATCAGCTTCGGGTTCCAGTCACCGCCGACGAAATTGCAGAACTGGATGAAGAAGTCGCCGTTCGGACATCTCGACTGGTAAATCTCGTTGTATTCACTTTGTCCTTCGTGGATGAAAGTGTTTGCCGAAGGGTCATCAACCCACTGCGCACTGGCCGACAAAGAAGCCAGCATCACGGCAAAAATTGATAAAACTCTTTTCATACTCAATTTATTTTCAAGGAGTTAATTATGCTTTATTTATCTGTTTTATCTTATTTTTTTTGACCACAAATTTACTAATATTTTTTAATTGATGCATTTACAGCCGTTATTTTTTTAAAAAAAAAAAGGGAAGCCGCCATCGACCTCCCTTAATTTCAGTGGATTATCATTTTGAAAGACAACGTCATTTCCCTAACAATCTGTCGTATTCCTTTTTATTTTCAAGCACTTGTATCGCCTTTTCAATAACCTTGTCTTCTTTCAGCACAACCTGATAATATTTGTCTATGTCCCATATATTTCTCGCTATCAGGGCTTTTATCTGCATCAAGACCCAAGGCTCCGAACGTTGGAATTGCTCGTCGTCCCACTCGACTTCCTTTTTCTCGGCCATTTTTTTGAAATCGGCGAGCATGTTTTCATCAATGTTGAACTTTTTGTTGAATTCGTTGAAATCGAGGTATTGTTGATTGATTTTTTCCCTGTTTGCCAGGACGTAATCGATTGTATAGCTGTTGAAGACGCCTTTGCGCACAAGGTTTGTGTAAAGTTTGGTCGAGAATGTGGTGTCGGCCGGCACGAAGATGTCGGGCATGATGCCGCCTCCGCCATAGACGGTACGTCCGCTGTTCAGCGTCGCAAACTTCAGTGAGTCGGGGAATTGTATGCTGTCGGCGTGGAAATATTCGCCGTGGTCGAGGCGTTTCTGCATTTCCTTGTGATATTCCTCGACGCCGTCTTCGTACGAGCGTTGTATGCAGCGTCCTGTCGGGGTGTGGTAACGCGCCGTGGTGAGTCTGATCACCGCCCCGTCGGGAAGTGTGAACGGTCTCTGAACCAGGCCTTTGCCGAACGAGCGTCGTCCGATGATGACACCTCTGTCCCAGTCCTGAACCGCGCCGGAGACGATCTCGCTCGCCGACGCGCTGCCTTCGTCGATCAGGACCACAAGCCGCCCGTCGCGGAAGCCGCCGTTCCTGTCGGTGTCGTAAACCTGTTTGGGGCTTTTCAGGCCTTCGGTGAAGACGACCGTCCTGCCGCTTCCAAGCAGCTCATTGCCAAGGCCTATCGCGGTCTGAAGATAGCCGCCGGAGTTGCCGCGCAGGTCGAGGACCAGCGACTTCAGACCTTGTTTTTTGAGTTTCATCAGCGCCTCGACGAACTCCTCCGTTGACTGTTGCGCGAAACGGTCGAGCTTGATATAACCTATGTTTTTCGTGAGCATGAATGTCGCATCTATGCTGTTCAACGGAATCTTGTCCCTTATCACCTCAAAATCAATGAGTTCAGGCTCGTTGCCGCGTTTTATGGAGAGCATCACCTTCGTGCCTTTCTTGCCGCGCAGACGGCTTGTCACGAAGTCGTTGTTGACCTTCTTCCCGAACGCGTCCTCGCCGTCGATCTTGATGATCCTGTCGCCAGCCATGATGCCGACTTTCTCCGACGGGCCGCCGGAAACGGGCGACACCACGAGGATCGTGTCACGCAGGAGCTGGAACGTCACCCCGATGCCCTCGAAACTGCCCACCAACGGCTCGTTGGTCTTCTGCACGTCCTTGGCTGAAATATACGCCGAATGCGGGTCTAACTCTTTGAGCATCGCCACGATAGCCTCCTCGGTCAGCTTCGGCATGTCAGCGGTGTCAACATAAAAATTCTCAATCAAATACATTGTCGTCGCCATTTTCTGCGACGTGGCGGCAATCTTCGCATTATTTTGCTGCTGTGCATTGCACAACAAATTGACCGTCAATAAAATAACAATTAAAAATATCCTATTCATTTCTCAATTTTTTTCTACGAATGTGAAACCGCCACGCGGTTCTCCAACCTATTACCTATTCACCTAATCACCTAATTACCTAATTACCTAATCACCTGACGTCCTCAGCTTCTCAAAACATCAAATGTATTGTCTTCCTTGATTCTGATGATCGTCGATGCTTTAGGTTTAACAACGACATCATGGTACAGACTCACGACATAATCAACCGACTGTTTCATCTTTTCGGTGATGTCAGTGAAATTCGCCGGCGACGGTTCACCATGGAGATTTGCCGACGTCGATGTTATCGGAGCACCGAGTTTCCTTATCACCGCCTTGCAAAACTCATTGGAAGTCACTCGCACACAGACACTTCCGTCTGATGAGAGGTTTTTCGCCAAGCCTTTCGACTGTTTGAAGACGATGCTGAGCGGGTTTTTCGCCGCTTTGATCAGGTCGGCTGCAACCGGCGACGGGTCAACGACATAATCGTTCAGGCGTTCGACGGAGTCCACGAGTATTATCAACCCCTGCCCGGCGGGACGGTTCTTGATTTTGAAAATCCTGTCAATAGCCTTGGCGTTCGTGGCGTCGCAGCCGATGCCCCAAATCGTATCTGTCGGATACACAAAGACTTTGCCTTCCTTCAAGAATTTGACACACAATTCGACTTCTTCTTCAAAAGTATTCATAATCTATCTGTAAGTTCGTTAATATCAATATCATACGCGCATTTAAAATGACCTTTCGGGCATTTTTTGAAACCATGCAGCCCGCAAGGACGGCAGCCTAACTTCCCACGTGTTTCGACGACGACGCTGTCATCCGACAGCGGTCCGAAGCCGAAGTCATTGACCGTCGAGCAGAAGACCGCGGTCGTCCTGGCGTTCTGCGAACTCGCCAGATGCATCGGTGATGAGTCGTTCACGTAATTCATCCGTGCATCTCTCATCAACGCCGCCGACTCCAGCAACGACAGCTTCCCGGCAAGGCTGACAACATCCTTGTCAACCACTTGATTTTTAATGCGTTCACAAATCTCAACATCGTCTTTCCCGCCCAAAAGATAAACTTTCAGGCCATCAGGAACGAGTTTCAGAAACTCGACCCAGCGGTCTTCCGGAAACTGTTTTGTAAACCACAACGAACACGGGGCGACGCAAATGTAATCTTCTGATTTATATTTTGTTACGTTTTCAAAAACGTGTTTCGGCGGATAAAGCCCCGGACGCATCGGCTTCCCGTCGGTGATGTGCTCTATCAGTTTGTTGTTCCTGTTCACCTCATGGAGGCCCGGCACACCGATCTGATGCCTTATCTTCCGCGTGAAAAAAATGCTGAACGGGTTCTTGTCAAAACCGGCGGTCTCCTTCGCTTTGCCGAACGCAGTGATGAAACCCGTCGCGGCATAACGCTGCACGTTGGCAATCAAGTCGTAACGTTCTTTCCTGATATTTCTCCAAATGACAAACAGATTCCTGTATTTATGACTATTTTTGCTCCATGTTATGACATCATTCAGATACGGATGACCTTCAAAAAGTCCCTCGTAACCTTTTTTTATCATCATATCTATCTGACTGTCAGGAAAATACGAATGCAGTTTCTCTGCAACAGCTGTCGCCAGAATCACATCGCCAATCGATGCAGTTTGTATTATCAAAAATTTCTTTTTCATGATTAGAAGTTGCAAAATTACTAATAATATGTGGTTGTTGTGTGAAAAAAAAGCATTATTTTTGCAAAAATTTAAACCATGAATCTATTACAGGGAAAAGTCGCCGTTATCACAGGAGCTGGTCGCGGCATCGGAAAGACGATAGCGTTGACATTCGCGGCCGAAGGCTGTGACATCGCATTTACAGATTTGATTATCAATGAGATGGTAGAAGAGACCCGTGCTGAGATTGCGGCTCTCGGCGTCAAGGTCGTCGCTTATCCGGCCAATGCCGCGAGCTACGAGGACACGCAGAACGTCATCGCGAAAATCATGGATGACTTCGGCAAGATCGACATTCTGGTCAACAACGCGGGCATCACGAAAGACACGGCCCTGAAGCGCATGACCGAAGAGCAGTGGGACGCGGTGATCAACGTGAACATGAAGTCGGTCTTCAACTACACGAAGGCCGTGCAGATGATAATGTGGAAGCAGAACCACGGCAGCATCATCAACATGAGCAGCGTGGTGGGCTGCGCCGGAAACGCCAACCAGTGCAACTATGCAGCGTCGAAAGCGGGGATCATCGGCTTCACCAAGTCGGCGGCGAAGGAGATGGGCGTGCGCAACATCCGCAACAACGCCATCGCGCCGGGCTTCATCGAGTCGGACATGACAAAAGACATTCCTGAGGAGATCAAGAAACAGTGGGCGCAGGCGATACCGCTCAAACGCGCCGGCACGACACAGGACGTCGCCAACATCGCGCTGTTCCTCGCTTCCGACATGTCGGCCTACGTCACCGGCCAGGTCATCGCCGTCGATGGCGGAATGAACATGTAATATGTCGCTGACAATCATCGCAATAGCAGCCGGTCTCGTTTACGCGGGACTGCTTTATCTCTTCAACCGCAGACAACATTACGGCAAAACGCTGACTGCAATGTTGTTTGCGCTAAGATTTGTTGTCGTCGCTGTTGTGATGATGCTCTTTTTCAATCCTTATATCAAACAGAAAACCAATAAGATAGAGCAGCCTATCATTGTTTTCGCAAGAGACAATTCGACATCAGTGACAATGACGAAAGACTCGGTTATTTACAAGGAGAAACTACCGCAAGTCATTGATTCTCTATGTAATACTTTTGAAAAAGACTACGATATCGAGACATTTGATTTCGGTGGAAACAGCACCGACATCAGTGAGGCGTTGAACACGATAAGGCGTCTTTATTATAAAAGGAACGTCGGTGCGGTCGTCCTGTTTTCCGACGGCATTGTAAATCAAGGTGTTGAGCCGGAATACAACACCGAAAACTTCCCTTTCCCGATTTATTCGGTGACACTTGGCGACACTGTCAACCATCCAGATTTGATGATTCAGGATGTGAGATACAACAAATCCGTCCCGGCATTGATGTCGTTTCCGTTGCGGATAACCGTCAACGCGAAAAACGCAAAAGGCTCCATGATGGCAGCAACAGTCAAGATGGACGGCGCAGAGGTCGGAAACGCGACAGTGCCAGTCAGCAGCAACAACTTCTCGAAGACGCTCGACTTCAACATCACTCCCGACGGCGAAGGCATTAAACAGATTGACATTCAAATAGATGGACTCGAAAAAGAGACACAGTTGCTTAACAATTCGCGACGTATTTTCGTGGAAGTCATCGACAAGAAATACAATGTTTTGTGTTACGCAAAATCGCCACATCCCGACATCGCGGCAATAAAGTCGGCGCTCGGAGACCATTTTGAATTTGAAACGATTTTTGACTATGAAAAAGACAAAAACCTTTCAGAGAGCAATTATAACCTATTGATTATCCATCAGTTGCCAATTCCAGAAGAAATCAATGGCATAAATGTGGGAGACCTGCCGGTTCTTGCCGTCATCGGTTCTCCAACAGACATCAATGACTTTAACGGCTCGCAGAACGCCGTTGAGATAAAGAAAGGAGCCGTCAACGCGAATCTTGACATCAAGGCGCGTTTCAACAGCAATTTCGGGCTTTTCACTGTCAATTCAAACATAAAGAATGAGTTAAGTTCATATCCTCCGCTTTCGCTTCCGCATCTTGAAACGGCGTTCAGGGCGCATCACGATGACATGATGTTTATGAATATCATGGACTTACAGACACCGAACCCTTTGATGTCATTTGCAAACGGCGAAGATGGCAGGAAAATGGCTTTCATATTCGGGACAGGTTGCTGGCGATGGAAGCTTTACGAATATTTTCAGCACAAAAACCATGACGGTTTCAACGAGATTTTCAGCAAGACGGTGAAATATCTTTTGACGGAAAGAAGCAAAGAGTTGACTGTCAATCACAAAGATAGTTACACGAATACGGAGTCTGTCGGTTTCACGGCGGAGTTGCGCAATCCAAGCCGCGAGCTTGTCAACGAGCCTGACCTGCACATAAGGATTACCGGCAGGCAGACGAGAAAAGTTTACGATTACATTTTTGCGAAAGGCGACATCAATTACAGCCTTAATATCGGGGTTCTGCCAGAAGGTGTTTACACTTACACCGCCTCGGCAAGCCTCGGCGGTGTCGAGTATTCCGCCACAGGCAGCTTCACCGTCGTCGCGCTCGGCATCGAGGCGCAAGACCTCACGGCGAAGACCGACAGGATGAGACTGATTGCAGAACAAACCGGCGGCAAATATTATTATATCTCTGACATTCAACAACTTAAGAAAGATTTGGATAACGACACGCGTATCACATCAATTTCGAGGGAAGAGACAAGATATGATGACTTGATTAATCTCAAATGGCTGTTTTTCAGCGTTTTAGGATTGATAACAAGTGAATGGGTCTTGAGGAAGGTATTTGGAGGTGATTAGGTGATTAGGTGATTGAGGTGATTAGGTGTTTGGAGGAGATTAGGAGATTAGGTGATTAGGAGTTTGAGGAAATTAGGAATTAACAATATTATAAACCATTAAAAAACGAACTGCATAGCGGTTCCACATCAGTAAAATGAAAGTAGCAAACAACACAGTAGTCACATTGACCTACACACTGCACAACGACACGATTGAAGGCGAGGTCATCGACCAGGCCACGAAAGAACATCCGCTTGAGGGCATTTTCGGCCACGGGATGTTCCTGCCGAGATTCGAGGAATGTCTGCAAGGCCTTGAGCCGGGCGACAAATTTGGTTTCCACCTCACGCCGGCCGAGGGTTACGGCGAGCGCAACGAGGAGATGGTTTACACGGTGAAGAAAGACATGTTCCTCAACGAAGACGGGACGCTCAACGAGCTTTGCAAAGTCGGCAACACCTTGCAGTTCAGCGTTGAGAACGGAAACATCATCCCCGGCACCATCAAGGAGATAAGCATCGAGCTTGTGAAGATTGACTTCAACCACCAGCTTGCCGGCGTGCCGTTATTCTTTGAAGGCGAGATCTTGGCGGTCCGCGAACTCACCGAGGCCGACATGGGCGGCGGATGCCATCACTGCCACCACGAAGACGGCGGCTGCGGAAACTGCGACGGCGGATGCGACGGTTGCAAATAAAAAAAAGACTACCGAACGGTAGTCTTTTTTTTTGTGTGTTAAACTCTTAATTTAGAACTGATAGATAAAACCAACTTCAAGAGCTGTCCTGTAGTTGACACCAAAGCCAAAGCTGGTATCTTTAATTGTGTATTCCGGCTCATCATCACGATAATACTCGAAATCATCATCCAAATACTTTGTTGTAGTCTTTGTCATGTTGTAACCAAGGCTGATGAGGTTCAATTTTGCGTTAAGTGCAATATTGTCACTAATCATGAAGTTGATACCTGGAACGATGTTAAAGCCAAAGTTGGAAACCTTGTCACCATCAAAGCTCACTGATGCATTACCTTCCGTCTCGCTCACTTTATACTTGTCACCACCGAAGTTGATTCTTGCATCTGCATAGAGCGACACTCTGTCGAACTGACCGAAAACCCAACGGAAATAAGGAGCCACAATCCAAGAATTCACGCTTTCCTTGTAACTATAATCCTCATCTTTCTCTTTATAGTTTGAAACACCATAACCGAAGTCCAAACCGATACCGATGCTTTCATTGAACATGAAACCGATGGTAGGAACGATTTCAAAGGTTGTGGTCTTTGGACGATCAATACTTATGGAAGTATTGCCATCTTTACCTGACAAACTGCCACCTTTCGTACTGAAACCGAGGTCACCACCAACGAAAAGCTGTGCTTGGCAGAAGAATGCTGCTGCCACGAGTGAAAGTGTTAAAAATACTTTTTTCATAGTTTTAATTTGATTTAATTTTGCCTACTCTTTGACGAGATTTTCGGCTTCCTCTCTTTAAAAAATCGCGCAAAGGTACACATTATTTCGTAACAAAAAACATTTTTTTAAAATTTTTCACCGAACGGCTTCAGATTTAATATCAACTATCTTCTTCCGCCGCCAGACCTTGAGCTTGACGAGCTTGAACTTCTCGATGAAGAACTGCTTGAAGACTTCGACGACGAGCTTCTTGACGAAGAAGACCTTGACGATGACGAATTGGAAACCGTTGATGATGAGCTACTTGACCGTTTTGAAGACGACGAGGTCGAAGAGGAGTTGTTTCTCGAATTTGAAGGATTTGAGACGGAAGAAGACTGTCTGTTCGATGAAGACGACGAACTTCTCGCCGAAGACGATGTCCCTGATGTCGTGCGTCGCGGCACAGATGGTGTCACGGAATTTCCCGAAACCGAATGCGCTCTCCTTGACGAAGATGACGTATTAGAAATACTCGTACTGTAATGATTATGAGACACTTTCGGTGCCGACGGCCTGTCATTAATATTAACGACATGGTTGCTTCCGCCATTATAATCATTCACATTTCCGTTTATGACGGTGTAATAATTATTGACACAATATGGGTTGTAACCGTACGCATAAGCCCAGCCCGGAGGCGGCGTGACGTAATAATAACCATAGACGGGCGGACGCTGCAACCGCGCATCGTAATAATAATCAACGACCGGCGCAGGCTCGGCGGTGACAATCAAATCCTGACTGTACGATGGAGAGTTCAGACAAAGCATCAAAGACGAGAACTGTTCGTAGGCCGTAAGCGGATACCATTGATTCTCAAACTCATACACAGGAAGGACAGTATAAACCGAATCATAATAAACCATGCTCAGGTCAAGTTCCATCCTGATTCTCTTCACAGCACCAGCCTTGACTTTGATGTTTTTCTTGGCATAGAAATGGTCAACATCAGGCTCCATCAAGATGATAAATTCACCTTTATACGTCTCAGAACCAATGTTTTTCACATCGAAATAAAACTGGACGTAGTCATTTTCGCCCGTGTCGTAAAACTCAATCTTAGGTTGTGAAATCATAAGCAGCTCCGGCTCGTAATAAGTCTTGGCTTCAACTTGCGCAACTGCCGGCGACATACTCATCATGCTGATTATCAGCAATAAACATTTAATACTTTTCATAACGTCATATTTTATTCACGCCGTCAGTGCGATATACGGTCGCTGTCCTGGCGACATTGTAGATTTTCATTGTAATCTCTCCGTCAACCATTTCTGACGGGAAGACGGTGCTTTCATCAATATTCTCAAACCCGCCGAAACGTTTCTCGTCGGTGCTGAAGACGATCCTGTAATCGCCTGATTGCTTGACATTTATCTGATAATCAGGCGATGATTTCTGACCGAAATTGAACACGAAAATGAGGTTATTCCTTTCAAATACGATTGTTTTATTCTCCTCATCTGCGTTCAGAAGCCACGCCTGTTCAGACGACATCAGCTTTGTCTTTTTCACAAAATCGAGCATCGCGACATCAAAGTCATTGAGCCAGTGATATTTAAGATTCTTGTCATCAACGAGCGACCATTGGCGACGTGCATGTTTATAACTCCAGTTGTTGTCATGACGCGGAAAGTCGATCCATTCGGGATGTCCGAACTCATTGCCCATGAAATTCAGCCATGCGTCACCGCCGAGCGCGATGGTGAAAAGCCTGATCATCTTGTGCAGGGCGATACCGCGGTCGATGATGAAATTGTCATCTCCAACCGACATCGAAGTGTACATTTCCTTGTCCATCAGCCTGAAAGACAATGTCTTATCTCCGACAAGTGCCTGGTCGTGCGACTCCGCGTAAGCTATCGTCTTCACATCGCTCATCCTGTTGGTCATCGTGAAAAAGAACTCGTGCATGTTCCATTCCTCGTCAGTCTGGTCTTTCAAAACCTTTATCCAGAAGTCAGGGAGTCCCATGCCGAGCCGATAGTCGAAGCCAATACCGCCGTCCTCTATTGGAGCGCAAAGCCCCGGCATACCACTCACGTCTTCAGCGATTGAAATGTTGTTTTTTCCAAGGTCATGCACCAACTGATTCGCGAGTTGAAGATATGTAACAGCGTCATTATCAATATTTTCGCCAAAATATTTCCATGGGTCATCAAACGTAACACCGATGCCGTGGTCGAGATAAAGCATGGAAGTCACGCCGTCGAACCTGAATCCGTCAAAATGAAAGTCCTCAAGCCAATAGCGCAGATTCGAGAGCAACAGCTGAAGCGTCTCAAGTTTCCCGTAATTGAAAATCTTTGAGTCCCATTGCGGATGTTCGCCGTCTTTTCCTGATTTAAGATATTGATAATCAGTGCCGTCAAAAAGATTTAATCCCTCACGGATATTCTTGACCGTATGTGAATGCACCACATCCATGATGACAAGCAGTCCAAGTCTATGTGCTTCATCAACAAGCATTTTCAGTTCTTCGGGAGTGCCGAAGCGCGAACTCGGAGCAAAGAGGTTCGACACGTGATAACCGAACGAGCCGTAATATGGATGTTCGGCAATTGCCATCAGCTGAACGGCGTTGTATCCTGCGGTCTTTATTCGCGGTAACACATTGATTCTAAACTCATTGTAAGTCCCGACACCTTCTTTCTCCTGCGCCATACCCACATGAGCCTCATATATCAGCAACGGCTCATCTTTCATCTCAGGCCTTTGATATTCAAAGATATACGGTTTTTCCGGGTTCCAAAACTGTCCGCGGAAATCTTTCGTGTCGTCATCTTGCAACACCTTATTAATATATACAGGAATCCTCTCCTGCTCGCCGATGCTCGACTGCACCAACACCTTCAGGAGGCTTCCGTGGACGAGCCGCCCTGAGAACTCGGCATCGGGAAGGAAAATCTCCCAGACACCATTGTCGGTCTTCTCCATCGGATTCGCGTAGCGGTTCCATCCGTTGAAATCGCCGAACAACGAGAGATAATGCGCCGCCGGCGCCCACTCGCGATACCACCAGCCATGACGAAATTTGTCATAATGAAAACCGAGAAACTCGTGCGCTGAAGCAAAGTTCTTAAGGCTACCATATTGACTCTCAATGTTTTTAAGGCAATTATGATAACGGTCAAAACGTCCCTGCACCTCATCGGCGACAGGCTTCAGCCAACTGTCTTTTTCAACTATCTTCATCATAACTTTATTTTCAAACAACCGTCAGACGGTGTATGCACTTTATTTTCAAACAACCATCAGACGGTGCATGCACCGTCTCTACATCTGACATTCAAAAGGTCAACAATCTTCACTTCGCCGGGATTCAATTCAACCTGATATTCGTTTCTGCAACCTCCGACCAATTCCACCGCATCTTCAGGTACCGTCACAGTCACCTTTCTGCCCTCATTCAAATTGAAATTGATGACAATCAATAACTTTTGTTCCTCGCAATAACGCAGAAACGCATATACATATTGTGGGTCAAAGTCAGAATACCAAGGATTCGCCCACATCAAGTCGTAGAACGCACCATTTCGAATCGCTGGATTTTTCTCTCTGAAATTCAATAACTTACAATAAAATTCATAAACATCAGAGTGTCTGTCGTCTTTCAAAACCGATTTCATTGAAACGTAATCGAAGATTGAAGTCCGCCCGTCATCACCACTGAAACCTGCCGCGCCGTCGGCATCCTCTCCATATTCCTGACCGTTGTAAATCATGAACGGACCATTGTTCATCAACGCTGACATTGCGACAAACGGGAAGGCGTTTCTTGCGTTTTTCATAAAATGTTTCGACGCAAGTCTGACCTCATCGTGGTTTTCCATAAAACGCAACATATTGTCATCCAAGCCGTTAAGTCGCTTCCAGACTTCAGAAATCGTTTCAGCACGTTGTCCGTATCTGTAAATGTTTTCAAGCGTATTGTACAAGCCGACTTTATCGTAAAGATAATCAAAACCAGCTTCGATATATGCCTTATAAAGATTCGGCTGGTAAATCTCGGCTATCATCGTGATATTGAAGTCTTTACGTACTTCAGCAACAACCCAGCGCCAGAACTCGACGGGTACCATCTCTGCCATATCGACACGGAAGCCATCAACGCCTTTTGAACACCAGAAAGCAATGATATTCAGCATTTTACGCCAAGTATCCGGGACAAACTCAAAATGTCTGCCGCCATCACGATAGTCAACGCCGTAATTGAGTTTCACAGTGTCATACCAGTCATCGACCGACGGATTCGGGCGGAAGACATCATTGCCGCTGGCTTTTGCAGGAAACTCATGATATTCACCTGCATCACCTATCGGATTGACATACAATTCATTAGGGCAATAATAAAAGTTATTGGCGGGAGAAAACTCTATATTCTTATCATCATTGACACCGAAATCGTTTATGTAATCAGGTTTGCAAACCGACTTATATTCTCGCGCCAAGTGATTGGGAATGAGGTCGATAATGACTTTCAGCCCGTGTTTGTGAATCCTATTGACAGCATCTTCAAACTCAGCCATTCTGTTTTCGGGCTTTACTGCCAAATCGGGATCGACATCGTAATAATCAAGGATTGAATAAGGTGAGCCGGCCAAACCTTTGGTTATCAATTTGTTCGTTGGTTTAAGACCAATACCCGAATAATCAGACGATGTGGAATGCCTTATAACGCCCGTAAGCCATATATGACTGATTCCCAATGATTTAAGACGTTCAATTTCATCGTCATTAATGTCGTTGAAAGTGCCACAACCATTTTGTTCGCGTGTGCCGTTTGGCTTCCACGCACCGTTTTTGTTACCAAAAACCCGAACAAAAAGCTGGTATATGTTCATAATCAGATCAGATCGAGCATGAAAGCGTATTCAAGCGCAATTTCCTTGAACGGCTCAAAACGGCCTGACGCGCCGCCGTGTCCGAAATCCATATTGGTTTTCAGGAGCAGAGGGTTGTCATCGGTCTTGAGTTCACGCAGTTTCGCGACCCATTTCGCCGGTTCCCAATACTGCACCTGACTGTCGTGAAGGCCTGTCGTCACAAGCATCGCCGGATAGTCTTTGGCCTCTACGTTGTCGTACGGCGAATACGAAAGCATATAGTCGTAACTGTCTTTCTCGTTCGGGTTGCCCCATTCGTCATATTCGCCTGTCGTCAGCGGGATGCTTTCATCGAGCATTGTCGTCACGACATCGACGAAAGGCACCTGTGCGATTATGCCCCTGAAGAGTTCCGGCGCCATGTTCGCGACTGCGCCGACAAGGAGCCCGCCGGCGCTTCCGCCCATCGCGAAGATCATCTTGCTATTTGTAAACCCTTGATTTATAAGATATTCACCACAAGAAATAAAATCAGTGAAAGTGTTTTTCTTTTTAAAGAGCTTGCCGTCTTCATACCATTGCCGTCCCATCTCCTCGCCGCCTCGGATATGTGCTATCGCCCAGACGAAGCCTCTGTCGAGGAGGCTGAGGCGCGCCGTGGAGAAATAGGCGTCAAGGCTGTTGCCATACGAGCCGTAGCCGTAAAGCACCAACGGATTGCGTCCGTTTTTCACAAGACCTTTTTTATACACCAACGACACCGGCACAAGCACTCCGTCTTTCGCCGGAGCCATGAGACGCTCCGTCACATAATCCGACGGATTGTAACCGCCGACAACCTCCTGCTGTTTCAGGAGTTTTGCCGTCTTACTGACCATATCATATTGATACACAGAGCTTGGCGTTGTCATCGAGGTATAAGCATATCTCAGCAGATGCGTATCGAACTCCGGATTTGCCGAGGCGCCGACGGTGTATGCCGCCTCACCGAAATCGATGTAATAGTCAGTCTGCCCGTCCCACGACAGCACCCGCAGATTCGTCAGTCCGTTGATTCTTTCCTCGACGACGATGAAATCAGCGAAGATGTCGATGTCTTCAACAAGAACATTTTCGCGGTAGCTGATGAACTCTTTCCAGTTTTCTTTTCCAGTCGCGTTGACCGGTGTCCTCATCACCTTGAAGTTCTTCGCGCCGTCGGCATTCGTTATGATGTAAAAATATTCGCCATAATGCCCGATGCCGTAAAGCATGTCGGCCTGTCGTTTCTGAAATACCTTGAACTCATCTCTCGGCCTGTCAGCATCGATGAAACGGACTTCAGAGCTCAAAGTGCTTTCCGAGACAATGACTATATATCTGTCTGATTTTGTTTTACTTATATAAGCATAAAACGTCGCATCCTGTTCATAGAACACCTCAACATCATCTTTCGGGTCGGTGCCGACTTCGTGTCGCATGATCCGGCAGGAACGCAGCGACTCGTCTTTCATGCTATAGAAAATCGTCTTGTTGTCGTTGGCCCAGACCATGTTGCCCGTCGTGTTTTGTATGACCTCCGGGAACATTTTGCCCGTGGCTATTTCTTTCACGAAGATCTGATACTGCCTACGGCTGACCGTGTCAACGCTATATGCAATCAGTTGATTGTCAGGGCTTACATTATACGCGCCGATGTCGAAAAACGAATATCCGCGTGACATCTCGTAGCCGTTGAGCAGAACCTCCTCGTCGCCTTGTCGCGTCAAATCGAGGTAATCGTCGTTCAAGGCGCGGCGGCGGCAATAGATCGGATATTCCATGCCTTCCTCGAAACGCGAGTAATAGACGTAGCCTTTATGTCTGACAGGAACCGACACGTCATCTTGTTTTATTCTTGCGACAATCTCCTCAAACAATTGATGCTGAAGCGGTTCCGTATGCTTCATCATTTCCTGTTCGTAGGCGTTTTCAGCCTTGAGGTAGTCGATTACTTCAGGATTTTCACGCTCGTTGAGCCAATAATAATTATCCACACGGGTATGACCGTGAATTGTCATCTCGTGTGGTATTTTTTTCGGAGAAGGTGTTTCCATCATTAGAATGTTAGTGTCAAGCTTACGCTCGGCATGATTGGCAGTTGATACATTGTCTCGCCTGAGACAATGTCAACAAAGAAAACGTTATTTCTGTTGTAAATGTTCGTCACGCTGAGGTCGAGTTCGAGGTTCACGCGGTCGCTGAAGTTGAACTTGCGTTTCGCGTCGATGTCGAACCTGTGGTATGTAGGCAGTTCGCCTTTGTTAAGGTCATCGTAGATGAGTCCGAGGTTGCCATTGGCTCCGATGAAATTATCGCCGATATTACCCAACTGATAATTCTCATAGAATCCGCTGACCTGTGTGAACGGGAAGCCTGAGCCGAAGTTCCAACGGCCGCTGAGTTCCCATTGTTTGCGTGCGCCCGCGCTGTAAGTCACGATGATATTGATGTTATGGCGGCGGTCGTAGTGTGTGCGGTAGTTCACGAGTTCTTTGTTTTCATTTTCATAGTTCTTATTGACATGAGCATACGAATAGGCGGCCCACACATACCATCTGAACTGCTCGAATTTGAGCGAAAGGTCGATGCCGTACGCCTTGCCGTTCTCGATCATGAAGTCTTTCTTCAGGATGTCGGGTGTTCCGTATGGCGCGTTATTCTCGGCATAGAGCTGGTTTCTGTTCATGTTTGACAGTTGTTTGAAATCCTTGAGATAGCCTTCGATGTTCAAGGTGAGGTTGTTGACGATGTCGAATTCAGTGCCAATGATGTAATGGTTCGCCTTCTGGAGTTTGGTCGTCACCTCTTTGCCATTGAATTTCTTCGGCAGGTTGTCGGGTCCGGAAAGGAAGCCATAGAAGAGGTTCACCACGTCGCGGTCGCTGTTTGCCGCTATGAGATTCTGTGAATACATGCCCGCTGCGCCCTTGATGCGGAACCAGTCGGTCACGTTGTATTTTACCGCAAGGCGCGGCTCAGGCGAGACTTCCGCCAAGGAGGCGTACCATTGCAGACGGAAGCTCGGCTCGATGATGAGTTTTTCGAGTTGCCATTTATATTTGATGAACGCACCGAGTTCGGTGGTGTTCTCCGTCATGTCTATATCTATGCCGTTCGCTTTTCTGTAGTCGAAAACAGTCTTGAAACCAAGTATCTCGACACCATATTTCAACGTGTTCTTACCGAGGAAATACGAGAAATTGAAGCCAGCGTTGAAGCCGCCTATCGAGCTTGAGCGCGGATTGTTGTTAGCCTCATGAAGTTCAGCGATATAGTTTGAATACGCAATGTTTCCTTCAACAAGGACCGGCGACTTGCCGGGGATTATCACCATACTTGCGCCGCCGCCGTATGATTTCCAGTTGAAGTCGGATATCGACTTGTAGTTGTTCACCTGGTCGTTGAAGCTGAATCCGAACAAGTTCACCTTGCTTCCGTTGGCTGCGTTGAGTGATATCTTACCGTATAAATCCTGATATTCATACGGCAGGACGCCGCATTTAATCATCGGGTCATAGATGTTCTTGCTGGTCTCTTCGAGATATGACGCCTTGGCGGAGAGTATGAACGAGAGGCTCACGTCATTGTCCGACTTCGCTTTCTTGAGCGGGCCTTCAAGGAGGACTTTCGCGCCGAATGTCGATGCGCCGACCTTGCCGGAGATGCGTTTCTTGTTGCCATCGCGGGTCGTGATGTCCATCACGGAGGAGACGCGTCCGCCGTATTCAGCCCCGAAGCCGCCGGTATAAACCTCCGCGTTCCTGATGATGTCGGTGTCGAAGACGGAGAACAGGCCTATGCTGTGGAACGGGTTATACACGATCATCCCGTCGAGGAGCACCTTGTTCTGGATCGGGGAGCCGCCGCGGATGTAGAGCTGACCGCCCTGGTCGCCTGTGAACACGACACCAGGTATGACCTGAAGATACTGGGCGAGGTCAGCCTGACCGCCTATCGACGGGATCTTGGTGATGGTCTTCGGCGTGATGTTCACCACCGAGGTCTTGGTCTCCGTCCTCGCCTCGATTTTTTCGGCGGTGACGCTGACAGCCTCCAATTTTATCGAAGCCTCACTCAGATTATACTTTTTGGATAATATCTGGTTTCCCTTCAATGTGACTGGGTCTTTGATCGTGTCGCATCCGACCATCGTCACCATAACGAAATAGCTGCCGTCGGGTATCCTTGTGATGCTGAAATACCCGTTGATATCTGTTGTCGAGCCTAATGTCGTGCCCTCAAGATACACATTTGCGAACATCATCGGTTCGCCGGTTGCGGTCTCATAGACGAAACCCTTCACGGTGTTATCGCCTTGGGCAAATGCAAAGACACTGTTAATCAATAAAATGAATGTAATAACAATCCTGTTCAAAGTGCGAGATTCGTTCATATCTTATTTCGCTATAAAAATTAATAAAACGTGCAAAGATAATGAAATAATTTGAAGCGTGAAGAAAAATTATAATGTTTTGCCTAAATCCGCAAAAGATCGGCGACATCGCACGACAAAAAAATCATCCAATGAGATTCCACCGGTTTCTATAAAAAAATATTGCAGTCCGATAAAAACTGAAAGCGGGCAAAAAGGATTTCCAACCCATTGATTCTCATCAAACGCGTGTGTGATAGCCTGAATACAAGCCCCCTCAGTCAAAAAGAGTCAGTTCGGGAGGCCTTTCAGATGCCTCAGAAAGGATATTCTCCCGGTCCTTTTCGGGGTTGTTGAAAAGGCTGTAGAAGTCAACGTAATACATCAGCGAGATTCTCACCATCGTTGCCAGTCCGGAGAAGCTTCACTGCCGTTTCAGCCTTTTCTGCATGACCATCAGCAGCAGGTTGGCGATGAGCGTCACCCAGATCTGTATCTTGATGGCGTTGGCGCTTTCGCCGTAGAAGTATTTCAGCGGGAAGTTCTGCTTCATCTGCTTGAACAGCAGCTCTATCTCCCATCTCTTGCGGTAGATGGCCACGATATAGCGGCTGTCCGGAAAAATGTGTACTTTTGCCGATGTTATTTTTATTTTTTTTAGCACAGCAAAAATAACACAAAGGGCTGAATTTCCAAACAGAAATCAGCCCTTATTTTTGACCTCAAAACAAAGTTTTATCGGACAGTAATAATTTCATTGTGTATGACGAAAATTGTGTAACTTTGCAGGGTCGTTTTCATTTGGGATTTCGTTCAGTGGACTTCGCGAAATCCGGAGTGGCGGCGTGGAAAAGTAAAAATAGAAGTCCCTGTTAGTCAATGAGAAAATTCTGCACCATTCTTTCGGTTATTATGGCCTTCGCATTCTCCGCGAACGCTGCGGTCACCCTTCAGCAATGTAGGGACAGTGCCCGTATGAACTATCCGCTTGTGAGCCGTTATGACCTTATCCAAGCCACGAAGGAATGCAATGTGCACAACGCCTCTCTCGCATGGCTGCCTCGTTTGGAAATAGGAGGTAGCGGAGCTTGGTTGAGTAATACAACGGATGCGAAAGACCTTGGCGAAATATTGGGGAAGTTAGGTGAAATGATTGATATGGCAGGAAAAAATGAGCAACCGTGGCAATACAAAATTAATGCTACCCTTGCCCAGTCTGTCTGGGACGGTGGAGCCTCCACATATTACAAGAAGATGGCACAAGCCAATGCCGACAAAGACGCGGCGGAATTGGAAGTGTCTTTTTATGAATTGCAACGTCAGGTGGATGAGGTCTTTTTCTCCATTTTGCTCCTTGAAGAACGGCTCAAACAAGCCCAATGCCGAATGCAAGTGTTAGAAAGCAACCTCGCCAAGATGCAGTCTATTTTTGACGAAGGTGAGGTATCCACGATGGACATCAAATCAATGGAAGCCGAGGTCAAAGAGGCAAGACAGCAAATCAAGTTGATAGAAAACAATATTGCATCCTCCCGGCTGTCGCTATCCCTGTTGACGTCAATGGATTTGAGCAAAGAGGAACTGATTGTGCCGACCGTTCCGGAGACCATTCCTTCGCGTCCCGAATATGCTTTCATTGAGAGCAGCCAGAAGATACTGGAACTAAAAATGAAGAAACTCAATGTCGATTTGTCACCAAAAATTCTTTTTCTCGCTGATGCATATTATGGTTATCCCGGAAGGAATATTTTTAAAGGGCTGACAGACCATAATCCCTCTTTCAATGCGTTTTTGGGCGTCCAGTTGAAGTTCGACCTTAGTCCTCTTTACACTCGCAAAAACGACAAGACGTTGATTGCTAATCAGATGCATGAACTGGATTTGCAGAGAGACCTTCTGAATTTCAAAATCCGTCTCGCCAATACAGGCGTTAGTCAAGAAATAGAATTCCTTCGTCAGACCTTGGAAGACGACACCGAGATACTCCAGCTTCGCACTGATGTGCGTGTCGCAGCGGAAGAACGGCTGGAAAGCGGCATTATTGATGCCTCCGACCTGTTGCAAAAGATAAACGATGAGGCGCACGCCTCGTTGCAGAAGAGCATCCATCAGATAGAACTGCTGCAAGCCCTGTATAGACAGGAGAAGATTGAACGCCCGATGGGCCATAATGAAGAATTAATTAATGAGTAAGATTATGACAAAAACATTAAGATTGGCTATTGCCCTTGTAATGAGCGTGGCTTTTGTTTCTTGCAACGGTATCAAGCCGGATGCACACGGAGTGTTTGAGTTTCCTTCCGTCAGTATTGGCGCGGAGAATAACGGCAAGATTCTCGCCTTCTACGTCAAGGAGGGCGACAAGGTGGTCAAAGGTCAGGAATTGGCTCTGACTGATACGGTCACTTTCGCCGTTCAGAAAGACAACCTCGAGGCGGCCAAAAGAGCGGCTGCCGTGGTGCAGTCGGATGCGGAAGTGCAGACTGCCGCCTTGCAACAGAAGATTGCCAAGTTGAAGGAAGACCTGCAAACCACAAAGCGGTTGGTTGAGTCCGGTGCTGCTCCACGCAAACAGCAGGAGAACCTCGAGACGGAGATAGCCGTGTTGGAGAGTCAGGTTGCCGCCACGCGTGCCACCATTGTCAATACAAATAATGCCACCACAGGCAATGTGGAGAGTCTTGATGCCCAGATAAACGGCGTTTGCACCTTGATGGAGAAATGTCACATCATCTCACCAATAGACGGTGTGGTGACAGCCAAATACGCCTCCGAAGGCGAGATAGCGGTGGCGGGTCGTACGGTGCTTAAAATAGTGGATGTCAACAGTGCCTATCTGCGCGCCTATTTCACCTCACCGCAACTGCGTGACATCGCGGTCGGGCAGAAAGTGAAGGTGATCGCCAACTACGGAAAAGACAGCACCCGCGAGTATGAAGGGACGATTGTATGGATATCGGACGAGAGCGAGTTCACTCCAAAGACTATTCTGACGGATGATGAGCGCTCCAACCTCGTCTATGAGGCGAAAATCACCGTGGAGAATGACGGTTACCTGAAAGCGGGCATCGCCGGCGAAGTGTATTTTTAGTGTAGAGTTTAGAGTTTAGAGTTTAGAGTTTAGAGAGATGGACGGTTCGGTCAGCATACAAGGGTTGTCAAAACATTTTGGTAAAGTCACGGCTCTTGACGGAGTTTGTCTTGACATTGCCGAAGGGGAGAAGTTTGGCATCTATGGTGCCGACGGCGCAGGAAAAACGACCTTGGAACGTATCTTATGTACGCTGACCAAACCCGACAACGGCAGTGCCGACATTTTTGGTTTTGATATAGTAAAGGATAAGCGGGAGATACGCAAACTCATCGGTTTTGTGCCCTCCACGTTCTCCCTTTATACGGATCTCTCGGTGGAAGAGAATATCCGTTTCCATACCGATTTGTTCGGGCTCCCGTTTGACGGGAACGACCCGATGATTGAACCAATCTACCGCTATCTGGCTCCGTTCTCCGACCGTCTGGCGCGCAACCTGTCCGGCGGCATGAAGCAGAAACTGGCACTTTGCTGTGCCTTGATTAATAAACCACGCCTGCTGATGTTGGACGAACCGACTACCGGTATAGACGCCACATCGCGCCAGGATATGATAGACTGTTTGAAACTGCTGAACGAGCAGTTTGGAACGACCATCATCCTCTCCTCTCCTTACCGCAACGAGATAATGATGTGCGACCGCGCAGCGTTGATGGAGGAAGGAAAGATAGTGCGTGTGGGCAAGCCGTCAGAGATTCTGCCGCCTGAGGGAAGAGCCGTTTGTGACACCAACGACCAACTCAAGCAGGAGAACATGATAGAGGTGGAGGGGCTGACCAAGTGTTTCGGCAATTTTACCGCCGTCGATCATATCAGTTTTCACGTATGCAAGGGTGAAATCTTCGGTTTCCTCGGGGCGAACGGAGCCGGTAAGACAACCGCTATCCGTATGCTGTGCGGACTGTCCAAACCCACCTCCGGCACGGGCAAGATTGCAGGTATTGACTTAGATAAGGATTATGAAAAAATCAAGTTCCACATCGGTTATGTCAGTCAGCGTGACTGTCTGCCTACTGACTTGACCGTGCGCGAGAACTTGCGTCTGGCGGCAGGTCTATATGGTATAGGCAAAAAGGAGGCGGACTATCGGACAGGCGAATGCCTAAGAAGATTAGGTTTGGCGGACTATGCCGACCGTCTGTTCGGAGGGTTGCCTTTGGGCTGGAAGAGACGTGTCAGCTTTGCGGCGGCGATGATGCACGACCCCGCCGTGTTGTTCTTGGACGAACCCACCAGCGGCGTGGATGTTGTCGCTCGAAAACAGATATGGGACATCATACGCGCTGTGGCGGCACGCGGAACGACCATCATTGTGGTGACGCACAATATGGAAGAGGTGCTGTGGTGCGACCGCCAATGCATCATGGTGGATGGCGTCATCAAGGCGATGGGAGACCTGCGAAAACGGGTCAAGGAGGGTGACTCCGATTTCTATGAGGTGTTTGAACAAGTAACGCAAACAGGGCAATGACATCGTTATTATTGACCATAATACGTAAGGAGTGGAGGCATATCCTCCGCGACAGGGGAACCTTCTTCATCGTGGTCATCGGCCCCGTGATACTCTCTGTGGCTTTTAGCCTTATTCTGTCCACGGATGTGAGAACAGTCAAGGTGGTGGCTGTGGTCCCTCATCATAGCGAAGCAAGCAGAAGCCTTATTTCACGGTTTGAGAACAATCCCGTGTTCCGTTTCAAAGGCTATGTCAACGACCTTGCCGAGGCGGAGAAAATGATGCGCGTCAATGAGGTGAACGCTGCCATTGTTTTTGATACAGATTATGAACAATCGCATTCAGTACAGATAGCCGCCGATGTCTCCAACTGTATGATGGGCAGTGCCGCAAGCCTATACATACGGACGGTTATTGAGGCCGAGTTGTCGGGAGAAAGCGACGACTTAATCTCATACAGGATGTTGTACAACCCGCGGCTGATCAGCGCTTATTCCTTCCAACCGGGCATTATCGCTTTTGTCGTTTTGATAATCATACTGGTACTGACATCCTCTTCGTTGGTGCGGGAGAAAGAGTTCGGAACAATTGACTCTGTCACCCTGTCTCCCGTGAGCATAAATGCCTTTTATTTCGGCAAATCGATACCGTACTCCGTCCTCGGTTTGTTGGCCGGTGGCATCACCATGACCATGGGCATCTTGACAACAGGAATACCAGTCAGAGGCTCCTACTTCGTCATCTTCCTCATTTCCGCCCTTTATATCTTCACGACGATGCGTCTCGGGGTTTACATTGCCCTTGTGACATCTAACCAGGCGAACGCATTCGCCATTTGCTGGGGAGGAATCATCATGCCGGTTATCTATTTCGGAGGTGTGATTATCCCGGCGGAGAACCTGCCGGAATGGGGACAGACAATCAGTGGCTTCGTCTATGTGCGCTGGTATGTAGATGCCATGAGAAAACTGCTCATTCAGGGGGTGGATGCAGTTTATGTTGTTAAGGAGGCGTTGATAATATCAATATCGACCATAGTGATTTCATTGGCTTGCCATTTCAAACTAAAACGCTTGAGCAGATGAAAAACTCACTAATCGGCATATCGGCTCTTATTGAGAAGGAACTGCGGCAGTTGTTCCGCAACAAGATTCTTGTGATGCTGTTGATTCTTTATCCGGTTTTAACCATCCTCGTCATTTCGCGTATATATAATTTTGACGTGAAGAATGTCAATGTCGCCGTGGTTGATGACGACCATTCCGCACTGTCCGCCATGCTGACGGATGGGCTTGACCATTCGGGACGAGTAACGCTGACCGCCAGTCGCACCACATACGATGAGGCGTTTGATTTGATGGAGAAAGGTGATATCGATTGCATCGTGCTCTTCCCAAAAGGTCTGGAAAGCAGTTATTACTCCTCCAACCGGCAGAAAGTGCAGTTGTCTGTCAAAGCGGTGGATATAACGAAAGGTCTTCTTGGAACGAAAATAGTACAGACATCTGTCGTGACAACCGTTTCTAAGTATTTCAAACAGCAAGGTATAGACTTGCAGGCGAAAAAAGAGGTCATACGCGAACTCAACCTGTATAATCCTAACATGGATTATTTGTTGTTCATGGTGTCGGTCGCTTTGTTCGGTGTCGCCTTTGCCGTTTGCAGCAATGTGTCCATAAGCTCGATGCTTAACGAAGAGGTCAGCGGCGTGTCGGAAATGATGAATGTCTGCCCATTGAGACCGTGGGCGTTGGTGGCATCAAAGATCCTTTCTTGTTATATTGCGGGCTTGGTGGCGATGACCATCACTCTGATCATATCAAATCTGGCATACGGTATGCCCGATGTGGACTCATGGTGGTTGATTTGTATCATTTATTCCCTTTATATTTTGGGTGTACCGGCTTTTGCTATTTTTGTCAACAACCTGACATCCAATCCGATGCAGGCATTTCTCATAATAGTATCTTTCCTCATGATATCACAGTATATGTCGGGGTCTCTCACTCCGTCAGAGAGTATGGTGGAATGGATGCAGCAACTCAATATCATCAATCCCGCCCACTATCTTGTCGTGGCACTGAGAAGTGTTTATATGAAGGGGGCGGGACTGATAGACATCTTGCGTCCGTTGGGAATTTTGGCGACCCAATGCGGAGTGTTATGGGCCCTTGCCATCTGTACATTCAAGAAACGACAAGCATGACGATAACGGATCAATAGCTTGAATATGAAAACTGCAAACACAAAAATAGGATTGTTAGCCATCGCGTTTGGCAAGGTAATGATCGATTGTAAACCGGATGCCATGTCGCCCACCCGCACTTAGAAGGTTGACGAGGAACAAATGAGCACCGTGTCCGGCGTGCTGGTGGAACAGCCGTATGGCGTTATTACATTGTCTTTCTCAGACGAAGCGGACGAGAGCGTCATTCAGAATTTGAGACTGGTTTATTACACGATCCTGTAACAACCATTTTGCCGGTATCTTCTGTGGATGGTGTTTCGTTTTCGTTGAATCACAAATCGTAATTGTGCATGACAAAGTCGCAACAATCCGTGCACACAATCAAAATCAAATGAAAAATATTTCTTCCAAATAAATCCGCGGACGGAAAATAAAGTGTATTTTTGCAGGAATAAAAACTTTTCGTGAAATGGGTACGTATATTAATAAAGGTAATGAGGCATTCCAAGGTGCGCGGAACAGCGAGTATGTTGACAAGTCAGGGCTGATAGCTGTCGTCAACAACACATTAA
>CALBNV010000062.1 GCA_937896895.1 uncultured Bacteroidales bacterium | reverse complement strand
TTCAGGTATGACTTCAATCTTCTTTGGCCACACTTTGTAAAAGTCCAGTTACCAATCTTTTTTCCGTCCTTATATCCTCCTGAAATTATGCACTTATTCGAACAATTGAATTCAAATTTTCCGTCTTTTACGCGATCACCTTGTGAGTTCACATAATACTCATAATTTGCCTCACTGTATGACTCTCCAGGCTTATAATCCCAATCATCTTGCAAAACAATCATTGGAATATCGTTTGGCACTGTCATTCCGCCCGTATAAGATTCCTTTTTCTGCGCAAAAGCGGCAGAGGCCATCGCCTGCAACAATACGAGCAGAACAATTGCTACAGCTTGGCTCAAATTCATTTGTTTGTTATTATTGCTGTCCGATAAAAACTAAAAACGGGCAAAAATGATTTCTAACCCATTGATTCTCATTAAACGCGTGTGTGATAATCTAAAGACAAGCCCCCCTCAGTCAAAAAGAGTCGGTTCGGGAGGCACTTCAGACGCCTCGGCAAGGACGTTCTCCCAGTCTTTCTCGGGATTGTTGAAGAGGCTGAAGAAGTCAACGTAATACATAAGCGAGATTCTCACCATTGTCGCCAGACCGGAGAAGCTCCACTGACGTTTCAGCCCCTTCTGCATGACCATCAGCAGCAGGTTGGCGATGAGCGTCACCCAGATTTGTATTTTGATGGCATTGGCGCTTTCGCCGTAGAAGTATTTCAGGGGAAAGTTCTGCTTCATCTGCTTGAACAGCAGCTCTATCTCCCATCTTTTGCGGTAGATGGCCACGATTTCCTTGGGGTCAAGGTCCGTGTCGTTTGTGAGCAGGGATACGAGTTTGCGTTTTTCTTCGTCCACATATGTAACGATGCGTGCGTGGTGTTCGAGAGTCTCCCCGTCTTTCAGCTTCTTTGTGAAGACCACTTCCTGCACCCTCACCTCCATGAGGCCGTCGGTCGTCTGGTAGGCGGAGTCCTTCAGGATCTTGTACCTGAGCGACTTCTTCATCTTAGTGACATACACCACGCCCCGTTCGGAAAGCTGTTCGAACTTCTCGTAGTCGATGTATGCGCGGTCCATCGCCATTATATCCCCCTTGTTCAGGGTCGCAGGCTTGAGCATAAAGGAGTCGTTGGTGGCTGCGGACGTGAACTTTATGTCGGAGGGCACTCCCTCGTTGGCGTGGATGACCGTGTGCACCTTGATCCCGCCTTTTTTCTTTCCTGTCTTGGGATGTCTTCCCACACCCTTGAAAATCAGGTTGGAGAAGAGCGTGATGGTCGTGGAGTCTATTATCTGGAGCCTCTTCATCCATTTCGGTGTCCTGTGGCTTCGGCTGTCCGATGAAAGCACTTCCCTGTATCTGCCGTACAGATGGCGGTAGATCTCCTCGAAAATGTGTTCCGGACGCCGTTTGTTGGCATCCGCCAGCGTGCTGCGGCCAATCTTGAATGTCAGACCGAGATGGTTCAGTTTCCGCGCCTCTCCGAGCAGGGACGCGGTTATCTCCCTCAACGAGTCGAACCTCATTATTACAGCGTATAGCATCACCACCAGATGAACCCATATATTGAAGCGTTTCGTGTAACGTTCCCCACCGTTCTCACGGCTGATTTGGAAGATTTTTGACTTGTCAAGTAATTTTATCACCTGACCATAGAGCGGCTGTCCGAAAAAATGTGTACTTTTGCCCATGTTATTTTTAATTTTGTAACACAGCAAAAATAACACAAAGGGCTGACTCTCCAAACAGAAATCAGCCCTTGTTTTTTTACTCTAAAAAAGTTTTATCGGACAGCAATAAATCCATATAAGTTTGTAAGCTTCTCTGTCGTTACTCATCCTGACAATTGCTATCTAGATGACTCGATGAACCAATATCGCAAGTTGGTGAAAGACTCTCCAAAGTTCAGCAGCTTCAAATCATCGGACTTGATAAATGCCTCAAAGAAGTATCCCGAACTGCTTGATTGGGTGAAATGGTACGAAGCGGTTTATTACGGAAAGTAGTGCATAAAATTTCGATGTAGGGACGCTTTGTACCAGCCTCAAAAAGTGGACATAAAAGATTTTAACTTTCACAGCACCGCGTTGAACAGCCATCCGCTGAGGATGAACATGACGGCGATGGTGCCGAAGAAGATGCCGATGAGCCTCCAGTTCATCACCTTCTTCAGCATCGTCATCTCGGGCAGCGAAAGGCCCACGATGCCCATCATGAAGGCGATGGCGGTGCCGATGGCGACACCCTTGCGCACGAAGACCTCGATGACGGGGACGATGCCGGCGGCGTTGCTGTACATCGGGATGCCGAGAAACACGGCGACAGGGACGCTCCACCATTGCTCCGCACCGAGGTATCTGGTGAAGAACCCCTCCGGCACGAAGCCGTGGATGGCCGAGCCGATGCCTATCCCGATGAGGACATAGACCAACACGCCTCTGACGATGCCCCAACTCTCACTGACGATCTTCGGCAGCCTCCCGAAGAAACTGATGCGCTCCGACTCCCATTTTTCGCTTTGCTCAATGCTGTCTCTCTGAATCTGCAACACCCACTGACTGAGGTGACGCTCTAACTTGAACTGCCCTAAGATAATGCCGCCGATGGTGCCTAAAACGATGCCGCTCACCACATAGATGACCGTGGTCTTCATACCGAAAGCTCCAAGAAACATTGCGACAGCCACCTCGTTGACCAAAGGCGAAGTGATCAGAAACGAGAATGTCACGCCAAGCGGAATGCCGCCTTTCACGAAACCGATGAACAACGGAATCGACGAACACGAACAGAAAGGCGTGATGGCTCCGAACACCGACGCCATGAAATATTGCAGGCCGTAGAGCTTGTGTGTCTGCAGGTAGTGCTTGAGTCGGTCGATGGGGAAATATGCGTTGATGACGCCCATGATCGCGCTGATGACAAACAAAAGTATCAGCACCTTGATGGTCTCGAAGACAAAGAAATTCAAGGCGAGGGCGAAGTGCGTGCCTGAATCTAAACCTATAACGTTGAAAATCAGCCAATCAGCGAATTTTTGAATCATAATGAATTGACTTTTAAATTTTTATAAAAAAGCGACAATACAATAATAAATGCCGATGATGACGAAAAGCACGCCGACAATCCAGTTCATCCATCTCTGTAGCGTCTGCATCTTCCCATAGAATCTGCCGATGCTCTCCACGCTGAACGCGATGATGACGGCGACGATGAGAACGGGCAGTGCTGTCGCCAATGCGAAGACCACAGGCAGGAAATAACCGCCCGACGACGCTACCGACAGCGGGATGAGACCGCCGAAATAAAGCACGCCGCTCGTCGGACAGAACGCCAAAGCGAACAGGATGCCTAACAGCAATGCTCCCCAGCCGCCTTTCTTCGCGAGGTTCTCGCCGTCGGAACGGAAACCGAATTTCGGCAGGTTCAGACGGCTTCCGAACAACATGAACAGACCGACAACTAACATGATTGGGCCGATGAACATCTCACCGTAACGGGCGAAGAATTTCTGTATGCCGAAGATGCCCGCGCCTTGCCGCAAGATGCCGATGAGCGCAACGCCTAAGATGCTGTAACCCAATGTCCTTCCCAAGGTGTAGAGCAGTCCTTTTCGCAATGCGCCCCATTTGCTGCCGATGTTCTTGCCGATGAAACCCACGGCGGTGATGTTGGTCGCCAAAGGGCAGGGGCTGATGGCGGTCAGCAAGCCTAACAGAAACGCCGTGATGACGGGCGCGGTGCTGCTGTCCAAAAGTTGTTGCAGGGTTTCCATTACTGATGAAGCATTTTGTCGATCTCGGCTTTCAGTCGCGCCTTGAACTCGTCAGGGTTGTTGCGGGCGTACTTGAAGCCCATGTCGGTCAGATTGCAGATTTTGCCGCTTCTGTCGATGATGAGCGACGACCATGCGACCTCGTACTTGCCGGCCAAAGCCTCGTTCTCGTCGATGCTGACGGGCTGGAATCTCACCTTGCCCGATTTCGCTTCGTTGGCGTATTGCTGCTCAACGAGTTCCTGCGTGCACTTCTCGATGGCCAGGCATGTGGGGCAGCGTTGTTTCCCATAGAAACAATAGACGTGAACCGCATCGTCCGACGGATTGCCGTTGGCATTCTGATTTGTCGTGTTGCCGCAGCCAATCATTGCGATGAGCAGGCATAAAGCTGATAACAATTTGATTTTCATTGTTTTAAGTTTGTTGATTGAACATTATAAGGAATGATTCTGAAGCAGTTTTTTCACTTCGTCAACGGAGATTTTCCCTTTTGCCACGACTTTTTCGTCGATGACAAGGGCTGGAAGTTGCATCACGTTGTAAGCCATGATTTTCATCATGTCTTCTTCCTTGGTGATGTTGGCGTTGAGTTTGAGTTCGGCGGCGACTTGCTGCACGTTGGTGAATAAGGTCTTGCAGTTTGAGCAGCCTGTTCCTAAGATTTTGATTTCCATAGTTGAATGTTGTTTAGTGTTTATATTATTGTTTGTATTTCGTAAAACTACGAACATGATTTTCAAAAAAACATCAGTCGCAGTACTTGTCGTTTTTGCAAACGCAATGCTCGAAAAATTCGCCGAACAAGGCTTTGGCTTCTAACCAATTCTCCTTGTTGATGCAGTATTTTACTTTCGGTGGCATGATTTCGCCCTGAATCAGTCCAGCATCTTTCAGTTCAGACAAATGTTGCGACGCCGTGGCTTTTGCAATTGGCAGTTGTTCGTGGATGTCGCCGAAGAAACAGGTTTTCTGCTGAAGCAAAAACTCCATTATAGCAACACGGGTAGGGTTGCCCAAGGCTTTTGCATAACGTGCCAATTTCTGCTGTTTATCGGTGTAACCAGAATTCATTTCATCAAAATTTCGCGGCAAAAATAATACTTTTTTCTTTTTGTTCGTAAAAATACGAATTATCTTTAAAAAAATTCTTGATTAACCGTAAAAAACATTCAAACATTTACAATTTCTTGAGATTCATTCAGCCGATGAACAATCCCGTTGGCTTTGTTGTTATGCCTCTGAAACAACAATTTTACCAACCAATAATTACAGTTATGAAAAAGAAAATTATCCCTTTTTTGAGCGGCATCATGCTCTTCAGCTTGTTCTCATGCAAGCACACTGAAATTGTCACGACCACGGTCAAGGAACTCGACATCGAGCGTTACATGGGGCCGTGGTACGAAATCGCACGCTTCGATCACAGCTTCGAGCGCGGACTCGTTGGCTGCATGGCTCACTACGAGCTTCAACCCGACGGCAAGGTGAAGGTGACCAACACCGGCTACAAGAAAAGCCTCGACGGGAAATTCAAGGAGTCGGTGGGCAAGGCCTATCGCCCCGACGACAACGTGCCGGGCAAACTGAAAGTGTCGTTCTTCCTGAGTTTCTATTCCGACTACAATGTCCTTGAGCTTGCGTCTGATTACCGTTACGCGCTGATAGGCAGCAAGTCAGACAGTTATCTCTGGATTCTGAGCCGCACACCTGAATTGTCGCACGAAGATTTGGATTTCCTGCTTGGTAGCGCGAAGGCACGCGGTTACGACACCGACAAACTTATTTGGGTGGAGCAAAGATGACAGCCAAAAGACAACAATACCACGTTGATTTTTCAGCGTGGTATTGTTGTTTTATAAAAATGTCAGTCTTCTACTTGATGACGACTTTCTGGGTCTTCATCGTTCCGCCCAATGTCTGGACGAAATAAACGCCCGGTGCCCAGCCGCTCACGTCGATGGTTCTGCTTCCGCTGAAGGCGAAGTTAGCCATGATTTGACCTTGCGCGTTGAGGATCAGCACGCAGAGGTTGCCGTGCTCGTAATCGGTGCTGAGGTTGAGCCGGTTCTGTGCCGGGTTAGGGAAGATGTCAACATTGAATGCTTCCGGCGTGACCTGTTCGTTGACGTCGGAAAGCACCTCGATGTCATTGCTGTAGGTGATGACCTTGCCGGCGAGTTTCAGTATCGGGTTGTCGGGTGCGTTGCAGAGCGGGCAGCCGTTCTGTCCGTCAACGCAGTCGGGGTAGTTCGGGTGGCACTCGTCGATGTAGTTCGGGTCGAACTGGTAGAACAGGTTGACGGAGCCTTTGTTGATGTGGCTTGAGATGTCGAAGTCCCACACCATGGCGATGCTGCCGGGGCACCAGCCGGAACGCGGGTAAGTCCAGGTGCCGTTCTGCGGCTGGCATCCGAATGGGTTCGGGTTGCAGTTCTCCCAGTTGTGCTGGTCGAACTCCTTGTTGTTGTCAACGAAGAGGTGATGTGTCGCTTCGAGGAACTCGGCGGCGTTGCCTGTGTTGTACGTGCCGTTCTGGCCGCTGCTCCAGTTGTGGCCCGTCGTCGTCACCTTGACGGATGCTTTCTCCGTGTTGCTGTCGAAGGAATAACCGACTGTCGGGACGGGCTGCTGGTTGGCGTAGTCGCCGAACGAGAACGTGCCGTACCATATTTCCTCGACGTTGATGTATTTGTATTCAGGTGTGCCTTTCGTCATCGCGAAGGTCAGGGTCGGGTTGTAGCCGTCGCCGCTCCATGTCTCGAAGAATAGCTCGAACTCCACGATGCCCTGAAGCACCGAGGTGTAGTCGGTGACGTCGAGGTCGGCTTCACATTCCACCCCGAACGGACTGATGTAACGGAACAGCTCCATCCATTCGCCTCTGTAGTTGCGCACCTTCACGCCGCCCACGCGGTCGTACGGGTCGCACGAGCCGACGCAGTTGTGCTGGTAGCTCGCCGTGATGTCATCGAACGCCCCGACGTGCATCGGCATCTCATAGTCTTTGATGCTTGAAGCGATACTCGGTGTCACGACGAGGTCGCCGTTCATCGTGGTGACGTTCATGTTGTCGTATGTGTTTGAAACCTCGAATGTTATATGGTCTGTCGTGACCTTGCCGCCGCTTGTGGTGATGCTCATGTCCATGTCGTGGCTGCCGAAAGAGTCTGGTGTCCAGTAGCCGTAGAAGTAGCCGTTTTCCTTGTCTTCAGGATACATGGTGCTGAGTATCACGTCGCTGCCGTCGATGGTGGCTTTCACTTCTTCAAACTCGATGGCGTCGGAGTGTTCGACGTATGCGCTTACGCAGATGACCATCGCGTTGAGTTCCGGCATATAGACCGTGCTGCCGTTGAACGGACGGCGTATTGTGTAAGTCGGGGTGTAGTCCAACGGGTCGATGACGAGGAACGTCTTGATAACTTCAGGTGCCGGGAGCCATGTGGCGTCGCCGTTCTGTGTCGCCTTGACTTTCACTTCGCCGGTCTCGCCTGTGAGTGTGAGGACGTTGCCGTTGAGCGTCGCCGGTCCGGAGACGTATTCAAACGACACCGGGAGTCCTGATGTGGCCGTCGCCTGAAGCGTGATGGGTCCGTTGATGGTCAGCTGCTTCGGGATGTCGGGCATGTTGATGTACTGGACGTTGCCGTCGGGCATCTGGCGCACGAGGATGTTGTCGAAGCCGCCCGTAGCGCCTTGTGAGTGGAGGTAAATGCCGTCCCAGACCTTGTAGTCGTTCTTGTCGCCGGAGCCTGGTGTGAGGCCCATGTTGAGTTCTGTCATGTCGGCGATCTGCTGCCATTCGCCCCAGCCTTCGCCGTCGGTGTATTCTTTCACGAAGACGGTGACGGAGCCGGCTCCGTCGAAGGCGTTGAAGTCGAACGAGAGCTTGTATCTCGCCCAGTTCGGTGTCTGCTGGTACGACGCTGACGTGACGCTCGACGCCGACGGGAACCTGAGTATCGGGTGGTTTTCGTTGTTGTCGGCGCCTTTCACGCAGAGGCTGATGCCGCCGTCGCCGTCGGTCATCCCGTCGAGGATGTTGCCGTCGTTGTCGGAGTCGAAGCCCACGCCGACGAATGCGCCCCACCAGTTGCGGCAGAGGTCGAACTCAAGGTCGATGATGCCGCCGCTCTGGAAGTTGAAGTCGAAGTCGCCGCTGGCCTTGCGTGTCGCTGTCCTGCCCACGCCCGGGCCGCCGTAAGGATAGAAAATGGCGATGGATTCGTCAGGTGACATGAGTCCGTCGCTGGTATATGCCACGTTGAAGTCCTGCGACTGTGCGGCGGTCTGGTAATGTGTCACCCAGCCGTCCTGTCCGTTGAGGTTCTGCGTGCCCTCCGTGAGGCTGTTGAAGTCGTACACATGCTCCACCTGGGAGAATCCCGTCATGACCGCCATGATCATGACCATCGTCAATAATGTCTTTTTCATCTTTCTACTTTTCACTTTCAACTTTCAACTTTTAACTCTCTACTCCATCCACCACACTTTCGTGTACTTGGTGTCGCCGTTCGACATCTTGCCGACCTGTTGGTTGTAATTGTCGTAATTGTATGTGACTTCTGTCGGAGGATATGGCAGGCGGTAATACGTAAGTTTTTGATGGTCAGTGGTTGTAGGCGTGTCCATGCTGCGTCGTGCGAGGCACCAGGCCTCACCCGGCTGACGGAACAGGTCGAGCCAGCGCTGCTGATGGATAACTTTGATATACGCCTCTTGTGTGTAATCAAATTCCGGATTCATGTAGATGATGTGGTTCATGATCTGTGATGCATACGAGCTGGCGACTGAATAGAAGTCTCCGGCTTGGAGTGCGTCAGCCAGAGCCGGATAGGTGTATTTCCAGGCGGGGTTATATTGAACTGTTGCATTTGAATGCAGTTGCAGCCAGATGTAATAAGAGTTTGTGATGCCCGACACTATGAGTTGTTCCGATTCCATTTGTGAGACGGAGACGATTCCTCTGAAGGCTATTTCGGCTTTGATGAAACAGACTTCTGCCGCGCTCATCAATATCCTCGGGATGAAGCCGATTTGGTCGCTGTTGTCTCTGACGAGGTAATAGTTGAAAGGGGAGTAGAGGCACGACGGGCCTTTGAAGGCGTAGTTCTGGTCGCGGGTGCGTTCGTAAGGCGTGCCGCCTTCTGTCGGGGTCGAAGCGTCTTTCATCTGCGGGAAGCCTTTCCATGCTCCTCCGGGGAACTCGTCGGTCTTGTGGTTGGTGTCGAAGAAGATGTACATGCGGAGGTCGAAGATGCCGGCGCCTGTCGGGTCGTCGGAGTCTGACATCTGCGCGAAGACGGTCTCGCCCATGCGGAGGTTGCGGTGCTCGCGGAAACTCCAGTTCACGTCGCCTACAGGGTTGGTCAGCGTCATCGGCCAGAGCATGAAGCCGCCGCTGCCGCACCAGTAGTCATCGATGACGGGCTTGTTGAAAGCGTCTTTCAGCAATGGGTCGGCAAACTGTATGTCTTTGTCGTACATTCTCAGACCATGTTTGAGAATCAACGAGTTGGCTATCTTGGCCCATTTTTCATAATTGTTGGCATAAAGCACGTCGTAAACTCCGAGGCTGAAGAAGTCGTTGCCAAGGTCGGTCTGGGCCTTGTTGCCGAGGAGTATCTCGCGTGCCCATACAAGTTCGTTGAGGAGGCTCTTGTAAATCGACTCCTGACTGTCGAACTTCGGTTTCTTGTTGCTTGTCTCGGTGGTGTTGTACCAGATCTTGCCGGCTTCGGAATAAGGTATGTCGCCGAAATAGTCTGTCACCTTGAATGTCTTAAATGCTTTGAGTACAATGAGTTGCGCCTTCGCCTTGTCGCATATCTCCGGGTCGTCATTGCATTTCTCCTCAAAACGTTTTTCGATGTCGCGGATGTTTCCGAGGGCGTAGTAGTAGTTGTCCCAGACGGCCTGTGTCCCGATTTGGAAGTTGCCCCACGCGTCGGATGTCAACGCGCCGAGTTCCGTCTCAGGATAGAAAATTTCATTGTCGAGGTAGAACATCTCGTTGCCGTTGTACGCTAACGACGAGACCACGCCGTTGAACAGTGGTCCTATCTCCGTTCCTGTCGGATTGATCGGGTTTACGTTCATGTCACCGAATTTCTTGCAGGAAGTCACCAGCAACCCCAAAGCCGTTATTATCAAAATGTATCTTTTCATATTTTTATTTTTTAATCTTTAAAATATCTAAACTCTAAACTCTTAACACTCCACTCTTAACACTGTTTTAAATTCCGAATTTGAGTGTGAAAAGGAACGACCTTGTCATCGGGTATGAGCCGTATTCGAGGCCTTGTGCGTTGCCGGTGCCGAGTGTTCCTTCCGGGTTGATGTTATCCGGAAGGTTCTTGTAGATGTAGAACAGGTCGCGGCCGGTGACAGAGATTGAAGCGGTCTGGAAGAATTTCGTCTTCTCGAGCCATCTCTTTGGCAATGTGTAAGATATTGTCAGTTCCCTGAGTTTCACCCATGTGTTTTTGACGATGCCCGGCGTGGTGAGGTAGTTGCCCCAGCCGCCGAAATTCGGCATATACTTGTAATAGTAATGCACCACTTGGTCGTTTACGGCAGTCTCGCCGGTCTCCGTGTTGACTGTCACGCCGGGGAGTACTACGCCGTAGTTTCCGAGGAAGTTGCCTTCCGCGTCGTAGAGAGGAAGGCCATTGCCTTCGCGCTCGTACATCGTTTCAGGGCTTTGTCCTGTCTGCATCCCGATGACGTATGAGCCGCAGTAAATCTGTCCGCCGATCTTGGCATCGACGAGGGCATAGACCTGCAGTCCTTTCCAGTTGTACGTGAGGTTGAAGCCGCCTGTGAACAACGGTGCGCTGTTGCCGACGGGCACACGGTCTGCGGTCTTCATGTATTCCGTGCCTTCCGCGTTGAGGAGCGGCAGTGGTTTGCCGTTGGAGTCGTAGAACGGCCCGACATGCGTGCCATCGGGGAGGTCTGTCTCATAGACGTAGTCCCAGCCGTAGATGGTGCCGTACTCGTCGCCTTCCCTGACGGCGATGGCAGGGCCGTTCGAGCCCCACACCTCGGAGAGGATGTACATGTCGGCGCCGCCGAGACTCACGATTCTGTTGGTGTTGCGTGCAAAGTTGAAACCCATCTGCATGTAGCTGTTGGCATTCTGGAAGATGTTGTAATTGAGAATCAACTCAACGCCTTTGTTGGTGACGACACCTGTGTTGATACGTGCGCTGCTTGAGCCTGATGACGGGGCGAGAGGCGCCGAGAGAATCTGGTCCCATGAGTAGATGTCGTAATACGTCAGGTCGAAGTTGAGCTTGTCCCAGAGACTCATGTCGAGGCCTATCTCAAACGAGCGCTGACGCTGCGGCTTCAGCTGGAGCGGCGGCACCTGACCAGGCAGTGAAGCCGTGAGCTGTCCGCCAAAAGAGCCTGTGTTGTAAGTGAAGTCAAGCTGGTAAGGCAGGTCGTCGCTTGCTGTCATGGCCGCCGAGCCTCTGACTTTCAGGAACGAGACGATGCCCCAGTTGATCTTAAAGGCCTCCGTCGCGACGAAGCTCAAGGTCGCCGACGGGTAGAAGTAACTGTTGTTGTCGGCCGGCAATGTCGATGACCAGTCGTTTCTCCCCGTGATGTCGAGGAACAGCCATTTCGCGTATGAGACGTTGAGGAATCCGTAGAGCGAGTTGACTTGTTTCTCGTATCTTGACTCCCCTGGGATCATGGAGGTCTGCGTCGTCGCGCTTATGTAGTTATAAAATGTGTAGAGGTTCGGGTAAGCCCATGTGCCTGTGCCGGCCCACATGGAATATTTTTTCCTGTAATAACGCTCGCCGCCGAAAGAGCCTCTGATGTTCCATTGTGAATGGAAGATGTTGTCTTTGTACGCTGTGACGAGGAAGTCGGCGTCAAGGGTGTAGTCGTTGCCCATGTCTTGTTTGTAGAAGCCGCTTGTCATGCCGTCGGCAAGTGTCGGCTTGTTTTTTGTCTCAAACCTGTCGTTGGTGTAGTCCATGGCGACCTTTCCGGAAACGCTCAGCCAGTCGGTCGGGTCGATGATGAGGCGTGCCGAGCCGAAGAACTTGTCACGGTTAAGCTCGGTGTTGTGGTTGTAGAAATCCCAGAATGTCGTCTGGTACATGTATCTGTACGGGTAATTTTCCCAAACGGTCTGCGTGCCGTCGGGCTGTTCGTATTGTGTGGCTTCGAGGCCTTGCCAGCTTCTCGGCCAGCTGTAGAGCAGGCCTTTGTTGAAGTTGGAATATGACTCGCCGAGGGTCGGGGAGTTGAGGCGGTAGTAATCGACGTACGTCAGGGCGACTTCCGCCTTCACCATTTTCGAGATGTTCATCATCGAGCCGAAGTTGATGGTGGTCTGGTTGAGTTTGCAGTTGTCTATGATGGCGTCGCTGCGTTCGTTGGTGGCCGAGATCCTGACCGAGCCGAAGTCACCGGCGTTCTGGAACGACAGTGAGTTGACGAATGAGTTCGAGTTATGGTAAAGCATCGAGAGGTTGTCCGGCTGTGGCGAGTAGTCTCTGATGGAGCCGTCCCACCATTTCATCTGTGTGCCGTCCATCACCGGTCCCCACGACACTGCGCCGCCGTAGTACCCGAATGTGGTGTTTGTCGATTCTCCTTCGGGGCCGTTGTCGGAGCTGTATGTGTCGTTGAACACGTAGTTTCCGTTTTCGTCCTGTGTCATAGTCGGCGTCGAGAACGAGACGGGGCCGCCGTAGCCGTATTTGTTCTGCACGTCGCGGTAGCCGTAAGGTGTCGTGAGTTTGTATGATGTGGAAAAATTCAGTCCGAGACCGCTTTGTTTCTTACCTTTTTTGGTGGTGATGAGCATCACGCCGTTGCCGCCTCGTGAGCCGTAAAGCGCCGCCGCGGTGGGTCCTTTCAGGATGTTGATGTCTTCGATGTCTTCCTGGTTGATGTTGTTCAGGGCTGTTCCCCAGTCCTGGCCGCCGCTCCAGTCGGTGACGCCGCCTTCGTTGGTCATCGGCACTCCGTCAACGACGATGAGCGGCTGGTTGTCGCCGAAGATGCTGTTGTTACCGCGGATGACGATACGCGAGGAACCGCCCGTGACGCCATCGGCGTTGATGATCTGCACGCCCGCCGAACGCCCGCTCAACGCACTCACGATGTTGTCACTTCCCGACCTCGACAGCAGCTCGCCGCTGAAGTCCTCGGTGGCGTAACCCAGCTCTCTCTTCTGACGCTTGATGCCGAGAGCCGTCACCACGACGTCGCTGAGCACCTGCGAGTCGGGACTCATCACTATGTCAATTTTCTTTCTGTTGTTGACAGCCACCTTCATCGTCTTCATTCCGACAAATGAAAACTCCAGCGTGTCGTTGGCCGCCGTCCCAACGGAGTAGTCGCCGTCAAGACCCGTCACGGTGCCCGTGTTGTTGCTCAAGACACGGACCGCCACACCTGGAATGCCTTCACCGTCTTCACTCGAAGTGACGATGCCTGTTACGATTAATTCCTGTCCGATAACCTGCATCGACAAGAAACAACACAAGATTAAAATGTAAATTTTCCTCATGAACGTAAAAATTTTTTTAAGCCACAAAAATAAACATTTTTTAAACCCGCGTAAAAAATAAAAAACATTATTTTTGCAACAATAAAACCGAAGACTGAAATTTATGGTTTGTCAACAATACAGACACGTTTACGTATGTCTCCAACCTTCTTGATTTTCCATAAGTATTTTCTTCAAAAAATTGGTACTTAATATGTTAGGAAAAAATGAATTCTTATACGATTACGAAAAATATCCCTTAGGATATATCGTTCCGGATTTGGAAAACAAAAATGTTGAGATTGTCAAAGGAGAAAAACATCACGGTTTCCTGAATTTCAGGGAGGCAGAGGCTTGGGCGAGGATAAACATCGTTCGTGTTTACTCTGATGAAGAGACTGGCGGGAAAGGGGAATTTACCATTGGGTCTAATGTCATTGGAAAATTTCTTTCAAAATCTGCCACTCCGTATCCGACCATTCAGGACAGGTCTAATGTCATTGGAAAATTTCTTTCAAAATCTGCCGTTGATAAAAGCGACAACAAGGATGTCCATTTGTCGGTTTTAAAAATTATTCCGAAAGTGATTAGCAAGTCAATCTCCGTGGAAATCCATCCAGATTTCTTGAAAAAGAACAATGAGAGAAAACCTGAAAATGGGTATAACTCAGATGTTTTGGTTCATAGACTGTATGGTGCAGTTCAGTTGGGAAATGACATTTATCGTGTTAAAATCACTGTCAAAGAAAACATTCATGGAATCCTTCCAGCAAAACCTCATTCGTATGAAGCAACAAAAATAGAACTTATAAGTAGTAACCTGACCATCAACAAGGACGGACTCAACCATACAAGTTCTATTTCGGCCGCAAAACTACTAAAAAATGTTGAGATGTCGTACGAAAAAGGAAAATATTTTTTCTGATGCTCATAATTTTGTCTTAAATGCGTATTTTTGCACCATTCAAACTTTATTAACTTTCAACTTTACAAACTTTTAAACTTTATAAACTTTCATACTGTCATGGCAAAGACGAAAACGGTTTTTTTCTGCAAGGAGTGCGGCAACGAGTCGCCGAAATGGATAGGACACTGCCCTGGATGCGGCGCGTGGAACAGTTATGTCGAAGAGACGGTGGTGACCGGCAAAGACAGCAAGTCGGTTGCCAAAGATGTTGATTTAGCGCATTTTAAGTCGAAGCCCGTTCCGATAAAAGACGTGGTGAGCGCGGATGAGAGACGCATTGACATGATGTGCGGTGAGTTCAACCGCGTGCTCGGCGGCGGCCTCGTCCCAGGCTCCTTGGTGCTTCTCGGCGGCGAGCCCGGAATAGGGAAATCGACGCTGCTGCTTCAGGTTGCGCTGCATCTGAAAGACAAGAAAATCCTTTACGTCTCCGGCGAGGAAAGCCAGCAGCAGATAAAAATGCGCGCCGACCGCATCGGCATCAACAACGAGAACTGCCTGCTCCTCACCGAGACCGACACCCAGGAGATATTGAGACATTTCAAAGATGTCATGCCCGACATCATGGTCATCGACTCAGTGCAGACACTCGAGTCGCCGGGCGTGGAGGCGACGGCCGGCAGCATCAGCCAGATACGCGAGACGGCGGCGGAGATGAACAAGATCGCCAAGACGTTCCAGGTGCCGGTGTTCCTCATCGGACATATCACCAAAGACGGCGCCATCGCCGGGCCGAAGATCCTTGAGCACATCGTCGATACGGTGCTTCAGTTCGAGGGCGACCGTCACTACGGCTTCCGCATCCTGCGCACGGTGAAGAACCGCTTCGGCTCGTCGTCGGAGCTCGGCATCTTCGAGATGAACGCCGGCGGCCTTCGCGAGGTGACGAACCCGAGCGAGATACTGCTCTCTCAACGCGACTCCGATGTCAGCGGCATCGCCATCGCCGCGATGGTGGAGGGGATGCGCCCGATGCTCATAGAGACGCAGGCGTTGGTGAGCACGGCGGCTTACGGCACGCCGCAACGCTCATGCACCGGCTTCGACATCAGGAGGCTTAACATGCTTTTGGCGGTTTTGGAGAAACGCGCCGGATTCCGGCTCGGCGCCAAAGATGTGTTCCTTAACATCGCGGGCGGCCTGCGTGTCGAAGACCCTGCCATCGACCTCGCGGTCATGGCGGCGGTGCTGTCGTCGAGCGAAGACATCCCGCTTGACGGACGCACGGCCTTCGCGGCAGAGGTGGGACTGTCGGGCGAGGTGCGCGCCGTGAACCGAGTGGAGGCACGCATCGCGGAAGCCGACAAACTCGGATTCGACAGGATATTCATCTCAAAATACAGCGCAAAAGGCCTCGACCTCGGCAAATACAAAGTTGAAGTGGTGCCGGTGGCAACAATAGGGGAGTTGTACAAGAGACTTTTTTGAAAAAATCAAAAAAACTCGTGCAACTTGTGTTTCAAAACTTGTGCAACTTGTGTTATAAAACTATCGCCCTGTTGTCGTCGATGTGCCCTGCCGGGAAATCCCAGATGACCTGATAATCATACTCTTTGACTTTCTCCATGATGATTTCCTTTGCGGTCATGCCGAATGGAACGGCGTTGTCGTGCATCTGCGTGAACGCCCCGACAACCAGTCCCTTGAGATGAGCGAGCTTTCCGGCGCGTCTTAACGCCGTCATCATGCGGTCGATGTGGTAGAGGTATTCGTCCAAGTCCTCGATAAACAGCCACTTGCCGTCGGTGTCGGGGAATAAGTCGGAACCTAACATCGAGTACAAGACCGAGAGGTTTCCGCCGACAATCTCGCAATCCTCCCACATCACCTCACCACCTTTCCCTTTTTCCTTTTTCCCTTTTACCTTTTTACCTGTCAAAGCATCAAGCAATGAATCCAACGCTTCCTTGGTGTTATTTGGGAAATTTATCGGCATCGTGGCGTGAATGCTCTGATAGCCAAGCTGTTGCATCTTTGCGTGAAGCACGGTGACATCGCTGTAGCCGACAATCCACTTCGGGTGTCCGGCGAACTTCGTGAAGTCGAGTTTGTCAATTATCCTTATCGTCCCGTAGCCGCCGCGGACGCAGAAGATGGCGTCGATGTCATCGCGGTCGAGATAGTCCTGAAGCACGGCGGCGCGGAAATCGTCATCGCCAGCAAATTGGTGATATTCAGCAAACAAGCGGTCGTCATAAACCGAGGTAAAGCCATTGTCTTTTATCCAGTCAACGGCACATTGTATCTCTTCGCGGCCGATTTTCCGTGCCGGCGCGACGAGGGCTATTTTAGAACCTTTTGTCAGATATTCCGGTGAAATCATGTTCAAAAATTTTCCAAAAATATGCAAAATTTGAAGATGACGCGGAATTTTGAACAAATTTTCAAAAAATGTGTTACTGAGTGAGAAAGTTTCTATCTTTGCACCTTGAATTTTGGAATGAAGAGACATCACATACATATCGTTATTGCAGCGGCTTTGTGCATGCTTATCAATATGATACATCCATATATCTCCCAAAATGAAGTATATGGAAATGCCATCAATGATTTGCAGAAACAGGTCGATACATCGTTCAACACCTCTCATGACGTGATGTCGGTTCCTCATTTCCATGATTCCGTGCCAGCACCGCACATTCAGTCAACATCACTGAAAAAGACCCAGAATACGACCAACAGCACCGTGATTCCAAAACGGTTGCCAACCAATTTCAAGTTTTTCGGACCAAAGACCTCACCGCAGTCGTTGTGCTGCTTCGCCTCCCCGAACGATTTCTTCATCGTGATGTTGAGGCATTTTAGGATTTGATGTTTTAGCTATTAGTCATTAGCTATTAGTCGTTAGTCATTAGCCATTAGAGATTTTTCATGAAGGGAAATCTCGCGGGTTATTTTCAAACATCAAATTTTAATTTTACAACATGAATACAATTGCAATATTATCAGAAAACATAAATAGTTGCCAGCTCCCGGATGTGGAGAGAAAAACAAACATCAGTTCGTTAATTTTAAGTTTCGTACTCGTTGCACTTGCCGGCGTTCTGTTCGTCATGTCGGGAAATGTCGAGAGTAACTTAGGCTCTTCGACGGAGGTCTTTTTCGGTGTCATTGCCATCGGCATTGCACTTTATCTTATTTTCGGACAGAGAAACAAACTGATTGACACGTCAACAGGCTCTGTTGTTTCAAAAGACCATATATATTTCAGTGCCAATGATTTACACGGCATAAAAGTTGCTTTGGCAAACAAGGACTTTGACGGCTTTGACAACGTCCGGCGGCAGCCCGACGGAAATGTCCAAGTCATATTCTTTTTCTCAAGCGACAACAGATACATCGCAATACAAGTGCAGAAATATGAGCCGTTCGAGTACAAACCGTCCTCCGAGGTTTACGTCTTCCGCGGTACCGATGCGGAACGGCTCATCGGGAAGCTGAAGTCGAGCAAGTAATTGTCAGTTTGTAGAGGTTAGTCATTCGAGAAAGTGTCGTCGTAAAGGCGGCACTTTTTTATGTGGTTTAAAGATTTAAGATCCAAAACTTCATCTGACGTATTGGATTTACGATGTTTCTTTATGCTTCGCGGCTTGTGTCCCGACTGAAATTCAGCGACATACCGATGTTTTTTTCACTTTCAGATGACGATTTGTGACACGTTATTTCGTCTCCATAAAGTTATTGAAATTTTAAGTCGGACGTTGGATTATTTTTTGTAATTTTGCAGATTAATAAAATTAAGAGAATAAATCAACGTTAATAACAAAACCGGTTTCGGTACATATCTATTGAATTATGACAAAAGACGAAAAATTTGTTGAAGAAGGTTTGACCTACGACGACGTTCTGTTAATTCCAGCTTATAGCGACATCATTCCCCGCGATGCCGATTTGAGGACTAATTTCTCGCGCCGTATCATGCTTAACATCCCCATCGTGACGGCGGGCATGGACACTGTGACGGAGGCTCCGATGGCGATTGCCATCGCGCAGGAGGGCGGCATCGGCGTGCTTCACAAAAACATGACGATAGAGCAGCAGGCCGCCGAGGTGACGAAGGTGAAACGCGCCGAGAACGGCATGATCATCAACCCGGTCACCATCAGGGAAGGTGCGTTGGTGTGCGATGCTCTGAAGATCATGAATGAATATCACATCGGCGGCATCCCGGTGGTGAACGACGACAACAAACTTGTCGGCATCGTCACAAACCGCGACCTCCGTTTTGAACGCCGCACCGACCGTCCGATCTCGGAGGTCATGACAAAGGAAAACCTCGTCACCACGACGGAGTTCACCGACTTCGCCACGGCGGCCGACATCCTCCAGGAGCACAAGATCGAGAAGCTGCCTGTCGTTGACAAGCAGAACCATCTCATCGGACTCATCACATACAAGGACATCATCAAGATCAAGGCGAGGCCTAACGCCTCGAAGGACGAGCACGGCCGTCTGAGGGTCGCCGCCGCTGTCGGCATCACATACAACACGATGGAGCGCGCCCACGCCCTCGTTGACGCCGGCGTCGATGCCATCGTCGTTGACACCGCCCACGGACATTCGCAGAACGTGTTCAACGTGACGAGACAGCTCCGCAAGGAGTTCCCGAACATCGACTTGGTCATCGGCAACATCGCGACAGCCGAAGCCGCCCGCGACCTCGCCAAACTCGAAGTAGATGCCATCAAGGTCGGCATCGGGCCTGGCTCCATCTGCACCACACGCATCATCGCCGGCATCGGCGTGCCGCAGCTCACGGCGGTGTATAACGTCGCACAGGCATTGCAGGGCACAGGCATACCAGTCATAGCCGACGGCGGCATCCGTTATACAGGCGACATCGTCAAGGCCATAGCAGCCGGCGCCTCCACAATCATGGCAGGCTCGCTGTTCGCCGGCGTCAACGAGTCACCGGGCGAGACAATCATCTTCGAAGGCAGGAAATACAAGACATACCGCGGCATGGGTTCGCTCGAGGCGATGCAGAAAGGCTCCAAAGACCGTTATTTCCAGGATATGGAAGACGACATCAAGAAGCTCGTCCCGGAAGGCATCGTAGGCCGCGTGCCATACAAAGGCAGCCTCTCGGAAGTGGTGTATCAGCTCGTAGGCGGTCTCCGCGCAGGCATGGGTTACACAGGCTCTCACACCATCGAGGAACTGCATAACGCCCGCTTCATCAAGATTACGGCGTCAGGAATGCGCGAGAGCCACCCGCACGACATCACCATCACACGCGAGTCGCCGAACTACAGCACAAAAGCGTGATTAGTAGAAAGTAGAAAGTAAAAAGTAGAAAGTAGAACATCAAAAAGAGAATATGAACAGAATAAAAGTTTTAGCATTAGTGTTGGCAATGTTGCCGGCAGTCATTTCGGCGCAGAGCTGGAAGTCGAAAACCATGATGACAATCGGCGACAGAAGCATCACCGCCGGTGAGTTCATGGGAATCTATGAGAAGAACAACGTCATGGGCGAGGTTCTCGATAAGAAAACCGTCGATGAATACCTCGACCTCTTCGTTGATTTCAAGCTGAAAGTCATTGAGGCTGAAAGTCTCGGCATGGATACCGTCAAAAAATTCAGAAAAGAGTTCAAGAGTTATCGCACACAGTTGGCGAAACCATATTTCTCTAACGATGAGATCAATGAGAAGCTGATGGAAGAGGCGTACGGACGCATGCAGTGGGACATCAACGCGGCTCACATCCTTATTAGATGTGATGCTCATGCAGTGCCTGCCGACACCATGAAGGCTTATCAGAAAGCGATGAACATTCGCGAGCGCATCATGAAAGGCGAGGACTTCAACGCCGTGGCAAGAGAGGTCTCCGACGACCCTTCCGCCCGTGACATGAAAGAGATACCGGGAAAACGTCGCGCAATGAAAGGCAACGGCGGCGAACTCGGTTATTTCTCGGCCTTCGACATGGTATATCCGTTTGAAAGCGGTGCGTACAACACCAAGGAAGGTGAGGTCTCGATGCCGGTGCGCTCAAGCTTCGGCTACCACATCATCAAGGTGAACGGCAAGACACCGGCCTGCGGCATCGTCAACGCGGCTCATATCTTCCTTAAGGTAGATGAAAACGACCCGACCAAGACCGACTCGCTCGTCGCTGAAAAGGCAAAGAACGTGTATAATCAAATCGACGCCGACGGGAAAAACTGGAACGTCATGGTCAGCAAGTACACCGACGACAGAGGCACCGTCGTGAACAACGGCAAGCTCTCCCCGTTCCGCGTGAGCCAGATAGTGCCCGAGTTCATCACGGCGGTGAAAGGCCTCCAGCCGCGCGAGTTCTCGGAGCCTGTCAAGACAGACTACGGCTACCATATCATCCGCCTCATCAGCTTCGGAGGCATTAAGGATTATGATGAAGAAAAAGAAAACATCAAAAAGCGCATCGAGAAGGATATGCGTGCCAGCGTCAGCGAGGAGATTGTCATGAAGAGACTCATGAGAGACAACAACTTCAAGGAATACACAAAGGTGAAAGACGCATTCATCACATCTATCGACAGCACGCTCACACAAGGCGCTTACGTCGTGTCACCCGCGGTTGATGCCAATAAGGTCATCTTCAAAATCGGCAAGGACAAATACACAGTCCAGAATTTCATAGATTATATCGTTGATAACCAAAGAAGCGAACCGTTCCTGCAGCCGGCGGAGATGGCCTACGATTTCTATGCCGATTTCGTCAAAGAGTCGGTCTTCAATTACGAAGATACACATCTTGAAACGAAATATCCTGAGTTTGAATTGCTTGTAAATGAATATCATGACGGCATACTTCTGTTCGACCTCATGGAAAAGGAGGTCTGGAACAAGGCCGTGAAAGACACGACGGGCATTCAGAATTATTATGAAGAACACAAGAATGAATACGTCTGGGGCGACCGCGTGAACGCGATGGTTGTGACAACAATGAAGCCGGAGTTGGTCGATACGTTGAATGTCATTGTCAATCAAGACCTTGACTTTGATTCCGTCAGGGCGATAGTGAAAGGCGACAGTAAATTCAACAACGTGTCGGTGAAAAGACTGTTCTTCCAGAAAGGCGACAACGTTGACGTTGATGACATGACGTGGGAGACAGGCAAGGTGGCGGTCGTGCCTTCGACAGTTGACAAAACCACCAAGATATACAAGATTCTCGACGTGCGTCAGCCGGAGCCGAAGACTTTCAAGGAGACGAGAGGCATCGTGACATCAGCGTATCAGGCGCAGATGGAAAAAGAATGGCTGAAAAAACTCCATGAGAAGTATTCCGTGACGGTCAACGAGAAGGTTTTGCAGAAAGTCAGGGAATACTACAACAAGTAAGACTGGTTTGGCTTTGACCGCTGTCCGTGCAGTTCTGAAGCGTTTTTGTTTTTAAAATCTCAAGGAATGAAAATTAAAAGGATTATTATTGCTGTTGCGTTGTTAATATTTTGCAAGACAATAACTTACGCGCAAGAAGAGCAGATTATCGACAAGGTCGTGGCTGTTGTCGGACAGAACATCATATTGCAGTCGGATATTGAAGAGCAATACAAGCAATACCGGCTTCAGGGCGGCGTCAAGGGAAGCGCAAAGAGCATCAGATGCCAGATCTTGGAGGATTTGCTTTTCCAGAAGCTGCTGCTGAACCAGGCGGAACTCGACAGTATCGAGATCACTCCCGAACAGATTGAGAGCGAGATGAACCAGCGAATCAGATATTTCGTTGCGCAGCTCGGGTCGGAGGAGAATCTGGAGAAGATGTATAACAAGACCATGCCTGAAATCAAGGATGAGATGCGTAAGTTCTTGAAAGAGAAATATTTGTCGGAACAGGTTCAGGCAAAGATCGTGGAAGGCGCATCAGCGACTCCCGCCGATGTGCGCGATTTTTTCCGCAGCATCCCGCAGGATTCCATCCCGATGGTAAATTCAGAATACGAGATAGCCGAACTCGTGAAGAAACCGCCAATCACGCTTGATGAGAAACTCGCCGTCAAGGACAGACTGTATCAACTCCGCGCAAGGATATTGAAAGGCGACAGGTTCTCGACGTTGGCGTTGCTTTATTCCGAAGACCCCGGCTCGGCAAGGAAAGGCGGTGAACTGGGCTTCCACGGAAGAGGCGAGTTCGCACCGGAATTTGAAGCCACGGCATTCACACTCAAAGAAGGCGAAATATCGGAAGTCATTGAGACTGAGTTCGGTTTCCATATCCTGCAACTTATCGAACGCCGCGGCGACTATGTCAATGTGCGCCATATCCTGCTGACGGCCAAAGTGGCGCCGGAGGCACTCCAGAAAGCCTACGATGAACTCGACTCCATCGCCAATCTCATCAGAAACGACAGCATGACATTCGACGAGGCGGTCAGACGCTTCAGCGATGAAGACAACAAGGTGAGCGGCGGCGTGCTCGTCAACGAAATGACAGGCAGCACCTTGTTCGCACCTGAAGACCTCGACCAACAGGTGGCGGGAGTGATAAACAGCCTTCAGGTCGGTGAGGTCAGCAACCCCGTCCCGATGAAGACGAATAAGGACAAAGACGCTTACAGACTGTTGATTGTCAAGAAGAAAACAACAGCACATAAGGCAAACCTCAAAGACGACTATTCGCTGATCCAGAACTGGACGTTGCAGAAAAAACGCGAAGAAGCCATCAATAAATGGATCAAATCCAAGTCGAACAAATCGTATGTGAAGATATGTGATGAGTTCTGCACGTGCGATTTCCAATTCGACTGGTCGGTAACCAAATAGATTATGTATAATTCAGACGTTGAAGGCGCAAAAGCCTTGGTTGAGAAATATCATTTGCTGAAAAATGAAATCGGCAGGGTCATTGTCGGACAAAACGAAGTGATCCACGACACCATCTTGTCAATCTTCTGTCAGGGTCATGTACTCTTGGTCGGAGTCCCAGGTCTCGCAAAGACATTGCTGATCAACACGATAGGACAAGCACTCGGGTTAAGCTTCAGCCGTATCCAGTTCACCCCCGACCTCATGCCATCTGACATCGTCGGGACGGAGATTCTCGATGAGACGCGGCAGTTCAAGTTCGTGAAAGGCCCTGTCTTCGCGAATATCGTCCTCGCCGATGAGATAAACCGTACACCGCCGAAGACACAGGCCGCGCTTCTCGAGGCGATGCAGGAGAAGAATGTCACTGTTTCAGGCAAGACCTACAGGCTTGACGCGCCGTTTTTCGTGCTCGCCACACAGAACCCGATAGAGCAGGAGGGCACATATCCGTTGCCGGAGGCGCAGCTCGACCGCTTCATGTTCAACCTTAACCTTGGCTATCCGACATACGAGGAAGAGATTGCAGTGGTGAAGAACACCACAGCCGCTATTAATAATAAGGTGTCGGCAGTGATGAACGCCGAGGAGATTCTCTATTTCCAGCAGCTCGTGCGCCGTGTGCCGGTCCCTGACAACGTGTATGAATACGCGGTGGCGTTGGTCTCAAAGACACGTCCTGGCACCGAATGCGCACATGAGTGGGCTAACAAGTATCTCAGTTGGGGCGCGGGACCGCGTGCATCGCAGTATCTCATCATCGGGGCGAAAGCCAACGCGCTGATGAACGGCAAATATTCGCCCGACATCGAAGACGTCAAGCAAGTCGCAGTGCCGGTTTTGAGACATCGTTTGGTTAGAAATTACACCGCACAAGCCGAAGGAATAGGCATCGAAGAGATAATTTCGAGGCTGTTTTAACGGTTTTTTGAAGCCAAATTTAATAAAAAATTTATTTAACAGATTGACTATCAATTTAGTCAGTCTGTTTTTGATTATTATATTTATAATAATTACTTTTTCAATAAAATTTTTTTCATTTTTTTGCTCTATGTGAAAAATTAATACTATTTTTGCGGTGTATTAGTTATATAGTACACTATGATAAAACTTGAGGGAATAAACAAGACATATTTCGGGGCGCAGCCGTTGCATGTGCTCAAGGGTATAGATTTGAACGTCGGGGAAGGCGAGCTGGTCTCCATCATGGGGGCGTCGGGTTCCGGCAAATCGACGTTGCTCAACATCCTCGGCATTCTCGACAACTACGACGGCGGCAGCTATTACCTCGCCGGCAAGTTAGTGAAGAACCTGTCGGAGAACCAAGCCGCGGAATATCGCAACAAGATGATAGGGTTCATTTTCCAGTCGTTCAACCTGATACCTTTCAAGACGGCTGTCGAGAATGTGGCGTTACCGCTTTATTATCAAGGTGTTCCGCGAAAAAAACGCAACATTATGGCAATGGAGTATCTCGACCGTTTCGGCTTGAAAGACTGGGCCGGGCATTACCCGAACGAGCTTTCGGGCGGACAGAAGCAGAGAGTCTCGATAGCGCGTGCCTTGGTGACATCGCCGAAAATCATCCTCGCCGACGAGCCGACGGGCGCTTTGGACAGCAAGACTTCCATCGAGGTGATGAAGATCCTTCATGAAGTGAACGCCTCAGGAATCACAATGATTATCGTGACACATGAGAGAGGAATCGCAAATCTGACAAACAAAATTGTTCATCTTAAAGACGGAATAATTGAGAATATTGAGGAAAATAACTCACAAATCGTTGATTTTGAAAGAGAAGTGAAATAAAGTTAAGAGATTAAAGAGGAGAGTTAAGAGAAGTTGAGGAATTTAAATATTTAAAACTCCACTCTTCACTCTCAAAACTAAAAACAGGTGTAAATGGATTTTTGGTCGGAGATATTCATGGCATTGCGGCGCAACAAGCTGCGGACGGTTCTCACGGGTTTTGCGATCTCGTGGGGTATCTTCATGCTTATCATCCTGCTTTCGGTTGGCAACGGCCTGAAGAACGGCGTCAGCAGCAATTTCGCCGACCGAGCCAGGAACACATATACCATCTGGTCGAGTTCAACAGAACTGCCGTACAAGGGCCACAAGGCGAACCGCTGGATTCCGTTGACAGACAAAGACATCGAATACCTTGAAAATCATTTATATCACGTGGATGAGGTGTCGCCCGTCTTTTCCAAGGGCGGCACACTCATTTTCTCCGACAAATCGAAGTCGGTGCAGATCGACGGCGTGCGGCCAATCTTCAAAAACATTCAGGGCATCAAAATTGTGGAAGGTCGTTTTATCAATGATAACGACATGAAAATCAAGGAGAAAGTCGTTGTCATCGACAAAAGCACGGCTGAAGAGATAAGGAATAAGATCCGTCAGCCGGAGGTGAAGAAAACAAACAAGAGGCACTTGAAGTCGCCTGAGGAGACCGTGCCGGTACTCGGCGAGTTTGTGAGCATCAACGGCATAAATTACGTCATTGTCGGCGTTTTTGAGAGCGACATGATGTGGGGAGGCACGGGGCAGTGCTACGCGCCGTTCTCGACGCTCCAGCAGATTTACAACGTCAACAACGAATATTACAAGCTCTCTTTCACCACTTTCGGCCTCGACACCAAAGAGGAGAACGAGAATTTCCGGAAAGAGCTAAAACGCAATATGGCCCTGCTGCACGAGTTTTCGCCCGACGACCAGCGCGGCGTCTGGATTGACAGTCAGATGCTTAACGCCTTGGAGACGAACAAGATATTCAACACCATCAATATTTTCATCTGGGTCATCGGCATCGCCATGTTGATTTCGGGCGTCGTCGGCGTGACAAACATCATGCGCATCACCGTCAAGGAGAGGACGTCTGAGATAGGCATCAGGAAGGCGCTCGGCGCGAAGCCGCGGTCGATACTCATGTCGATAGTCATGGAGGCGCTCATCATCACAACGGTGTTCGGCTACGCCGGGATGTTCGTCGGGATGGGCCTGATGGAGGTTGTGAACAAAATCATGGAGGCCGTCAATGCCGGAAAGGGTGCGAACGAAGCGGCGGTTTTCCTGAACCTGAGCGTTGACATAAAAATCGTGTTCATGGCGACATTGGTGTTGATAGTCAGCGGAGTTGTCGCCGGCATCGCACCGGCGTGGAAGGCCGTGAACGTGAAACCTGTTGAGGCGATGAGCAATAGGAGTTAAAAATGTTGAGTGTTGAGAGTTGAGAGTTGAGAGTGTTTGTAGAGATGTGTGGCGGCACGAACAAATATTAGAATGAAAAATAATTTAAATGTTTGATATAGACAATATTAACGAGATTTGGCAGACGATTGCACGTAACAAGACGCGGAGCATCTTGACGGCGTTCGGTGTGTTCTGGGGCATTTTCATCCTCGTGATTCTGCTGTCGTGCGGCAACGGCTTCAGGAACGGCATCATGCAGCAGGTCGAGGGTTTCGCCGCCAACTCGTCGTTCGTGATACCGCAGGCGACGTCGGAAGCGTATAAGGGCTATCAGAAAGGCCGTTTCTGGAAGCTGGAAATGTCTGACATCCAGGCGATTAAAACACAAGTGGATGGCGTTGACATCGTGTCGCCCGTCGTCAGCAAGTATTCGTACAGCGGCGATGACAACGTGTTTTACGGCGTGAAAGGCGGCAATTTCAGTCTGAAAGGCATCCTTCCGAATTACAACGAGATCGACCGCTCGAAGATTGTCCGCGGACGTTTCATCAACGAGACCGACATCGCGGAAGCCCGCAAGGTGTGTGTCATCGGGATGAAGGTTTACGAGGACCTGATTGGTGCCGACAAAGACCCCATCGGCGCGATGATAAAAGCGAATGGCATTTATTATCAAGTGGTTGGAGTGATAAAGCCTTATTCTGACAACGTCAATATCTCGGGCAACAACAACGAGACGGTGTTGCTTCCGCTTAACACGATGCAGAGGGCGTATAATCTCGGCGACAAACTCGACTTCATCATCTTCTCCGCCGCCAAAGGTCAGAAAATCAGTACGTTACAAAATGATGTAAGGGCTTTGCTGTGCGAGCTTCATTGCATCTCGCCAACCGACAGCGAAGCCATTTTAATGATTGACTTCGAGCAGCTTTTCAAAGTGTTTGAGGCTCTTTTCACCGGCATCGCCGTGCTGATATGGATTGTCGGCATCGGCACCTTGATGTCGGGTGTCGTCGGAGTGAGCAACATCATGCTCGTCACCATCAAGGAACGCACACGCGAGATCGGGATACGTCGTGCGCTCGGCGCGAAACCGTCATTGATAATCAAACAGATATTGGAGGAGAGCCTGCTCCTGACGGTGCTTGCCGGCATCGTCGGGCTTATGATTGGCGTGGCGATAATGGCCGTTGTCGCCAATTTCGTCGATATTTCAAGTGAAGATGCCGTGATGTTCGTCGAGCCTAACATCAGTTTCGTGACCGCCATTTCGGCGACGGTGATCATAGTGCTGTCAGGTCTGCTGGCGGGCATCCTGCCGGCGAAAAGGGCGATACAGATCAAGGCCATCGACGCGATTCGGGAGGAGTGATTTTAGAGGAGAGAGGAGAGATTAGAGAGGAGAGAGAGAACCGCGTCAGCGGTTCCATATCCGTAGAAAACGGAAATGTGAAATTGAATATATGAAAACGGAAATAAATTTAATATAATATGAAAAAATTTTTTAAAATTTTGTTTGTCATTGCGTTAGTCGCAGCAGTAGTATGGACATTCGTTTATTTGTTCAAGAAATCGCAGCCGAAGGAGAAGTCGTATGAGACGATAGAGGCGGTCGTTGGCACCATCGAGAAAAAGACCGTCGTGACGGGTCAGATCAACCCGCGCGACGAGGTGGCGGTGAAGCCGCAGGTGTCGGGAATCATCGCGGAGATCTACAAGGAGGCCGGTCAGACCGTTAGAAAAGGCGACGTCATCGCCATGGTGAAAATCATCCCCGACGTGAGCAGCCTCGCAAGCTGTGAGTCGCAGGTGAAGATGGCGAAACTGAATTTAGATAACGTAGAACGGACGCATGACCGTCAGAAGACGTTGAAAGACAAAGGGTTGATTTCGTCGGAGGCGTTTGAGAAGTCGGAGCTTGAATACGAGCAGGCGAAAGAGAATTACAACAACGCCCTCGACCAGCTCAACATCGTGAAGGAAGGCATCTCCAAGACCGCCGCCGAATACAGCAACACCAACATCAAATCGACCATCGACGGGATGATCCTCGACGTGCCGGTGAAGGTGGGCAACAGCGTCATCAACTCCAACACCTTCAACGACGGCACGACAATCGCCACCGTCGCCGACATGAGCGACATGATCTTTGAGGGCAAGATGGACGAGACAGAGGTCGGACGCATCAGCGAGGGGATGCCTATGGTGATCACCATCGGGGCGATGAACGACAGAAAATTCGACGCCGTCCTCGAATACATCGCACCGAAAGGCACGCAGGAAAACGGCGCTGTCTTCTTCAAGATGAAAGCGAAGATGTATGTGCCTGAAGACGTGCGACTTAGAGCCGGTTTCAGCGCCAACGCCGAAATCATCATCGAGAGCGAGAAAGACGCCGTCACCATCCCCGAACGCTGCGTGATCTACAAAAACGACAGCACCTTTGTGTATAAGGACAATGTGAAAACCCCGGTCGTCGTCGGCCTCTCCGACGGCGTCAACATCGTGGTGAAAGAAGGACTTGAAGCCGGCGACAAAATACGTGGAAACGAGATTGTGAAGTAGAAAGTTTGTGAAGTTGAAAGTTTGTAAAGTTGAAAGTTTGTCATGAAGAGATACATTATTATTGTGATTCTTGCGTTTTCGTTTTCGGTGAAGGCGCAGCAGAAAGTCTGGACGCTTGAGCAGTGCATCGGCTATGCCATGGAGCATAATGTCATGGTGTTGCAGAGTCAGATGAGTCAGGAGACAGCTGAATATCAACATAAAATGGCGCGTCACGCTTGGCTGCCGTCGCTCAACGCCAGCGCGGCGGAGGGCTTCGGCTTCGGGATGTCGCCCTCGGCAAACGGCATCTATGTCCCGAACAACTCGTCATCGACGTCGTTCGGCATCTCGATGGATATGCCTGTCTTCAGCGGACTGAACATCTATAACCGTCAGAAATCCAGCGACTTGAATCTTCAGGCCTCGCAGAAAGACCTTGAGTCGGTGAAGTTTGAACTCGAACTCGCCATCATGGGATATTACATGCAAGTGGTTTATAACAAAGAACTTAAGACGATAGCCGAGAAACAACTCACGCTGACGCAGGAGCAACACGCCAAGACGCAGGAACTCTTCGCCGTCGGGATGGTGGCGGAGTCGGATGTCTATGAGAGCGCGGCACAGGTGGCGACGGCGAAGTCATCGCTCGTTCAGGCTGATAACACGTTGATGCTCAGTCTCCTTGACCTGGCGCAGACTCTTGATATTGACGATGTCGCCGGTTTCGACGTCGTCTCGCCGGAGAGTTTCGCCGAAAAACAAGACGTGATCCTGCCGTCGCAGGACAACATCTACAACCACGCGCTCGTCAGCATTCCGAGGATGCAGGCGGAGAACCTGCGGCTCGAAAAGACCTATTACGACCTGAAGTCGGTCAGGTCGGCGTGGTATCCGCAACTGAGCTTATATGCCGGCTTCTCCGACAACTATTACCGTTATTTCAACAGCGGCATCGCTAATGAGTCGTTCGGCGAGCAGCTGAAAAACAACGGCCGCACAAGTGTCGGACTGCAACTCAGCATCCCGATTTTCAACAGGATGCAGACGAAGTACAACGTTGAGACGGCAAAGATCTCCATTAAGAATCAGGAACTTGCGATCGGCAACGAAGAGTTGAAACTGAAGAAGGAGATACAGCAGGCGTATTATAACGCCATCGCAGCTGAACAGAAATACGACGCTTCACGCGAGAGTCACAACGCCGCCGAGATTGCCTACCGTTTCTCGAACGAGAGCTACACCGCCGGAAAAGCCACGCTGCTCGAACTCAACGAAAGCAAAAACCGCCTCTTCAAGTCGGAGAGCGAGATGCTCCAGGCGAAGTATGAATACCTTTACAGGGTGAAGGTCTTGGAGAAATATAATGAGTAGTTTGGAGAGTTGAGAGTTAAGAGTGGAGAGTTGAGAGTTAAGAGTTGAGAGTGGAGAGTTAAGAGTTGAGAGTGGAGAGTTAAGTGTGGAGAGACTTATTCGTGTTATTCGTGAAATTCGTGGTGATTAATTCGTGTTGAAATATGAAGGTTTTATTGACAGGTAGTACTGGTTTGTTGGGTTATAACATTTTGAAAGTGTTGATTGACAGGCATTTTCAGGTTAATGTCATTGTGCGGGATGAAAAGAAATTGCTTATCAAAGGTGGTGATGTTCGTGTTTTCAAAGGCAGTTTCCTTTCTTTCAGCGATTTGTGCGCCGCCGCCGACGGCTGTGACGCTATAATTCACGCTGCTGCCGCCACCGACATGAGTCTCGGCTTTCAGGAGTTTGAGCGCGTCATCGCCGGTGGTGCGAAGAATGTCATTGAGGTGGCGAAGACAAAGAATATCAACGACATCGTCTTCATCAGCAGCGCGAACACGATAGGTCACGGGAGTGAGAGCCGCCTTGCTGACGAGACCGCCCCGATGGAGTATCCGTTTTCGGAGTCGTATTACGCCCGGACAAAGAAAATGGCCGAAGAGCTGTTTGTCGAATTTTCAAACTCCACTCTTCACTCTCCAAACTCCAAACTGAATAAAAATCACATCGTGATTTTAAACCCCGGCTTCATGCTCGGCGCGTACGACACCAAGCCGAGTTCAGGGCAGATGGTGCTTGCGGCGTACCGTAAACCGCTGATGATCACGCCGAAAGGCGGTAAGTCGTTCATCCACGTGCGTGACGTGGCGACGGCGGCGGTCAACGCACTCGAGATGGGACGCAACGGCGAGCGTTACCTCTGCGCCAATTTCAACATGACGATAAGAGACTTCTACAAACTGCTTTCAAAAACTTGCGGCTACCGGCAGATGTTGATAACCGTCCCGAACTTCCTGATGACCGTCATCGGCGTTTTCGGCAGTCTTTTATGGAAACTCGGAATAAGAAACCAAGCTACATTGGTGAATGTCAGACAGTTGTGCGTTACGGAGCATTACAATTCCGGCAAGGCGAGAAGAGAACTGCAGCTGCCCGAGACACCGCTCGTGACTGCCATCGAAGATTGCGTAAATTTTTTGACAAAGTAATGCATCTTTTTTGTTCCTCAAACGTTTAATTGGAAATTTAAAATTTAAAATATGAAAAAAATGTTACTTTCCGCAGCGGTGATGCTGCTCGCAATGGCAAACGTCTTTGCCCAAGGAATCGACACCACGTTAGTGGTCAGGAATCATGAAATCAAGGTTTATGATGACGACAACAAAATCAGTGTGAAAGTCTATGAGATGCGTGACGGTGTACGCGTGTCGAGAGAACCAGTCTATGAAAGCCGTTACAACTCAGAGACATACGGCACAGAACGCACCATGACGATCAAGGTGCCGTTCGGAAGCAAAGAGACTTATACTTACAGTTCTGACAGTGTGACAGTCAAGAAATCATGCCGCAAACACCGTCGTCACCTTGAGCAGCAGCTGCCAATTTTGTATTTCAACTACATGAACATCAGCAACGGTGACATTGCAGTCGTATCGCCTTACATCAAACAACGTCCCGTCTCTTTTGAATGGGGGATGTACTTCCCGATGACGATATTCAGCACCGGCAACCGCACCGTCTTCGGCATGGCCACGGGTTTCGGGTTCAGCAACAGCTACAACCAGTTCGACACGAAATACGTGATGGCGAAGAATGAAAACGGAGACATGCAGATGAAGACTTTGGCAGAGCACACGGAGGGTAGGTTTGATGAGGCGAGCAAGAGTTACCTGCGCTATTGGAGTTTCCGTCTGCCTCTGACGATGCAGCTCCAGTGGAAAGTCGGCGGCGAACCGTTGACGGTGTCGGCGGGCGCAGAGGTGGAATGGCGTGTGGGGATGAGGTCGTTCGCGAAATATGACGGCGCGAAACGCACGATATGCGACAAGGTAAACTACAACCCGTTCGGCTGCAACGCGATAGTGCAGGTAGGCTACGCCGGTGTCATCATCTTCAGCAGAATGGGACTCACCGACATGTTCGACAGCCCGGCCCTTGGCAGTGCGTACCAGTTCACGGCAGGAATAGGGTTTAATTTTTAGTTTGGAGTTTTGAGAGTTTAGAGTGGAGTTTAGAGTGGAGTTTTGGAAACTTCACTCTCAACTCTTCACACTCCAAACTTTTTTCGTATTTTTGCGGCATGGAAAACACAGAACATTTCGAGAATCAGAAGCACGAGTGGGAGTCGGCGTTGCAGGTGACCGGTTCCGACCAGCCTGCGGTGCAGGTCAACCCCAATGCTTTGGAGCGTCTGAAGGCAAGCCGTCAGGCGCTTCTGCCGTTGAATACGTATGTTGACGGAATCCTTGCCGGCGACATCACCATCTTAAGCAAGGCGATAACGTTAGTCGAGAGTTCGCTGCCGGCTCACCAGAAGCTCGCGCAGGAGATCATCGCCGAATGTATCCCGCACAGCGGCAAGGCTTTGCGTCTCGGCATCACAGGGGTGCCGGGCGCGGGGAAGAGTACTTTCATCGAGGCGTTGGGCATGGAACTCGTAGGTCGCGGCAAGAAAGTGGCGGTGCTCGCCATCGACCCGAGCAGCCAACGCTCCAAAGGCAGCATCCTCGGCGACAAGACACGCATGGAAGAGCTGTCGCAGCAACGAAACGCCTACATCCGCCCGTCGGCGTCGGCAGGGACACTCGGCGGCGTGGCACGCAAGACACGCGAGGCGATAATACTGTGCGAGGCCGCAGGCTTCGACACCATCATCGTCGAGACCGTCGGCGTAGGACAAAGCGAGACAGCCGTCTATTCCATGGTCGATTACTTCCTATTAATATTAATAGGTGGAGCGGGCGATGAGCTTCAAGGCATAAAACGCGGCATCATGGAGATGGCCGACGGCATCGTGGTGAACAAAGCCGACGGCGACAACGTGAACCGCGCCAACCGCGCCGCCGCTGAGATAAAAAACGCAGTGCACCTCTTCCCGCCGACAGAGTCGGGACAGGAAGTGAAAGTCAACACATGCTCCGCATTGACACACTTTAACGTGCCGGAAGTGTGGGAGATGGTTGAAAATCACGTGAATAACATCAGGCAATCGGGATACCTCGACGCGAAACGCTCAAGACAAGACGTGCAGATGATGCTCGACACCATCGAAAACACCTTGAAGTCAGACTTCTACGAGAACACATTGGTGAAAGATTTGCTCAAACTCGTTGAAGACGACGTCGAAAACAAACGTGTCAGCGCGTACGAAGGGGCGAGACGGCTGCTTGAGGCGTTTAAAAGTTAAGAGAGGGGAGTTTTGATATTTTATTTTTCGCTATAACTATCCAAAAAAACATAGTTGCAGCGAAAAATAAATTTATTTTTCGCTATAAGTGGTATTTTTTATATATTTGCAGCGAAAAATAAATTTAATATCATGACAGAAATTATCGGTAGAATTAAGGAAATCAAACTGTTGAAAGAATTGTATGATTCTGATAATCCGTGTTTTGCGATTGTTTATGGCCGCAGAAGGGTGGGAAAGACTTTTCTCGTGAGAGAGACTTTCGGAAACAGTTTCACATTCTATTCAACAGGAATCAACGACAAAGACAGAAACAAACAACTCGCGGCGTTTTTCATGTCGCTGACAAGGTATTCAAAAGACGAAAACCTTCCAATGCCCAAAGACTGGCTTGAGGCTTTTGGTCTTCTCATAAAAATTCTCGAAAAGTCGGACGAAAAGAAGAAACTCATCTTTTTGGATGAACTGTCGTGGATGGACACACAGAAGTCGGACTTCGTCACTGGTCTGGAGTGGTTCTGGAACGGCTGGGCTTCGGCACGAAAAGATGTCATGCTCATCGGCTGCAGCTCGGCGACCTCATGGATTGTGAAAAAGATTTTCAGAAACCACGGCGGACTGTACGGACGCGTGACAAACAAAATACATCTGAATCCGTTCACGTTAGCGGAGTGTGAACAATATTTTTCGGCCAACGGGATGAAGATGAGCCGCACCGAACAGCTGCAATGCTACATGGTGATGGGCGGCATACCTTATTATATTAGTCTCCTCGACAAAAAACTAAGTGTCGCGCAGAACATCGACAACCTGTTTTTCAACAACGACGGCCAGCTCAGGCATGAATACAAGAATCTTTACGAAGCCTTGTTCACGAATGCCGAGAAATACATGCTGATTGTAGAGGCTTTAGGCAGGAAATCCAAAGGACTCTCGCGCAGTGAAATAATTGACGCGACAAAACTCCCTAATTCCGGCGCGACAACGGCAATGCTCGAAGACCTGGAAAATTGTGACATTATAAGGAGATACCCGGCCTTCGGGAAGACAAAACGCGACGAACTTTATCAACTCACCGACTTCTACACCTTGTTTTATTTCAATTTCATAAAGAACAACGCTAATAACGACAAGGATTTCTGGATACACCACGCAAACACTCCGAAAATAAACAGCTGGTCGGGCTATGCCTTTGAGCAGGTCTGCATGGCTCATTCCGACAATATCAAGAAATCGCTCGGCATCTCGGGCATCGCCGCAAACATCTATTCATGGCAAAGCAAGAAACAGGAAACGGCGGCGCAAATCGACATGATCATCGACCGCGCCGACAATGTGGTGAACCTCTGCGAAATGAAATATTCAGATACACCTTATATAATTAATAAGGAGTACGACGCAAATCTCAAACATAAGATGTGGTCGTTCGCCGAAGAAAGCAAGACGAAGAAAACGCTGCGACTCGTCATGGTCACAACTTGGGGGCTGAAACAGAATGTTTACAGCGGCAGCGTCTCCAATGAAGTCACAATGGAAGACCTCTTTCAATAATTGTTGATAAATTGTTGAAAAAAATGTTTTTCATATCATATTTTTATATAGTTTTGTCGCCGCTAAATTAGGCGTGAAATGTTAATAAATTTTTAATAAATACTTTTATAAAAATCATGGACTCAAGAATTCAAATGAACCCGAATCTGCTGGTGCGTTATCTTCAGAAACCGGCGGCGGAGTTCACGAAGGCGGACATCATCCGCTACTGTGAAGAAAATGAAGTTGAATTTGTCAATTTCCATTATTGCGGCTGGGACGGCAAGCTCAAGACCCTGAACTTCGTCATCCACAGCGCAGAACATTTAGACAGCATCCTGTCGGCCGGCGAACGCGTTGACGGCTCAAGCCTCTTCCCGTTCATCGAGGCAGGTAAGTCAGACCTTTATGTGGTGCCGAAGTTCAAGACGGCATTCCGCAATCCTTTCACGGAAATCCCGACCATCGACATCCTCTGCTCCTTCTACAACCGCGACGGCGAACCGTTCGAGAGCTCACCGGAGTACATCCTCCGCAAGGCACACAGCGTCTTCCAGAAGACCACGGGCATGACGATGGAGACCATGGGCGAACTCGAATACTACATCATCGCCGAGGACGAAGGTGTCTATGAGGTGCCCGACCAGAGAGGCTACCACGAAAGCGCACCGTTCAACAAGTTCACCGAGTTCCGCGTCGAGGCCATGCGCCTCATCGCACAGGCCGGCGGACTCATCAAGTACGGACACTCGGAGGTAGGCAACTTCACCCACGACGGCAAAGTCTATGAACAGAACGAAATAGAATTCCTCCCGACGAACATCGAGGACGCAGCCGACCAGCTCGTCATCGCCAAGTGGATCATGAGGCAGCTCGCCTACCAGTACGGCGTCACATTCACACTCGCGCCTAAAATCACCGTGGGCAAGGCCGGCAGCGGACTCCACGTGCACTGCAAGTTCACCAAGAACGGCAAGTCGATGATGGTGAAGAACGGCGAACTCACCGACGTGGCAAAGAAAGCCATCGCCGGCTACATGATGGCAGGCACGTCGCTCCCGGCATTCGGCAACCCGAACCCGCTGTCGTTCATGCGTCTCGTCCCTCACCAGGAAGCACCCACCTCGCTCTGCTGGTCGTTCTCCAACAGAAGCGCCCTCGTACGCGTCCCGCTCGGATGGATCAACAACGGCAAGGACATGGTCGCAAACTGCAACCCGCTTGAGAAGAACTCCGGCCGCGACTTCAGCGACAAGCAGACGTTCGAGTGGCGAGCCTCCGACGGATGCGCCGACATGTATCTCCTCATGGCAGCACTCTGCGCCGCAGCCCGCTACGGCATGGAATGCCCCGACGCACTCGCAGTGGCCGAAAAGACTTACGTCGGACTCGGTGTCAACATCCATGACGACAAGAACAAGAACGTCGCGGCAGCACTCGAACAACTCCCCGACTCATGCGTCAGGGCAGCCGAAGAACTCGAGAAAGACCGCGAGATATACACAGCCAAGGGCGTGTTCTCCGAAAACATCATCGACTACCTCATCAAATATCTCAGAGACTTCAATGATGCCAACCTGAGAGCCGAACTCGGAAACGATACTGAGAAGATAATGAAGCTCGTGAACGACAATATTCACGTTGGCTAATTTAGAATCAGTATAAATAGCATAAATGTTGATATTTTTTTGAAAAAAAACAACGGAACTTGTTGAAAAACTGCATATATTTGCGAGTTAAACAAAAAGTAGATATATGTATTTGGATTGCAAGTGCAAGTGCTTGATGTATAATAATTTAACAACAGATAAGACAATGCCGTCACGCGGCAAGACTTATATAGATAATTAACTTACTTATTAACAAATTCATTAAAATTATGAGTAAAAAGCTTATTTTATTCTTAATGTTAGCAATTTTCGGCAGCACAAACCTGCTGAAAGCTGATGAAGTTACGATTGGTGACCCTGCGGGGACAACCACCAACTCGTACTATCCAGTGTACTCGCTGTACAACTACTCGTTCACCCAGCAGATTTACACCGCTGAGGAAATCGGTACTGCAGGTACAATCAATTCATTGACGATGTGGCTCAAGAACTCGTCAAGCAACTCGCGCAACGTTCAGATTTACATGAAGAACGTTGAAAAGAACGCTTTCGCAAGCATTAGCGATTGGGTGCCAATGTCGGCAGCAGACCTCGTGGCCACCGGAACAATCGAGAACGGTGTTGAAAACCCACAGGCAGTCACATTCACACTCGACACGCCATTCGAGTATGATGATGCCATGAACCTGGTCGTTTGCTTCGCAGACGTGACAGGTGCATGGTCAAGCGGCGCGGCAAGCGTCACTTTCGCGGGAGAAGCCGCAAGGACTTTGTACATTTACAGAGATGCCAGCGCGTTCGATATTGCAAATCCGGGAACAGCCAATAATTCTGACACATACAGAAGTGTTGTCATGCTTGACATCACCGCGGCAGTCCCGGCAGTTACCGTCACTCCTGCTGAGTTGTATGTCGAAATGCCTAACAACGCATGGATGGAACCGACATACGTCAACGTTTACAACACATTTGCAAACGGCGCAACGGTTTCAACAAGCTACGCAACATATACTGATATGTTCGACAACACAACAATGCTCAGCAACTATGAACTTGGTTATAAGGAAGGCGTTGATGTCGAAATCAAACCGGCAGCAGGCGCCACGGGCGAATTCCAGAGCTTGCTTAATGTCAACTACACAGGTTCAAGAGAGACAGTCAGCGCAACAATCAACGCCGACTTCTACACGGCGGCACAGCCGGATGTGGTTGAGTTCGCACAGGTAGTCAGTGAAGATATAATGAACTTTGCACCAGAGTTCTCAGCACTTCACCACAACTACAACCTGCCTAACGCAGTTGAGGGCGGCAAAGACGCTGTCTATACATTCACATTGGCAGAGGCCAGAAAGTTCAATGCAACAGTCACAGCAGGTCACATCGCACTCTACAATGTGGCACAGCCGAAAGCTGACAACGCTCTCATGGAAGGTGCAACATTTGAAAATGTGACACTCCAGGCCGGCACATACTACCTCATCGCTGAATCAGCAAGTGATTTCGACCTCTTTGTGCAGCTCGAAGACTTCCCTCCGCTCACAGAAGCCCCTGTGCTCGTTGCACCTGAAAACGGCGCAATGGAAGTCGTTGCTCCTGCAACACTCACATGGACACTTCCGGAAGAAGGTGTTGTCGAATACAGACTCCTTGTCAATACAGTTTACAACCTCCCAGAGGAATCATCAGTGGTTGTTGACTGGACAACAGATCTTGCTGAAAGCTACACACTCACAGAGCTTCTGCCAGCGACACAGTACTTCTGGCGCGTTGACGCACGCGGCACCAACGGTGAAGTGATGAGCAGCGCGAAGTTCGCTTTCACAGTCGCAGTCCCGACACCTACAAACCTCGTGGCTGACGACTACACAATCTTCGAGGGCGACGACGTCCAGCTCGAATGGAAGGGCGGCGCAGGCGGCGGTTTCGAAGGTGAGATCACAGTGAGCGACGGCACAGCGACAGACAGCTACGTCCCGGTCTATGGCCTTTACACAGACGCTTACCTGAAATGCAACATCGTCTATCCGGCAGAGATGCTCGCGGAGATGGAAGGCGGTGAAATCACAAGCATGAAGTTCTACCTCTCAACACCTGCATCAGCAGCATGGGATCCGGCACACTTCGTGGTCTATATGATGGAAGTCCCTGGCACAACAGTCTCAGCTTTCACAGAACCTGAAAACGCCACAATCGTTTACGAAGGCTCACTCAACGGCACAGGCACAGAAATGGTCGTCACACTCGACACACCATTTGAATACGGAGGCGGCAACCTCCTCGTCGGTGTCAACAACACAGTCATCGGCACATACAAGTCATGCTCATTCTACGGCACAACCGTAAGCGGTGCTTCAGTGCAGGGTTACAGCTACAGCTCACTCAGCGCAATCACACCTACACAGCGCAACTTCATCCCAAAGACCACATTCGTCTGCGGCGATGCAAAGGGTTCAATCAACGACCGTACATTCATCGGCTTCAACCTCTATAATAATGATGTGAAAGTCAATGACGAACTTATCGTTGAAAAGAAATATACCGTCTCAGGTCTCACATATAATATGGAAGGCTACAACTTCGCAGTGACAGCAGTCCATTCAGAAGGTGAATCAGCATATTCAAACATCGCAACAGTCCAGGTTTCCGGCAACGGTTACGCCGACGGTATTGTCTATGACCTCGACGGTGTCACACCTCTCGAAGACATCACAGTCATGTTCAACGGCCAGGATGAGTTCGGCGATGACGTCGAATATACAGCAACGACAAACGAAACAGGTTACTACTACACAGAACTGAAGGCCGGTACATACAGAGCAAAGACAGTCCATCCGGAATTCACAAGCGTGTCAGCTGACATCGTTGTCGAATACGCAGCAACGACAACAACAGACTTCATCATCCACGAGAACTACAACCCGGCTGCCGCAGTCATCGCGGAAGAGATTGACGAGACAATGGCGAAGGTGTCATGGTCACTCGGCTCAATGCCTGGCGGCGACGGCGACGAGTTCTTCTTCGGCTTCGAGAGCGACCTCGAAGGCTGGACGAACATCGACAACGACGGCGACGGCCATGTGTGGTACCACAGCTCAGAAGCCGGCAACCACAGCACAATGGCAGTCACATCACACACAGGCGCAGGCCACGTGATGGGCGAGTCATACTGCAACGCATCATGGTTGGCACTCACACCGGACGACTACATGGTGACACCTGAGAAATACAACATCGGCGGTTCTTCAGTGTTCACATTCTGGGCATGCGCACAGGATGTCAACTACCCGGCAGAGCACTTCGGCGTCGCTGTCTCGACAGCAGACAACACAAGCGCAGCTGACTTCACGACAATCGCCGAGTGGACACTCACAGCAAAGGGTGACAGAACATTCAGAAAGGCCGAGGCAAAAGCCAAGGTGCGCGGCGAGAACACACGCGAAGGCACATGGTACCAGTATCAGGTTGACCTCAGCGCATACGCAGGCCAGCAGGCATGGATCGCAATCCGCCACTTCAACTGCTCAGACCAGTTCATGATGTGCGTCGATGACGTTGAAATGCTCAATGCACCGGCACCAGGAAAGGGCGGCCGCTCACTCCAGTACTACACAGTGTATCGCCAGCAGACCCTCAACGTCAACGGTCCTGTCGAAGAACCGGTGGCAGAGGTCATCAACCCGACATGCTACGACACAGCTTACGTTGACTTCAACTGGGGCAACATGGAGACAGGCGTCTATCAGTACGGCGTACAGGTCACTTACGGCGGCAACCACAACCCGTCACGTGAAGCAGAAGAACTCACAGTCTATGACGGCACAACGACAAGCAACAACTGGCCGTTCTATGTATTCTACGCAGACGACTTCACAAAGGCTAACATGATCATGCCGGCAGCTGACCTCGCAGAGATGGAAGGCGCCACAATCAACTCAATGAAGTTCTACATCTCTTCTGGTGCTGGCGCTTGCGCAAGCAACTGGGAGGTCTATCTCAAGGAAGTAAGTGAAAACGAGACAGCAGCCCCGATCGATGTCACAACAGCGACAAAGGTCTATGAAGGCACAATCGACTTCACAGGCACGGAAGTCCTTATTGAGTTCAGCACACCATACGAATACAATGGCGGCAACCTGCTCATCGCAACACAGAACACAACAGATGCCGGTTATAAGAGCGTTTACTTCTATGGTGACAACAACGCAAACGGTTATGTCTGCTCAGGCAGAGCATCAAATAGCACATCATTGAATCTCGTTACATCCTGGACGAGTACTTCGACATTCCTGCCTAAGACTACCTTCACGTACGAAGCAGGATCAGATTCACCTGTGACAGCGATCACATGGTCGAACTACCTGCCGAAGAACATGGACATGGCACTCAACCTCAACGTCATGACAAACAGCAACGACGACGTGAGAGGCGCACACGCCACATTGACAAACGTGAGCGAAGACTACCTCGGACTCGTCTATGACGTGGAACTCGATTCAACAGGTCTCTACACATTCGAAGACTTCCGCATGGGTAAGTACGCAGTCAACGTCGAACTCGCCGGCTTCACACCATACGTTGATACAGTCGAGTTCTGGGGCGACGCCGACTACCAGGTTGTCCTTCAGGAAAACTTCAACACAGTCAATGACCTCGCAGTGTCAAGCACAGGCTACGCACACTGGGCGGCACCTACACGTTCAGTCGAGGGTTACCTCGTGATGCTCGACGGCATCGGCCTCGGCCAAGTCGAAGAAAATTACATGATCCTCCCAACCGACAACCTCGCAGAAGGTGAGACATACCAGGTGAAGGTTGCAGCAGTTTACACAACAGGTGTCAGCGCATGGAAGACAGCCAACTTCACATACAGCTCATGCGACAACTTCGATTCAGGCATTGACGAGCTCACAGCCAACGCCAACTGCATGGATGTCACATTCACATGGGGCGCTGACGTGCCTCCGACACCGGGCGACGGCGACGAGTTCTTCGAGGAATTCGAGACAGGCGCAATCCCGACAGGCTGGACAATAATCGACGCTGACGGCGACGGCTTCAACTGGACACCGGCATCAGTGCTGATGGCAGGTTACACCATCCCGGCACACGGCGGCGCGGACTGCATCACATCACAGAGCTACGATGGCAGCTACGGTCCTCTCACACCGGACAACTATCTCGTATCACCTAAGGTGAAGATCACCACAGGTTCAGAGTTCAGCTTCTGGGCATGCGCTCAGGACCCGAGCTATCCATCAGAACACTACGGTGTCGCCATCTCAACGACGACAGCCACAGCAGGCGCATTCACAACAATCGCCGAATGGACAATGACAGCCAAGGAAACAGCAGGCGCAGGCGCTTACATGTCGAGAGACGGCAAGGGCACACGCGAAGGCAGCTGGTACCAGAAGACCGTTGACCTCAGCAGCTACGCAGGTCAGGAAGTCTATATCGCCATCCGCCACTTCAACTGCACAGACATGTTCTACCTCAACGTTGACGACGCACGCCTCCAGATCGCAGGCGCACCGGTGCCGCCACCGACAGGCGAAGCCACAATCGTCCTCCAAGCCGACGATGTCTGGGGAGACGGCTCAGGCTACCAGATGTTGCTTGACAACACACATTCACTCTATGGCACAACAATTCCTGAAACTGGCGCACTCAGCTTGAACTGCTCAGGCAACGAAGGCATCTACGACCAGTTCAGCCATAAGATCCCGACCAACGCCGACGGCAACTGCTCAACATCGAACATGGTCTGCGGCAGCAGCGCAAGCATCACGATCCCGGCCGGCACATACGACTGGTGCATCACCAACCCGACACCGGGCGACCGTATCTGGATCGCTTCAACAGGCGGCTCAATCGGCGGACGTTACAATGACTACACATTCGAAGGCGGCAAGACATACACGTTCCACGTCTATTTCGGCGGCGCCAACGACGCCACAGACCTCACGATCAGCGGCGGCAAGAGCGCACAGCCTAAGATGGCTGTCGAAAGCAACGACTGCAAGAACATCAGCGATGTCGTTGTCATCAACGGCAACCGCGACGAATACCTCCAGTACTGCACAGAGAACTATTCCGGCGCAGTCGGCACAGGCGGCGGTCAGGTCTGGTGGGCAAACGCCTACACACCGGCCCAGCTCGCAGCTTACGACGGCAAGAAGATCACCAAGGTCGGCCAGTGGGTCTCGGCTCCGGATATGTACGGCAACATCTACGACGGCACATACAACGTCGAAGTCTATGTCGGCGGCAGCACCTCGGCACCTGGCACACTCGTTGCCTCGGCTTCACAGTACATCACAGGCGACGACGCTTGGCATGACCTCGAACTGAACGAACCTGTCACCATCGACGCCACACAGCACATTTGGTTTGTCTTCAACGCCAACGGCATCGGCTACCCGATGTGCGGCTGCGACTATGTCGGCGACCCGAACAGCGACATCCTGTCACTCGACGGTATGGTATGGGAGCATGCAGCAAGTGGCTACGGCCTCAGCTACACATGGATGATCCGCGCCTTCGTCGAAGCAGGCTCAGGCCCGACACCAGGCCCGACCAGCGCAACAATCGAACCTAACACATGGGCTCTCTTCCTCGATGGCGAATTCATCGAATGCGTGGCACTCAGCCAGACAACATACACCATGACAATGGGCGACACTGAAGAACACAACTTCACGGTTGTCAAGGTTGACGGCGACTACAACATGTCATGCGGCGAAAACGTTGACTTCACAGCCGGTATGGTCACGGCTCCTGCAAACCTCGCAGTCGTGGAAGCTGAAGACGGCGTCCAACTCACATGGAACGGCATGGCCGAAAGCTACAAGGTATATCGCGGCACATCAGCCTACGACCTCGTTGAAATCGGCACAGCGACAGAGACAAGCTACACCGACGGCTTCAACGGCAGCTGCTGGTACGGCGTCCGCGCTGTGGCAGAATGCGGCGAGTCAGACATGGTCGTCGTCGAATACGTCAGCTCAAGCGTCAATGAACTCGATGCTACAACACGCATCTATCCTAACCCGACAAAGGGCGATGTCCGCATCGAAGCCCTCGGCATGAGACAGATCATCATCGTCAACGCACTCGGCCAGACAGTCTATAACCAGAACGTCAACGCCGACCAGATGACCATCGACATGAGCCAGTTCGGTGCAGGCATGTACATTGTCAATATCGTTACTGAAAACGGCGTCAGCGCAAAACGCATCAGCGTCGCAAGGTAATCGAACACCTATTATAATAAGGAACGTCACCGTAAAAAGGTGACGCTCCTTAATAAATGTTGAAAATCAGATAATTAACATATTTATTAATTAAATTTTTCGAAAATGAAAAAAGTTTTATTAACCGCCTTGGCACTGTTGATGGGTACGTTCATGTACGCACAACAGAACAGGGTGAAGATCCCCGGAGTTACTCCGTCTAAAGACGTGAAGACCGAGGCCGTGCTGAGTGCCGTGAAGGCACCGGCAAACACAAACAGTGCGAGAACCACGAAAGGTGATTCCGAGCTTACCTACTGCACTGGTGAGTATTCAGGCTCAATAGGTGCTGGTGGTGGAACTTACATGGAATGGGCTGCTGCTTTCCGCCCGGGACAGTACACAGCTGATGACAACTTCGTCACCTCTGTTGAGTTCTACTCGTATGAGGCTGCTACCTACACCGTCAGTATCTACGAAGGTGAATCTACAGCTTCTGTTCCTACAGAGCTTATTTACCAGCATCAGTACGACGTGACTGGCGCAAATCAATGGGTGACCCTCCCAATCGTTAACAGCGTTGTCGCTATTGACCAAACCAAGGCTTTGTGGGTCGCCGTAGGTGCTACTGATCCTGCTTATCCTGCCACATACAGCGATGAGGTTCTCACAACCACAGACTGCTGCATGATGCAGTTCCAAGGCGAATGGCTGCCTATCACCGACCTCGGTGACTTCCAAATTCAGCCTTGGATGATTGTCGCCAACACCACAAGCGACAATCCGGGTGTTCAGTGCGAGTCTATCTCGACATTCCCATATTTCAACGATTTTGAAGATTTCACCACCAACCACGGCTGCTGGATCTCCATCGACGCCGACGGTGACGGTCAGGACTGGATCACCGGAACAACCCAAAGCGGTCTGTACAACGGTTACAATGCTTCTACAGGCCTCGTCTCCAAGTCATACGACTATAACGGAAGTTCTGTCAGTTATGATGCCGACAACTACCTTCTCTCTCCAGAGTTCGAGCTTCCTGCCGGCTACTTGGTGACGCTCTCATGGTATGCAATGTCAACGTATGCCCCGAGCTATCCTGATCACTACGAAGTGATGATTGCCCCTAACGGCTCAACCGAAATCAGCGACTTCGTGTCAGTTTTCAGCGAGGACGGTCCTGCAAGCTGGACACAGCGCACAGCCGACATCTCGGCATACGCCGGGACAACAGTCCGCGTGGTCTTCCATCATCAGGATTATGACAATTACTGGATTGTTATAGACAACCTCGGCATTGAGACTGCCTTTGACTGCTCTGGCTACGGCTTCCCATTTGCTGAGAGCTTCGAAAACGGCCTCGACTGCTGGGGCAACTTCGATGAAGACGGCGACGGCTATACATGGCAACTCGCTGCCGGTAATACAGGAAATGGTGCACAATCTGTTTCATGGAGCAGTGCAACATCTTCACTTGATCCCGACAACTGGCTCGTCAGCCCTGAAATCACAATTCCGTCAACAGCAGGTCAGGAAGGTACTGTCCAACTGTCATGGTATGTACAGTCAGGTTCCACTTCATATCGTGAGCACTACGGCGTCTATGTCTCCACAACAGGCGACCAACCGTCCGACTTCACAACACAAGTCTATGAAGGAACGTCACCTGCTACAGCGGGCTGGACTCAGTTGACAGTTGACCTCAACGCCTACATCGGACAGACCATCCGCGTGGCATTCCGCCACTACGACAGCTACGACAAGTGGCACTTCGTCATTGACGATGTCGAAGTATATGAATATGTGGAACCAGCACCTGTTGTCTGCGATTCTATCACAACATTCCCGTACTTCAACGATTTCGAAGACTTCAACACTAACCACGATTGCTGGGTCTCTATCGACAACGACGGCGACGGCTATGGCTGGTTCACCGATACTGAAGCCTATTGGGGCAATGGACTTGGTGTTGATGGTTCAAACTGCCTCATCTCACAGTCATACGACAACAACATTGGTTCAAGAGATGCCGACAACTACCTTCTTTCACCTGAATTCGAACTGTCTGCAGGCAGCACTGTGACACTTTCATGGTATGAACAGTCACAGGATGGAAGCTATCCCGACTCATACGAAGTGATGATTGCTCCTAACGGTTCAACCGAAATCAGCGACTTCGTGTCAATCTACAGCGGTGTTGCTGCCTATCCATGGACGGAACGCACAGCCGACATCTCGGCATACGCCGGAACAACAGTCCGCGTGGTCTTCCACCACCAGAGCTACGACTGCTACTTCCTCGAAATCGACAACATGGGCATCACCGTCGAAGGCGGCGAAGATCCGAGCGGCGAGCTGACTATCTATGCTGACGCAACAGATACACAGAGGTTCGCCCCTGTATATACTTATTATGGTGACACTCAGGGTTCTGCCGCACAATTCGTCGCGCCGGCAAGCCAGCTTGCTGATATGGTAGGCAAACAAATCACAAGCATGAAGTTCTATGCCAATCCTGCACAGCATTACAACATACAAAATATTTCGGGTCCTACTTATGCAGGTTATATGACCGAAGTGGAGAGTGAGACGATGAGCCAGTTCATCGACTTCAATTCCGCAACCAATATCTTCAACGGCAATATCGCACTTACAGACGATTGTCTGATTATTGACCTTGCCACGCCTTACACTTACAACGGCGGCAATCTGGCCATCGCCTTCTTGTGCACTACTTCAGCAGGTTACTGCTCAGTATATTACTACAGTGCAGCTGTAGATGGCGGCAGCATTTATCGCAATGGTGTGACATCTAATCCAGTAGTTCAAAACTACATTCCTAAGACGACCTTCACCTACACAGGCGGCGACGACCCGGAACCTACAGACCTTGCAGTCACTCCTACAGACCTCGGCGTTCGCCCGAACGGCGCATGGATGGAGCCTGTGACAGTCGAAGTCGGAGGCGGTGTCTATAACGTCACAGCGATGGAAATGGAAAACGACTACTTCACATTCGAAGGCACGGAAGTTCCTTTCACAACACCTGCAAGCTTCGCAGTCACAACAGGCGACGCAGCGGCGACAGGTCTCGTTGAAGGCACACTCTCATTCATGTACAATAACAGCAAGACTGTGAAACAGTTCACCATGACGGCCACAGCCTACGACCCTGTCGAGGGCGATGTCGTGGAGACAGCAATAGAAGTTGCAAACCCTGTCGGTTACACTCACACACCTGAAGGCATTTACCACAACTACAACCTCCCGGGTGAGGCTTCAGACGGCGCAGACGCTGTCTATAAACTCACATTCGCAAGCGATGTCATGCTCGACGCAAACGTCGGCGACGCGGAAGGCGGCAAAGTCGCCCTCTATCCGGAAGGCTTCAACGGCGAGGCCGGCCCGATGGCGACAAACAATTACGAATACAACGGCCCGCAAGTTGAACCGGGTGCAGGCGACACCTTCACAGAAGGCTTCGAGAACGGCCTCAACGGCTGGACATCACTCGACGCTGACGGCGACGGCTACGGCTGGAAACTGGCATCAACAATGTTGTCAAGTGGCTACGGCCATAACGGTTCGGCAGACTTAGTGCTCTCACAGTCATACGACAACACATACGGTGTCTTGCACCCGAACAACTACCTTGTTTCACCGCAGAAGTATGCGATTTGTGGAACATCAGTGTTCTCAATCTGGGCGTGCGGCCAGGATGCAAGCTATTGTGCAGAACATTTCAGCATCGAAGTCTCTGAAGCCGGCGCAAGCGCGGCAGACTTCGTGACAGTGGCTGAATGGACTATCGGACAGAGGACAGCCAAGGGCGACGACAAGGTGCGCGGCGGTTCACGTGACCAGTCAACATGGAAGCAATACACAGCTGACCTCAGCGCATACGCAGGCAAGAGCGTGTGGATCGCAATCCGCCACTTCAACTGCTGGGACGAGTTCTATCTCGATGTTGACGACATTGAACTCTCAACAGGTTCAAAGGGCGAAATCGCACGCGGCGGCAGCTCAACGCTCACATACAACTTCGATGACGGCACACTCCAGAACTGGACAAACATCGATGCTGACGGCGATGGCTACGGTTGGTTCGCTTCATCAGAATACGGTGCAAACAGCACTTCATACGCTGCCGTTTCTGAATCGTACAGAGGTGCTCTCACTCCTGACAACTACCTCGTTTCCCCACAGCTCACTTTGGGCACAGGCGCAAGCATCAGCTTCTATGAAGCATCATATTATGCTTACGAAGAGCCTATCTATCTCATGGTCTCAACAACCGGAACCAATCCTTCAGACTTCACTTCAATCCAGAACTGGACCTTCTTCAATGATCATGAATTAGGTTTTGAACAACAGACCGTTGACCTGAGCGCATACGCCGGACAGCAGGTTTACCTCGCATTCCGCCACTATGGTTCAACCAATCAATATAAGATTTTGATTGACGACATCACCATTGACCTTGGCGGTTCAGAACCAGAGCCAGGCGAAGGCATGTTCGTCCCGGCAGGTACATACTACCTCGTGGCACAGGCCACAGAGTCGTTCACGACAAGCATCAACGCCACAGCTGCTCCGGCTCCTGAACAGGCAGTCGTCATCAACCCGACAGACGGCATGACAGATGTCGAGGTTCCTGTCGCGGCAAGATGGACGCTCGGCAACTACACCACAGAAATGCAGGTCCTCGTAGGCTCACAGTATCCTCCGCAGGATGTCCTCATCGACTGGACAAGCAATCTTACAAACTCGGCGACAATCAACGACCTTCTCCCGAACACCACATACTTCATGCAGGTGAACGAGCGCAACGACAGCGGCGTGACAATGGGTGAGATCGTCGGCTTCACCACAGTCCTCAACGCACCGGCAGTGTTGGAAGTCGCGACATCATACCTCTATCCGGGTGACGCAGCAATGCTTTCATGGGAGATGAACCGTTCATTCCGCGGCTACAACGTCTATGTTGACGAAATGAAGGTCAACGAAGCACTCATCACCGAAAGCGAATATGCAGTTGAAGGCCTCGAATACGGCCCGCACACACTCAACGTGACAGCGGTCTATGACGAAGGCGAATCAGCATACAGCAACGACGTCGAGGTTGAGATGACAGGCTTCGGCCACGTCGCCGGCGCGGTGTTCGAGCAGGACAGCATCACACCTATCGCGGGTGCGGAAGTCAAGTTCATCGGCACAGACGCATTCGGCTTCGAGCAGACATTCACATTCACGTCAGCCAACGACGGCACATTCACAGGCGATGTCTATGAAGGCAGTTACATTCCTGTCGTATTGATGGACGGCTATCAGGAGACAGCACTTAATGAAGTCAATGTCGCTTACGAGTCCACAGTCGATGGCCTGACATTCATCGTCAGAGAATTCTTCGTAGCACCTGGCATGGTCGTCGCAGAAGAACTCGAGAACAACACAGTGAACGTTTACTGGGATTGGAACCCTGCAACACTCATCGAAGACTTCGAGCACGACGGTGAGATGCCGGAAGGCTGGAACCAGGTCGGTTCATACGGCTGGGAGATCACGAACAACGCTCCTTACGAAGGCACATACTGCATCAAGAGCAGCAACGCAGGTATCGCAAGCTCGACAGGCGCAATAGAGATGACAGTTGATGTCCCTTACGAGGCTAAGATGTCATTCTATGTGAAGCCATCATCAGAGAGCAACTACGACAAGTTCTACTTCTACATCGACGGCGTTGAGAAGTTCAACACATCAGGCGCAGGCAGCTGGACGAAGAAGGAATACACAGTCGAGGCAGGCACACACACATACAAGTGGGCTTACACCAAGGACAGCTCGGTGAACAGCAACGACGACTGCATCTATGTTGACTATGTGACATTGTACGAAAAGACAGTACCAACTCCACCTGTTATCGGCGGCACGACATACGACTTTGAAGACGGCTTCCAGGGCTGGACATCACTCGACGCTGACGGCGACGGCTTCGGCTGGCTGCAGGCATCAACATTATTGTCGGGTGTCCCCGGCCATGAAGGTTCGGCAGACTTCGTGTTCTCACAGTCATACGACAACAACTATGGTGTCCTCTATCCTGACAACTACTTGGTCAGCCCGAGCAAGCTCGCTTGCCAGGCAGGTGCACAGGTGAAACTCTGGGCTTGCGGCCAGGATGCAAGCTACGCAGCCGAGCACTTCGGTGTTGCAGTCTCAACAGGCGGCGCGACAGCATCAGAATTCAATACAATCGCTGAATGGACAATCGGTTCAAAGGGCGGCAGAGCATTCAAGTCAGCCGACAACAAGGCTGCAGTCCGCGGCACACGCGACCAGAGCGAATGGACTGAATACACAGTTGACCTCAGCGCATACGCAGGTCAGGAAGTGTGGGTTGCAATCCGTCACTTCAACGTGTCAGACATGTTCTACCTCGATGTTGACGACGTGACACTCGCAACAGGCGGCGCCAAGATGGAGACAGCCGACAACCGCTCATTCCAGAGCTACAACGTCTATCGTAAGAACGTCCTCACAGACGAGATGACGCCAATCTACTCGACAACTGACACGACATACATTGACGCACAGTGGTCATCATTGCCGGCCGGTGTCTATCAGTGGGGTGTTTCAGCAACATACGAAGGCAACAGAGGCAACAGAGACCTCCGCAGCGAACTCACAGTGAACGACGGAACAGACAATAACCAGTACATCCCTGTTTTCGGTTATTGCAACGACGGCATGCAGGAGAACCAGTTCATCATCCCGGCATCACAGATCGCCGCAATGAACGGCTCGAACATCACAAGCATGACATTCTACCTCTCGGAAGTAGGAACAAGTTCATGGGACAACGAGTGGAACATCACACTCATGGAGACATCAGCCACAACATTGTCAGAAGTGATGAATGTCACAGCAGGCACAACAGTTACCACAACAATGCTCAGCGGCACAAGCTCATCATTCACAATCACTTTCGATGCACCGTTTGCATATAATGGCGGCAACCTGCTTGTTGATTTTGAAAGCCTGTACGCAGGCAGCTGGTCAACAGCAAAGTTCTATGGTGTGAATACTGAAAGTAACACATCAATCTTGTACTACTATGATGCATGGCAAGGTATGTGGATAACAGCTCCGCAGCAGTTCCTCCCGAAAGTGACATTCGCATACGAAGGCGGCGCTCCGGTTCCTCCGGTTGGAAACGAAGAGGCTACATTCTCATTTGACAACGACCTCGAAGGCTGGACAGTCATCGACAACGACGGTGACAGTCACGTATGGTACCACAGCTCAGAAGCGGCCAATCACAGCACAATGGCAGTCACATCACACAGCGGCGCAGGCCACGTGATGGGCGAGTCATACTGCAACGCAACATGGGCAGCACTCACACCGGATGATTACATGGTAGCACCTGAGAAGTACAACCTCAACGGCGAATCACAGATTACATTCTATGCATGCGCACAGGATGAAAGCTACGCAGCCGAGCACTTCGGTGTCGCCATCTCAACAACAGGCAACACAAGCGCAGCCGACTTCACGACAATCAACGAGTGGACATTGACAGCCAAGACAGGCTTCAAGGGACCACGTGCAACAGACGGTTCACGTGAAGGTGCATGGTATCAATACACATGCGACCTCAGCGCATACGCAGGTCAGGAAGCATGGATTGCAATCCGCCACTTCAACTGTTCAGACCAGTTCATAATGAACGTTGATGATGTGACAATCACTTACGGTGGTGCAACACCTCCGGCACCTGTTGGCGACGGCGAGTCAGAGATCACATGGTCGAACACACTCGAAAAAGGCATGGTGGTTGCTGTTGACGTGACAGTCGCTTGCAACAACGGCCAGAGCGCAGAAGGCGCAACAGTGAAGTTCACCAACATGGTTGAAGACCTCGTCATTGAAGGCACAGCAGATGCAGCAGGCATCGTGTCATTCCCAGAGTTCCGCAGCGGTTACTACACAATGGAAATCGCAAAGGCTGGCTATGCAACAGTGACAGAAGAAGTCGAAATCTTCGAAGACAAGTCATACAACGTCACATTGAACGAGATGATCGCCCCAGCAGAGGGTCTCTTCGCATCAGCTACAGGCTGGGTGATGTGGGACAACATCGGCGGCGACATCCCGACACCAGGCGAAGGTGACGAGTTCTTCTTTGACTTTGAAACCGGTTTCCAAGGCTGGACAAGCATCGACGCTGATGGTGACGGCTTCGACTGGATGCAGGCATCAACAGTATTGTCGAGTGTTCCAGGCCATGACGGTTCGGCAGACTTCGTGTTCTCACAGTCATACGACAACAACTTCGGTGTCCTCTATCCAGACAACTACATCGTGTCACCTCAGAAATACAGAATATGTGGCACATCAGAGTTCTCAATCTGGGCATGCGGCCAGGATGCCAGCTACGCAGCCGAACACTTCGGTGTCGCCATCTCAGAAGGCAGCAACACAAACGAAGCTGACTTCGTCACAATCGCCCAATGGACTATCGGACAAAAAACAGCCAAAGGCAACGACAAAGTGCGCGGCGGTTCACGTGCCCAGTCGGCATGGATAGAATACACAGCCGACCTCAGCGCATACGCAGGCAAGGAAGTGTGGATTGCAGTCCGTCACTTCGACTGCTATGACAATTACTTCCTCGATGCAGACGACTTCTCGCTGTCCACAACAGGTTCAAAAGACCGTTCAGCTCTCCACAGCATTGTCATGCTCGACGGCGTCATCGCAGGTCAGGCGACAGGCAACTGGTTCCAGCTTGACACCGACAACCTCGTCGAAGGTCAGGAATATGAAGTCTCTGTCGCTTCAGTCTATGCAACAGGCATGAGCGAATGGAGAACGACGACATTCACATACTATTCATGCGACAACTTCAAGCCGGGCGTGAAGAACCTCGCCGGTGAAGCTGAAGGCAACAACGTGACACTCACATGGACGCTTCCTGGCGGTGGTGGCTCAGGCGACGAGTTCGCATTCTCATTCGACAACGACCTCGAAGGCTGGACAAACATCGACGCTGACGGCGACGGCCACATGTGGTACCACAGCAACGAAGCTGCCAACCACAGCACATTGGCAGTCACATCACACAGCGGCGCAGGCCACGTGATGGGCGAGTCATACTGCAACGCAACATGGGCAGCTCTCACACCTAACGACTTCTTCGTGACACCACAGCAGTACAACATCGGTGGCAGCTCAATGCTCAGCTTCTGGGCATGCGCACAGGATGAGAACTACGCAGCCGAGCACTTCGGTGTCGCCATCTCAACAAGCGGCAACACAAGCGCTTCAGACTTCACGACAATCGCCGAGTGGACATTGACAGCCAAGGAAGGCGCCAAGGGCCCACGCGCAACAGACGGTTCACGTGAAGGTGCATGGTACGAATACACATGCGACCTCAGCGAATACGCAGGCCAGGCAGCATGGATCGCAATCCGCCACTTCAACTGCTCAGACCAGTTCCTGATGTGCCTCGACGACATCTCAATGAGCAACGCTGACAAGGCTAACCGCGATGACGAATACCTCCAGTACTGCACAGAGACATTCGCAGGCGGCGTCGGCACAGGCGGCGGCGAAGTGTGGTGGGGCATCAAGTACCCGGCAGCTGACCTCGCAGCTTACGCAGGACAGAGCCTGACACAACTCGGCATCTTCATGGACGTTGACGGCGACTACGGCTGGACATACAGCGGTGACTACACAGCTGAAATCTATGTCGGCAGCACACCAACAGCAAGCACACTCGTCTCAGCGGCAACAGAATACCTCCCTGGCGACCTTGCATGGCACGACATCACATTGACAACACCTGTCACCATCGATGCGACACAGGATCTGTGGCTCTGCTTCCACACTCCAGACATCGCTTACCCGATGAGCGGTTGCGACTATGTCGGCGAACCTAACAGCGACTTCCTGTCACTCGATGGCTCGACATGGGAGCATGCAGGTGACTACGGCCTCGCATACACATGGATGATCCGCGGTCTCGTCAGCGGCGATGCACCAATCGAAGGCGACTTCCTCGGCGCAATGATCTTCCGCGACGGCGAACTCATCACACCAGAACCGGTCAAGGTTCAGCAGATGGTTGATGAAAATGTCGCAGAAGGCGAACATGAATACATGGCAAGACTCGCATTCGGCAACCCAGAATTTGGTGTCCTCGACACAACATGGTACGCAATGTCATGCCCGGTCTTCGCAACAGTCAATGTTGAGATCGATTGCACACCGGTCAACAACCTCGCAGCAGACTATGAGTTTGATGCTGAAGGCACCTGCACAGTCGAGCTTACATGGGCTTGCGCAGACGCAACAGCCGAAAGCTTCAAGGTCTATCGCGACGGCGTGTTCATCGGTGAGACAGCAGATATGGTGTACACCGACGACCGCACCAACAACCCTGGTTCATACACCTACGGCGTGGTTGCAGTCTATGCATACTGCGAATCAGAAATGGTTACAGTTGACATCACAATCACAGACGTTGAAGAAAACGACGTCGTTGAAGGCATCTATCCTAACCCGACAACAGGCAACCTCTACATCAAGGCAGCAGCAATGCAGCAGATCAGAGTTGCCAACGCATTGGGTCAGGTCATGATGAACGAGACAGTCAGCGGCGATGAGACAATGATCGACATGAGCGCATTTGAGGCTGGTATCTATATGGTCAGCGTCACAACTGAAAACGGCACAACCGTGAAACGCATCAGCGTTGTCAAATAAATAACGATTAGCGTTATATGAGAAAAGCGTCCTCGGAAGGGGACGCTTTTTTTAGTTTTTAGTTTTTAGTCTTTAGTTTTTAGTCTTTAGTTTTTAGTAAATGGGGAAACAATAAAACTTGTGCAACTTGTGTTAAAAAACTTGTGCAGCTTGTGTTAATAATACCAACATTTTTAAAGTACGGTTCAGGAATGTTGTGTATCTTTGCAAAAAATTCAAAGAATGAGTAAGACGATGGAGATACCTCACGAACAGGTTGTTCTGGCGTTTGTGGCGACATGTATCGAGGCGACCGCGCGTCATCTCGGCGTGACATATATGGAGGTCTATTCACGGATGAAAAAGCTCGACATGATAGAGAAATACATTTACCCGAACTATGAGACATTGCACACCGAAAGCCGCGAGAACGTCGTGAACGACATGATCGAATGCATGGAAAGATGGGAGGGGCGGAGATGAAAGTCTATCACGGAGGGGCGGAGGTTGTTGAGAATCCCGATTGTTTGCACGGTCGCGGGAATCTTGATTTCGGACAGGGCTTTTATGTCACCGACATCAGGTCGCAGGCTGTCTCGTGGGCTGAGCGTACTGCTTTGAAAAGAAATGAAAAGCCTGTTCTGAATGTCTATGATTTGGATAAACAGACAATTCTTCGGGTCGCAAGATGTAAAATATTTACAGCATACGATGAAGACTGGCTCAACTTCATTGTTGACAGCAGACTTGGAAAAAATCCCGCGAAAGACTTTGATTATGTAGAGGGCGGTGTGGCAAACGACCGTGTCATTGACACCGTAAATATTTATATGTCAGGGCTCATGGACAAGGATGTTGCTCTGCGAAGGTTGAAGCTGCACGTCCCGAACAATCAGATTTGCCTACTGAATCAGGAGATTATTGATAAATATCTTGTATATGAAAGAACCGAATCAATATGACGACCCGCTGAAATCGCCTGTCATTCAGGAGATTCTGATGTGCAACAGGATTGGCGGCATCTCGTTGGAGCTGTCAAGACGTCTCGGCATCAGCCCGATAAAGGCACTTGAGCTTTTTTACGAAAGCCGGACCGCCGCCGCCCTTCACGACAAGAGCACCGGGCTTTATCTTTACGGCGACCTTTACGTGGCCGACGAGTTCATGATTGAAAAGGGGATGAGGTGATTTATTTACTGCGGATAAATAAAATTGGTCATTTTTATTTACTGGCAATAAATAAAAATCAATCATAGTCACTTCGCTATCACGATTCCTAAATCCCTGTTGATTCTCTTCCTGATGTCGTCGAGTTTCTTTTTCTTCTGAAGTAGTATCATCTGTTCGTCGGTGTCGTCGGTTGCCTGAAGCTCCTTCACCACGGCGGCGCGGCGCTCCTCGATGATCATGTCCTTGAACCTCAGTATCGACGACAGCACATATTGTTTCAGGATGTCTTCCTCCTTCTTCACCACGATTCTGTGGCGTTCCCAGTCGTCGAGTCGGTACGGCGAACTCAACAGGTCGGCGGCTAATACCGCAACTTCTTGGTTCTCGTGCGACGTAAAAGTCTGGGCGGTCGGAAGGACGCCGTCGTCCAAGCCGCGGTCGAAAGCGTCGAAGATCAGCTTGTTGACTGGGTCGGTGAACAGCAGTCCGTCGTTTTTCAGGTCGTCGATGATGAGTGACGCGACGGTGACGCTATAAGGCGCGTCGTTGCCGTTCTCGTCTTTGTCGTTGATGTCAACGGTGTCGCTGCCGTGTGTCAGGAGCAGTTTCACGAGTTCGCGTTCCTGATAGTAGCCGACGGGTGTCTCAGGCTGCACGGACTGTTGCTGCACGGTGTTGTAAGTCTGCGCCGCCGGCTCGGTCTGGACCGGCTCGTTTTGTTCCGGCGCGGCTGTCTGTCCGAGGCTCTTGCGGTATTTCGCACGCAGTATTTTGTTCAGCTCGTTCATCAGCGTCTGTTCGGCGACTTCGAGCATTCGGCTGCATTCTTTGATGTAAGTTGCGCGGTAGATGGCGTCGGGGATGACGGCGATGGTCTCGACGATGTCTTTGATGACTCCCGCCTTCTTGATGGGGTCGTTGTTGGCGTCTTTCAGAAGGAGGTTGGTCTTGAAGCTGATGAAGTCTTTGGCGTTGTCGGCCAAGAACTTGGTGACGTATTCTATGGGGTTGTTTTGGACGAAGGTGTCGGGGTCGTCGTCGGGAGGCAGCACCACGACGCGCACGTTCATGCCTTCTTCGAGTATCATGTTGGTGCCTCGGAGAGCGGCATGCAGACCGGCGTTGTCGCCGTCGTACAGCATTGTCACGTTCTTGGTGTAACGGCTGATGAGACGTATCTGTTCGGTTGTCAGCGAGGTGCCGGAGCTTGCCACCACGTTCTCGATGCCGGCCTGGTGCATCGACAGCACGTCGGCGTAGCCTTCTACGAGGATGCAGTTGTCAAGGCGGCTTATCTCGTTCTTCGCGAAATAGATGCCGTAGAGCGTCTGGCTCTTGTTGTATATCTCCGACTCGGGCGAGTTCACGTATTTCGCCTTTGTCTTTTCCTTCGACAGTATGCGTCCGCCGAAGCCGATGACTTTTCCGGTGAGGTTGTGGATTGGGAAGATGACGCGGCCGTAGTAGCGGTCGTAGATGCGGTTTTCGTACGAGCCGCACAGTCCCACTTTGGTGATGATGTCGTTTGAATAGCCGTGTTGCGCGGCGTAGTCGGCGAAGGCGTGTCCGCTGGCAGGGCAGTAGCCGAGTTGGAATTTCTGTATTATGGCGTCGCGGAAGCCGCGTTCACGGAAATATTCGAGACCGACGGAGCGGCCTTCATCGTCGTTCAAGAGTATGTCGGAGAAATACGTCTGCGCGAAGGTGTTGGCGTTGAACATGCGTTCGCGTTCGTTCTGCGCCATGATTTCCTCTGGTGTCTGTTCTTTCTCCTCGATGGTGATGCCGTATTTCTTGGCGAGATAACGTAATGCTTCAGGATACGTGTAATGCTCGTGTTCCATGATGAAACGCACGGCGTCGCCGGCCTTGCCGCAGCCGAAGCACTTGAAGATGTTACGTGCCGGGCTGACGTTGAACGACGGTGTCTTCTCCTTGTGAAAAGGGCACACGCCGATGAGGTTCGCGCCGCGCCGGCGCAACGACACGAAGTCGCCCACCACGTCTTCGATACGCGCGGCGTCAACAATCTTTGCTATTGTCTCCTTTGAAATCATAATGTTAACACAAGTTTAATAACACAAGTTACACAAGTTTAATAACACAAGTTACACAAGTTTAATAACACAAGTTACACGAGTTTTATTGTTTCCCTATTTACTAATACCCCAACATCTAATGACTAATGACTAACAACTAATGGCTAATGACTAACATCTAATGACTAATGACTAACAACTAATGGCTAATGACTATCACACCGCCCAAATAAGCAATCCTGCGCATATAATCATTCCCGACACCACGAGGTCGATGAGGCAGAAGCCCATGATGTCTTTCGCGTTGAGTTTTGCTATTGCCAGTGCGGGCAGTGCCCAGAACGGCTGTATGAGGTTGGTCCACGCGTCGCCCCACGCTATCGCCATGCCGGTGAGACCGTGGTCCACGCCGAGGGTTGCTCCGGCGGCGAACATGATAGGAGCCTGTATCGCCCAGTGGCCGCCGCCCGACGGCACGAACATGTTGAGTATCGCGGCGCAGAGGAAGGTGAACAGCGGGTATGTCGTCGGTGTGGAGATGTTCACGAACGCCTCGCTTGTCACGGTGCCGAGGCAGATGCCCGACTCGCCGACGCCGGTGATGATGCCCATGATGCCGGCGTAGAACGGGAACTGCAGCACTATGCCGGCCGCGCCGCCCACCGACTTGGTGAAGGCACGCACGTAGGCGATGGGTGTCTTGTATAATATCACGCCGAGGAAGAGGAACAGCAGTATCACCGCGCCGATGTCGAATGAGCCGCCTTTGATGAACAGGCTCACGATGAGGTAGGTGAATCCTAAAACGGCGAGAATGACGCTCAGCACCTTGCTGTGTTCGAGTCTCTCTGCCGGTGTCGAGGGCTTGACGTTGTCAGCCACCTCGTCTTCCTTGAGGAGCGACGGGTCGATGGCGATGATGCCTTCCTTCGGGTGCATCATGGCGTTGACGATGACGAGTGCCATGATGACGATGGCGGCCATGATGATGTTATGCGGGTCGAGGATGGTCTGTGAGATGGGCAGTGTCTCGGTGATGACGCCGTTGGTGGCTTTGACGAGGTCGTCGAGGTCGGAGGCCATCTTGAGCGGTATGGAGCCGGAGATGCCGGCGTGCCACACCACGAAGCCGCTGTACGCCGAGGCGATGAGCAGGCGGTAATCGACGCCACGCAGTTTCTTGGCGATTTCCTTGGCGAAGATGACGCCCACGATGAGGCCGAAGCCCCAGTTGAGCCAGCACGCGACAGCCGAGATGCCTGTCACCAAGGCTATCGCGCCGGCCGGGGTCTTGGGCATCGCCGCGAGCCTGCTGATGCCTCTCTTGATGGCCGGCGCCGCCGCCAACGTCGCACCGGTGACCAGAATCAACGCCATCTGCATCGAGAAACCGAGAAGGTTCCACACGCCGCCGCCCCAGTTGGCGACGACCTCAACGATGCTCTGATGACATACCGGCATCGCCACGGCCATCGCCACAAACGTCAGGATGATGGCGAAGATGAACGGCTCCGGCAGATACCTCTGCATGAAATTCACACAACCTCTGATAATTTTTTGAAACATAATTTATCGTTTAATGATTTTATTAATTTTTAAACCAAAACCCAAACCAAAACCCAAACCAAAACCCAAACCAAAACCCTACGGATGTGGAACCGCTACGCGGTTCTCCTAATTACCTAATCACCTAACCACCTTAAACTCCTAAAACCACCTTGACCACCTCCTTCTTCCCATCGCCGTTTGTAATCTTCAGGAAATAAACACCTTCATGAAGATTACTGATTGGGATGACAGTCTCTTCGACACCTTCGTCAACGGGAAACGTGTTTGCATATACGGTCTGCCCCAATGAATTGAAAAGGCGGATGTCGGCTTTTCCGGCATTGTGTTGGAAAAACCTTATGTTGATTTTTTCTTTTGCAGGATTAGGATAGATGTCGAAACAAAGCTTGTTATCGTCAAGTTCTTCAACATCAGTGTTTTGTGTGATGAGCAGTTCCATCTTCACAGGAAGGTGGTCGGAGTTGTTGAAAAGCGCGTTGGCGACATCTGCCGGTACATCTTGGTTTTCCGGCGAGTTGATGCTTTGGTTGAAACGGTTTCCGTCTTGTCCGATGGCGTGGTACGAGCCGTTGATATACTGCACTTTATCGGTGCCGCCGTAGATGTTCTGCGACATCATGATGAAGTCGAAGCGGTCGTCCATGCCTCCTCCTGAACGGCAGCCGTTGCCTTGACGGTCAACGGATTGCGTGTGATATTCCGCGTAGTCGGGGTTGCCGTTCCATTCGCCGACGCCGTAAGGATAGACAGGGTCGATGAAATATGTCGTGGGATAAGAGTTTTTGTCAGTGAGTGTCTGATAGGCGGCTTCCGCGGAAGAATAGAGGTTGAAATCGCCCATTATCAGCACGTTGCAGTTTCTGTATGAGTTGTTGATATTGTTCATGATGTTGCGGCACATGACGCGGCGTTTGTCTTCGTTGTCGCTGCCGTAGCCGGCTTTGAGGTGTGCGACGATACACACGAGGTTGACGGTGTCGCCGGATGCGAGCATGTCGTTCTTGAGGTAAAAACTATAGATGTCAACGTCGCGTATGTAATTCTGCGCGAGGGTGTGTTTTCTCAGCACGAGCTTCTCGGAGTTGTAGAAGACGCAGTTGGTGAGGTAAGAGTTGCTGATGTTTGAGCCTGGCGAGGCTTTCCAATATGTTATGCCGTTGATGTTCAGGTTGTTGTTTACAAAGTCACTTGGAAGGTTTGTGGCCTTACCCATCTCGCATACTGTGAAGATGTCGGGGTAATAGGCGGTGAGTATGGTTCTGATGTATCGGTTCTTGTCGCTGACGTTGTTGAGTTCCTGCGGGCAGTAGTCGGTGTAGTTGCCGTAGTTGAGCAGGTTATACTGCATCACCTTGATTGTGTCGGTCACGCCGGCGT
>CALBNV010000061.1 GCA_937896895.1 uncultured Bacteroidales bacterium | reverse complement strand
GTTGTCTTTCGAAATGCGGTGCCGAAATCCAGGCGTGGCGATAAAGGGAGAAATCGTTAATCGACATCATTTTGCCACAGTCTGCCCTTCTTCAATGCCCTCGGTGCTTTCTTTCATGAAAATCACCTTGAGGGTCAGGAGGATAAGTTTCAGGTCAAGGACGAGAGAACAGTTTTCGACATACATCATGTCGAGTTTCAGCTTGTCGAGTGACGTGGTGTTATATTTCCCGTAAACCTGCGCATAGCCGGTGAGTCCGGCCTTGACCTTGAGGCGGTACGCAAATTCAGGCATTTCCTTTTCATATTCGTCAGCTATTTCGGGGCGTTCCGGACGCGGTCCCACGAAGCTCATGTCGCCCTTCAGGATGTTGATGAACTGTGGAAGCTCATCGAGGCGGCAGGCTCTGATAAACCTCCCCACCGGCGTGATGCGGCTGTCGTTCTCGGTGGCGAGACGAGCCACGCCGTCTTTCTCCGCGTCTTGTATCATGCTCCTGAATTTAAATATCTTAAACGTCTTCCTGTTGATTGTGTAACGAGTCTGACGATAGAAAACAGGGCCGCGGTCATACAAATGGATTGCGAGCGAGACACCTATCATCAACGGCGAGAGCAGCATCAGACCCATCGATGCCAAGACGATGTCAAAACATCTCTTCACCATTCTTTCAGAAAACGAGAACGCCCTGTTCCTGCTGTAAAACAAAGGAGTATCGAACACATCAAGACTCTCCGAGCTTCTGACTATTATATCGGAAATCTTCGGCATGAAATAGGCTTTTTTCCCGTAGTTAAAACACATTTCCAGGATTTTGTCACGCACCTCATCAGGCACATCGTTGATGATGACACCGTCATATCTGCGTATCTCCGCACCGATTTCATCAACGGGAACCGTGTAAGCAATGTCACCAGCAACGATATATTTGTCGCCTCTTGTATTAAACTTAGCCACAAGGTTGTTGTCGTTTCCCCCACTGACATGCAGCATCTTAGCCGGCGGAAAGATGTTTGTGTACAACGTCATCAGAAAATATGACAACACACCGGCAAGCAGAATCTGCACCATAAACATCACCAAGCAATAGAAGAAAATCCTTGGCACGTAGCTGAGATAGCCTGCGATAAGAACCGTTATCACGAAATCGACGGCGTTTGTGCAAAAAATGCCAATAGCCTGAGAAATGATGACATTTGATTTTTTGCTCACGCCGATTTTGTAACCGCCGAAGAAATTCAAAAAGAAAATTGTCGTGACAGCGTAAACCCCGATGACGACATAGTTGCCTTTCAGGAGAAAGGTCTTGTCTAACATCACGTTAAGTCTTGTGTACCATAAGAAAGCAAACGCGCCAACCAGCACAAGCGTGATGATGGTACACGCAACGTTCTTGAACCAGAACTTATAAGTATTTCTCATAACATTACTTTTTCAAAAGACTGGTTATTCTTTCAAAATAACGGAAGCATTGTCTGAAGAAGCCGCTCGGCAGCCTGTGTTCTCTCACGCAGGCGAGCCGCTCCATCATGATTTTACGGTGCACCGACAAGCCGCTGCTCGAAGTGCCGCCACTGCGCATGTTCACAAACACCTTATCTATGTATTTTGCTTTTATATTTCCTTCCCAGAACATTTTGACAAACATATCATAGTCGGCGCAAATAGGATAATCAAGACTATAAAGTCCTTGATTGTCATAGCATTCACGTCTCACATAAAACGAAGGATGAGGCGGCATCTGACCATAGCACAACTTTTTGCGCGTGAAGTTTTTTCCAGAGAACATCCTGACCGTCTTCGAAGTGTCGGCCCATTTCACGTAGCGCACATCAGCATAGACGGCGTCAAGATCCGCATTGTCAGTCAGTTCGGCATTCACTTTTTCCAGAATGTCGTCAGCGGCGAAAAAGTCGTCGCTGTTCAATATTCCGACGACATCGCCTGTGGCCATCCTGATGCCTTTGTTCATGGCGTCGTAAATGCCTCTGTCGCGTTCCGACACCCAGCGCAGACGGCCTTCAAAACGCGGTTCAAACTCCTTGACGATTTCCATTGTGCCGTCTTTCGAGCCACCGTCAACAATAATATATTCAACGTCCTTAAATGTCTGACCGAGAACACTTTGCATTGTGTCTCGCAAAGTCTTGGAGCTGTTGAAAGTCGCTGTAATCAAAGAAATCTTCACCTGTCAGATATTTTAATCTTCAATCCAAATATTCGTCAAGCACACCTCTGTTCTTGTAGCTTTCAAACATCTTCTGTTCTTTCTTTTTCAATAACATATTGATAATGAATTGAGGCATATTATATTTGAAATGACTGACTGCCTTTTGCAGTCCGATTTTCCATTTTGGCATCTGATAGTTGAGCCATTGTACAGGAGTCTGCCAGTCTTTTCCATACCAGAACTCCATCACGCCGGTCAGGTCAGTCGGAGCGTTGAACATGACGCCTTTGAAATTGATAGCGGCTTGGTTTTCGAAGAATTTTCTCGGGAGCGGCTCGCCGCAGTTCACCATGAGTTTCTCGTTGTATTTCTTGAAGAAATAGATGTCGATGTACTCATTGTTTCTGATTATTGAGATCAGTCCACGCGGGTCCCAGCGTGCCACCTCAAAGCCGTTTTCGCGCAGCTCGAAAAGCATCGACATGAATTTTTCCTTGTCGTTAAAGTCAGCGCCGACGTCGATGTCTTCATCGTGAGCAATGAAGTCTTTTTCCCTCACCGCACCGAGCAAGGTACCATACGCCAAGAAGAACCGAAACGAATTACGGTCACAGATTTCCTTGAAAAGACACAGATTATCAAAGGCTTTCACCTTATCAATCGGCTTCCAGCCAAGATAAATCGTGATAAGTCTGTAATGATAATTTCCTTTAGAAGTCTTGATACGTGGCATATCACAGATGTTTTAATTTTTCGACAAGTAAATGATTGTCAGTTCTGTCGCGGACTGCGATCCTGACATAACTACGCCCATTGAAAGCTGTTTTCCCTGAACAATCTTTTATCAAGATGTTATATCTCTCAAGCAAAATCTGCGTCAGTTCGCAAGAAGTGAACCTGTCAACCACCTCACATAAGAAATAGTTGGCTTGAGATGGGATGACACGCAAGTATTTGATCTCCAGCAATTCATTGAAAAACATCTCACGTTCTTTGATGAATTTATCACAAGCCGTCATGTAATCCAACTGATACGAAGAAAAAATCTGCATGTAATACTCGGCAAATGAATTGATGTTCCAAATGGCGACATCTTTTTTCATATCATTGATTATCTGAACATTAGATGAAGCCATAATGCCAAGACGCAGTCCAGGAACTCCATAAGATTTGCTTATTGACTTCATCACCATGAGATTTTTATTGTTCACAAGTATGTCATTATTTAACAACGAGTTATTCGCAAAATCATCGGTGAAGTCAACAAAACTTTCGTCAACAATGACATCGATGTCGCTTTCCGCCGCCCATTTTACGAGGTTTAGGACGTCGTCTTTACGGATGAAATTTCCCGACGGATTGTCAGGGTTCACCAAAAGCAAGACAGAGATCCTTTTGTTGTCAAAGAAATTCTTCAGGTCCGAGCAAGTGTAGGCAAAGTCTTTGTTTTGTGGGACAAAATAGACGACATTCTCTTTTGGAAGGCGGTTTGGATATTCTTCAAATGTTGGTGAAACAACACCCACTTTCTTGTCGGTGAACATCCCCATCACACTCTTGATCAGTTCGGCGGCGCCATTCCCGACACAGACGAAATCATGTTTTATGCCAAAATACCGTCCTGCGAGAATCGAATTGACATACATTCCCGACGGATATTCGGCAAGAAGCGTGTCGAAGTTCGAGCGGATCTCGTCTTTCATTTTACGAGTCGGGAAATATGGGTTGACAAGATAGCAGAAGTCTTTGAGCTGCGGGAAACGCCAGTAGCCGCCGAAACGTTTTTGGTATCGTCTAAGCTGCATATCGTCTTCGGCAAAAATCGTCTCGGCAATGTCAAGATCTTGAATATCATCTATTTCGTACCATTTCTCATTAGCAATAGGCAGTGCCTTGAGACTTGATTTGTCGATCATCGTGAGCAAACGAAGCACTTCCTCGTAATATTCGTTGTTGCCCATCATCTTGCTGTAAACTTCAAGCAACGGGACGTACTGCGTGTTGATGAAATGACGGCTGAACTTGTAAACATTCACCGTTTTATAATAGAAATCAGAATCTTCGATACGGAACGCCTTCTTAGGGATGAAGTTAAGGATGTTGTTGTCATCGTCGATACGCACCATTGTGCCATCCATCCACGGCTCGTATTTCGCGACAAGTGCCAGGTCTGGGTTCGGGTTGTCAACAAGAAGATGCAGCATCGACTCCTCGAAAATCAGGTCAGATTCAAGAAGTAGCGTGTCGTCTTCCTGGAATTTCTCTTTGGCCAACGCGAGAGAATAGATGTTATTTGTCTTATCAAATATCTGATTTTCAACGTATTCGATTTTCAGCACATCGTCATATCGGTTTCCGATATATTCAACGAGTTTCTTGCCTTCGTAGCCTATCACGACGACTACGCGGTTGAGATTCAAGTGTGATAACTGTGTCAAGACGCGGTCAATGAGTTTCACGCCATTGACCTCGACCATGCATTTGGTGTTGTTTTTGGTAAGATCGCCGAGGCGGCGTCCCATGCCTGCCGCGAGAATTATTGCTTGCATATTACAGTGTAACAGTTATTTAATTGTAACCGTATATTTTTATTTTCTTGAGGTTAAAACCCTCTTTATTTTTCTTTTCAGTCCGAAAGGGATGAGTTGGTTTATCCGATTATATAAGGTGTTGTTATTACGGTAGAAACAACGGTCGAAATCGAAGTCAGGCACCACGTAACGCGGATGCTGCAACGGGAACTCAAGCTCCAGTGTCGCCATGTATCTGTTTTGATTGACATTAAAGGCGGTGTGTGTGGCACCTTCGCCGAAGCCAATGTTGGAGATGAGGCTCACCTTCGGAAAGACCGACAACTGGTTCTGCGCCGACAGTGTGAAGTACCACTGCCAGTCCCATGCGCTGACATGCCCGCAATCAATGGCACGAAGCCTATAACGCCAGTAATGGCCGTCAACGGCACAATAACCGATGTTTTTTATTATTGACGACTCATAGTGAGTATCGCGCCATGTCATGCCAATATCCATGTTTTTCCAGGAGCGACGCCATGTGCCCCAACCGTTTGTCGATTTGTATTTTGAGAAGCAGTAGCTGTCTTTTATCTGGTGTTTTTTGATATAGTTGGCTCCATCGACCATGCCGACGCGCTGGTCGTCCTTGTACCTCTCAAGTATCTCCGCCATAAATGGGAAAAAACTCCGCTGAGGCAGACAGTCGTCTTCCAGGATGATTCCGACTTCTTCATTTTCAAAAAGCCAATTGATGGCTGTGCTTACGCCGAGTGAGCAGCCGACATTCTTCTCAAGGAAACGCGTCCTGACATCACAGGACCAGTCGATCTGTTTCAGCAGCCTGTCGCGCAGGTCTTCAACAATCTGCCGTTCTCCGGGACGGTTTTCACGCGGACCGTCGCAGGCGAGGTACAACTTGGTCGGCTGCACCTCCCTGATGCGCTCGAAAGTCCGCATCACAACATCTTCACGGTTAAAGAAAACCAACAAAATTGGAATCTGGTACATTTTAACTGATTTTACTGTAAATGTCATCAATGAAATCATCAACGGTATGGCTTTCGCAATAGTCGCAGTCATCAATGACAACGTCTATTAAATCATTGATATTATTGAATTTATCTAAACAAAGACCTATCTTGTAATCTTCAACAAGCTTGCCTATCAATCCTTTGGCGGGGACGTAAGCAGGTGTCTTGAACTGTGCACAGTAGCCGATGATTCCGCTGCTCGCACTGACCATACGATAAGGCAACAACACTTTGTCGGCTGTTTTCACCAAACTTCCCATCATGCCGTACGGAAGGTGTCCGATTTTCAGAATCACCTGTATGGAAGTGTTCAACTCATTGATTGTCTTATAAAAAGAATCTTTTATCTCATTATCGAGGCGACCAGCAAAAACAACACAGTACTTGTTGCCGTCGATTGCCGGAGTGCGCTTTATCATGTCCAACACGTCGAGCGTCCCTTTCCTCATTTCAAGAGAACCAAGATGAAGTATCATGCTACGCCCATTTTCAACACCAAGTTCAACCCTGACATCACAGATGTCTTCATCGTTGAAAGGAATATACGGGTCGGTAAGAAATCTGAACTTGTCGGTTTCCCAAATCTCATTCAATTTTGAAACAGAAGCCGAATCATTCAAGATGAAAATATCTTCAATATGTTTATTATTTGATAAAATATTGTATTTCAACTTATTAAGAATCTTTCCAACAAAAGACATTCTTTCCAATTCGTGCAGATAAATCGAATAAATGATTCCCGAGACTCGGCTTTTCCCAACAACAAAAGGCAGAAACGGCATGAAATTCATCAAAGTGCTCAGAAAAATCTTATCAGGTTTTGTCTCTTTTGCTATCGACTTCAGCTGCTGGCTCATCCGCCATGCTTTCGCGATGACATTTCCATTTCCTTCCTTGTTTTCATAAAAATGAAAACTGATATTTTCTGATTTATCCCATTGAAAATCAGTGCTCCTATCTTTAAAATCATTGCCAACCGCAAAGACATAACGGTTTTCGGGATGCCTCAGCGCCCCAAGGTAAAGATGATGAAGAAACTCAATGTGATGACCTTCAGTTCTCAGATCATATACAAGAACCGTTGCCATTATTTATTAATTTTTGAAATGAATTTATACACATAATCAAACACATAGTTTCTTTCGATTTTATCAAGAAGAAGATATATGCTGCTCATCGAAACGATTCCTGAAAGAGCGAAGCTCACACAAAGTCGAAGCCATCCCTTATTCATTATACTATTGATTATCAAGAAACAAGCTATCATAAAAGCACAAAACATCAAACATCTCGAAACGATTTTTGTGATAAATTCCATGACATTGAAATCGAAGGTTTTTTTAGCAAAATAAAGCGTTATCAGCACTTCTAGGATTGCAAGCAGTATCGAGGCGTACATCGTAAAGTAGAAGCTGAATCCGAGTTTTAGTAAAACGAATATCAAAGCGAGACAGAAAAAATAACTACAACTCGTTGCTACTGAATAACCTTTGACTTTTCCCGTTGATTGAATTGCTTGCACGATGAAGAAGCTGAACGAGCTAATGATGCTTGACACGAACGCCAATTGCACGAAACGCGTGGTGAAGTCGGGCGGTGTTTTGAGCCAGACTTTCAGTATGAAGTCGGCCTCAAACATCAACGGCATGGCGATAAGCAGCGACAGCACGAACGTGATTTTCGTTGACATATAAATGAGTTTATAGAGGCGTTCTTTCTCGTTGGCAGCCTGCGAGCTCATGAGTTGCGGCACTATCGACTGTTTGAAGTTTGCCAGGAAACGATTAACGGCGGTGCGCAGCTGGTCGGATATTCCGTACGCCGCGTTGATGGCCACACCGAAAAACACGTTAATCATCATCACCAGACCCTGCCAATATGCCATCGACGACGCGATGGAAAGCAACAGAAGTAACGAGAATGAAATCATGCTCTTGAACAGACCTTTCTCAAAATAAAAATGTGGTTTTGTCACCTTGCCATATTTTCTAACGGCGATGATCCATATCGATGCATTGTAGAGCAACGCCAACACAAAAGTGAGAAACGATAGCGTCCAGAGTTTGTCTTTTGGACTGATTATCAACAGATAAAGTATTCCAAGACGGCAGATAGCCTCGACGATATCAACTATTGCGACCTTTGAAAACTCTTCTTTTGCACGTAGATACGCGAATGCCGGCACCGTCACGATACCCATCACGAGGTTCAACGACGCAAACTGGAAAACCCATTGCGCCACGGTCTCACGTCCCTCCGGAATATTAAGTCGCTGAAGGAAAAACCACGCGAAGATCTCAAGAATCAGCAGCGTCACGCCAGCTATGATCAGGTGTATCAGCGTTGCACTCCCGAAGATTTTCCATGCATCTACTCCATCTTCCTTAGCCTCCTCCACACTGAAAAACCGCTGCACCGCAGTGCCCATTGTCATGTTCAGAAACCCGAACATTGTCACCACACCGCTGATGAGGTTATTCAAGCCATAGTCATCAATGCCGAGCTGCTGAAGCATCACACGCGACACGATGAAGCCGATAATCATCACGATAAACGTGCGGATATACAGCATCAGAGTGTTATACGCTATTCGGGCGTTACGGTCCATGATCAATTATTTCTTCGGATTGAAAGAACAGAACTCCTTTGGAATCTCCGTTCCTTCATTATATTTTGCAGCCAAGGCCTTGTATATATTTACCATTTTCATTGCCATGCCACGGTTGCCATATTTCTCATCAAGAGTTATTAAAGCATTGTCAACCAATGTCTTGGCAAGTTCTTCTGACTTCAGTGCCATCATCATATTCGATGCAAGCACTTCGTGATTGCCAATTTCCGACAGCAACACGCTCTTTCGGTTTTCGTTTAAAGTTGGCGTTCCCGCCGTGACCGTCGTCACCACCGGCAGTCCGCACGCCATAGCCTCGCGTATCGTACCTGACACGAAGTCAATTTTCAGCGGGAGCAACGCGACACGCGCCTTCTTCACCTCGTTGATGACATCATCGTGAGTCGGTAGTTTTCCCGTTATCGTCACGTTGTCAGTGGCACCAGCAGACGCAATCCTGGCATCGAGCTGACGCTTGAAGTTTTCATCATAATCGCCGACGACAAGCAAAGTGATATCCTTGTCTTTTTCAAAAGCTCTGATGAAAGCCTCCACCGCAAGGTCAGCGGCCTTATTGATATTCAACGAGAAATACACGAAATCATACGATTTCTCACATTTCTCAAGATGTGGTTTCTCGCCAACGAATAGCTGCATGTTTAGGAAAATCGCCTCCGGGTTGATGTCGCTCCACACAATCTCCTTGAATTCTTTGACCATCGAGCCGATGTAACGTGTGTGCTGAAGTATCTTCTTCTCGATGCCAGCTCTGCATTTATACGACTCCTCCGAAATTGGATAGTTTTCTTTGAATTTTGGATCAGACATCAAAGTTTGAAGACTGACAATCAAAGGCTTATGCTCAACATCAACATCAAGTGAGCAAGGCGAAAACTGAGGTGCTTCGGCGCCGTACAGATGAACGATGTCAGGATTTATTCTGCGAAGAATCGAATTTATCACCTTGCGGTTCTTGTCATACGCAGAACTGACATACAAACCTATCACTTTACTCACGAACTTTCCGACAACCGTCAAGTCGTCTTCCGAATGGAAAAAATGATAAAAAATACCATCTTTTTCAAACTCAATAACTTTTTTATTTATATGTGAATGAAGTGAAACAACATGAATTTCAACATTTTTGATGTTTTTAAATTCATCAATGGCATTGGTTATCCACTGCCCGTAATCATCAAGATGACGTGGCTTGTTGAAAATTCTCCTGACAAGAAAATCTACTACATTTCTTGAAAACGTCAGATTCTCCCTTATCTCAGAGTTTGAAACGGTGCAAACCCAAGCTATTTTCAACTTTTTTTCAGCCATTATTTCCTTATGATTTTCATGTATTCGTTCCAGTCACCGATGTCGGTCCACGATTTTTCGCTCACAGGAAAACAACCGATTCTTCCACCACGTCCTCTCACCTTCTCAATCAAGTCGGTGATATGATAGAATGTACCATCTGGAATCTCGTCAATCAATTGTGGTTCAAGTAGATACACACCAGTGTTTATCATATAGCTCATATCAGGCTTCTCCGAGATACTTTTCATAAGGCCATTTTCGCCAGTCTCAATCACACCGTATGGGATATGGAACGACTTTATTGCAGTGACAATGGTGATGTCATTTTTATTATTTCTGTGATAATCAAACACATCGCGATAATCCTGATCAACGATGATATCGCAGTTCGACACAAAGAACGCCTTGTCAATCTTTCCTTTAAGAAGCGATACGCTGCCGATGGTTCCGAGCGGTTTGTCTTCTTTCAGGAATGTCACATCGTATTTTTCTTCAAGGTTATTTAGATAATACTCAATTATTTCACGTTTGTAATTAACTGACAGATAATATTTTGTACATCCTATTCCATTGAATTGGTCGATGATGGTTTCCAGAATGGTCTTATCGCTCACCGGAATCAAAGGTTTCGGGATAATATTGGTTATCGGTTTCAGACGTGTGCCGAGTCCGCCTGCCATTATGACGACAGGTATATTGATTTTCTTTCTCGTTTCTATCTTCGCGGCGTCGAAAAGATCCGACCAAAAATACACATCCACGAGATTTCCATCCGCATTAACAACCGGCATACATTCCGAGCGGAGACGGTACATTTTAGTTTTAATTGACTCTATTGATTCATCAGGACTTGCATAAATCTTATTTGTATCAAGGATTGATGAAATTGGTGTGGTCAAGTCAAAGCCTTTGAGGATAGCACGCTGGATATCGCCAATGGTCAGCAAACCCATAAATCTCTCATCTTCAAAGACAAAAAGTAGTTTCACCTTCTGCGTATCCATTTTCCTGAGCGAGTGGATAATGGAAGATGATTTTGTTATTTTGCGGTTGTCTATATTCATTTCACTCGGCTTTTCTTAAAAACTTGGCAGGACTTCCAACCCATATTTCGCCAGCGCCGACATCTTTTGTAAGTACAGCACCCATGCCAATGGTCGCATTCTCACCTATTGTCAGATGTTCACGGACCGTGCAATTCAGGCCGAAATGTACACCATCGCCAACGTGAAGGAAAGCACCGACAACAGCCTGCGACGCGATATGATTGAACTTGCCTATTTCAGTGTCATGGCCCACAGTCGCGCCAGTCATAATCAACGTTCCCATCCCGATATGCGCCGCCGCAGAAATCATGGCATACGGCATAATCACGACACCAGCTTCCACCCTGACATCGGGGGCGACGTATGCCAACGGATGAATGAATGTCACGAGATTCTTCTCAGAGAAACCTAACTCATTGAAGAGGTTAAGACGTTCCGTCTGACCGTCAATTCTGTAAATAGTCCAGATGAATTTATAACCCATTGACGTATATTTCTCGACATTCTCGCGGCACGTTTTCGCCAAAACAGGGAAGCCCTGGATGTCTGTCCCAACTTCAAGCCTGTCGCTGAAATAGCCAGCCACTTCATATTCTTTGCAGCCTCTTCTGCTTGCATCCTGAATTGCTTGAGCGATGACTGTGCCATTGCCCACACCACCCATGATTACTACTTTCTGACTCATATACTCAATGTTTTCTGTTCGTTATTGTATTATTTTTATGCAAAATATTCTTGGCCATCTTCAACATTGGAGGGCCGATGAATTTGTTGTCCTTGACGGCAACGCCTTTCCCTTCACGGATGGCTTCTTCTGTAAGACTGACCATCTCTTTAGCCCACGCAACTTCCTCATCTGAAGGTGAATAATATTTATGGCAAAGTGGCAGCTCCTTCGGATTAAGAATAAGCATCCCCTCGAAACCAAGATTCTTTGACAAAATGAGGTTCTTCTCCAAATCCTCAAGGTCATGAACCTTGATATGAACGGTGTCGATGGGGATGACGCCAGCCTCACGAGCCGCATTCACGATGGCATTTCTGGCGTAGAATATGCTCTGTCCTTCTGAGTCATGTTTTCCGCGAATGTCAGTGACATAATCCTCGCAACCGAACGCCACGGCTATCACTCTGTAGCAGGCGTTGCAAATATCCTTGATATTGACAATGGCTCCCGCCGTCTCAATCAACGGAATGATTTTGAACGTTCCGATTGGAATATGTTTCTCGTATTCTATCGTTTCTAAAAGTTTCCCGATGAAATAAATGTCTTCGCCTTTTGTGGCTTTCGGATACATAAAACCCATCACCCCATCTGTTGTCAACTGATACAGGTCTTTAAGCAGCTCGCCGCTCTCTCGATCATTGACGCGCGGAAATATCAGTTTGCCGTTCAAGTCATCACGTCTGACAAATTCCTTAATATTGTCGCGTGCCATCTGTTTGTCGAAGACAGGAACAGAATCCTCAATATCGAGCAGCAAGACATCCGCGTCCCTTCTCACCGAACTGTCAAGCAGTTTCTGATTGTGCGCTGGCACAAACATCAAACTGCGCATGAGATAATTTTCGTCCTTCATATAACTCATTGACTATCTTTCTTTTTTATAAGAACATGCCTACGGTATGAAAGTACATCTTCTCCTCTTTGATTATAGGCTACCGATTCAACATAAACGATGCCTCTGTCATTCTTCGATTTCGACTCGCGCTTGTCGAGTATCTTTGAGCGGACATAAATGGTGTCACCGACAAACACTGGATTAAGGTGTTTTATGTTCTCGTAATCCAGATTGGCAACAGCTTTTCCGCTGATGTCTGGAACCGTAATACCCACAGCGAGAGAGAACACCAATGTGCCAACAACAAGGATTTTCCCATGCTGATTGTGACTCGCATAATCGCCGTTGATATGCACAGGATGATGATTCATTGTCATTAAGGCGAAGAAATTATTATCACTCTCGAAAATGGTTTTTGATAGTGAGTGATAGATTTCGCTTCCAACCTCAAAATCTTCGAAATACAGACCTAATACTGATTGTATCATGTTATAATAATTATACTAATTTTTCTATATCTATTTGCTTATCAATTATTTGATTGAACAATTTAACACTCTTATCCAAGAAATCCCTGTCATCCGCGACAAACGCCGCATCACCATATCTGTCGAGGCTGTTCTTGATTTTCGGGATGACGTCGCCTTCTTTCAGCCCAAAATGATAGAAATGCAGTCCATCTATATCTTTCAGGTCATCAAGATTACCGATTTTCGTAATCCTCCCTTCCGGAAGATTAAGGAAAACCACCTCCGAGAATCTGTTGTATTTGGGTTTCAAGTCACTTATATTCAGACTGTTGCCTATAGAAATTTCAATAAGGACATCATCAATATTGATGCCAGTTGAGAGGGGTACGAGTGTTGAGGTGATGAAATCGCCTCCGAACCGCGGGCTTGTTTCTATGACAACTATGCCACGACTTCCGATTTTAAGTTCGGTATGAGAGCCGCAGTTGTTGAAATTCAACGCTTTAGCTATTTTTTCAACTATCTCTCTGATTTTGTTTTTGTTATCTTCAGAGATATTTGCTGGCTGGATATGTCCGAGTTCCACGTTATACGGGAACTCCGTGGTTCGTTTTTCGGTGAACTGTATCACCTCCGATCGTCCGTTGTAATGTATGCTTTCGATGCTATATTCCTGACCATCAACAAACTCCTCCACCAAGACGCTTGTCTTCATGGTATATTCCATTGATTCGGCGAAAGCTTTGCGCAGTTCGTTTTCATCTTTACAGAAAATGACGCCACGAGAACCGGAGTTGTCACGTGGTTTCACAATAACCGGAAACGTCAGCTGAGATTCTTTCATGTTTTTAAACTCCTCCGGTGAACTGATAATGAAACCTTTAGCGCATGGCACGCCGCCTTCTATGAAACGCTGCTTCATCAGGTATTTGTCAGTTGACCATAATGCTGTCTCAACCGAGAAAAACGGCAGCTTCAACGTCTCGGCCACCCTCGCCATCATCACAAGAGGCTTGTCAGTGGCGGTAGTGATGACGCCCGACACATTGTATCTTCTTGCCACCTCGAGAGTCTTCTCGTAATCCTGTCCGCCTACTATCTCAAACACATCAACATCGTCTTTGCAAACGGCATCTGGACACGGGTCTATGCCGACAGTGAACAGCCCTTTGGCTTTACATCTGGAAATCAACGATTTCTGCAAGAATCCGAGTCCAAAGACAAGTATTGATTTCTTATCCATTGATAGCTTCATTGAGTGCTTCGACAATAAAATCGACTTCTTCATCGGTCAGCGATGCGTACATCGGCAGCGTGATTTCGTTATCGGTGACATATTCTGTCATCGGCAACGAGATATTGAAGTCTTTATATATTGAGAATCTGTGAATTGCGGGATAATGCACGCTTGTTTGGACTCCGGCAGCGTGCATTTTATCGCGGATTGCATCACGGCGTTCTTTGTTAGAGCCGGCAAGTACGACGGGCATTATATAGTTTGACACGAATTCGGTGTTGTCGGCGAAAGGCACGATGACTCCTTTCACCGAGGCGAGTCTTTTTAAGTATCTGTTTCTCACAGCGATACGCCTCTCCAAATCGCGGGGCAGTTTCTTCATCTGCTCGATGGCGATGGAAGCGCGGATGTCATCCAGACGGAAGTTGTACCCAAGCTCTACGATGTCGTAAGAGGTGGCGTGACCGCCGGCACGTTGGTACGACATGGTGGTCATACCGTGTGACCGCAGCAGTCGTGCGCGACGTGCAAACTCTTCATTATTAGTGATTAACATTCCGCCTTCGCCGGTGCTGATGTTTTTATTCGAGAAAAAACTGAATGACGCCACATCACCTATGGTGCCGAGTTTCCGGCCTCTGTATTCCGACAACGGGCCGTGGCAGGCGTCTTCAATGACCTTGATATTATATTTGTGCGCAATGGCCATAATCTCATCCATCTTCGCCGGGAAACCGGCCATGTGAACTACGACAATCGCCTTTGTCCGCCGAGTGATTTTCTTCTCTATCTCCTCCGGGTTGATATTCAGGTGCTCTGGGCCGACGATGTCGCAAAACACCGGTGTCGCACCGACGTATCTTATGCAATTCACCGACGCCGCGAAAGTCAACGATGGGCAAAGCACCTCGTCGCCATGACCGAGTCCACACAACATGCAGGCGAGATGCAGCGAGTCGGTGCAGTTTGTCACCGCGACCGCATATCTCACATCAAACATCTCCATGAACATCTTCTCCAGCTCCTCGCATTTCGGGCCCGTGGAAATCCAACCAGAATTTATGGTGTCGAAAGCGGCTTTCGCCTCCTTCTCGTCAAAATTAAGCTTAAATAAAGGGATTTTGTACATTTTATGTCACATTTTTTGGTCCAAATTCCTACCTTTTTCTTCGTGCTCGAAATTAGGGATGAACTCCTTCATCGCCGTCACCACGTCTTCTTTGGTGAAATCATGTCTGGCGAAAATATCTTCCAATTCATTGAAAAACAATTCCACTTCTCTCATCGGGCGTTTTTTCACTTCCGTGATGACACCGAGACTGACAAAACGGTCCATGTCGAGTTTCTCGCCCGGGACGAAGAACTCTTCGTATGCTTTTTCACCTGTGGTGTCGCTTTTGAAATAGACGACAGGGTATTTCCCGCTTCCGGACGGCATCGAGAACGCGAACTTCTTTGCCTCCTCATCTGTCTGGAACTCTATTTTCTGAAGTCCTTCGGCTTTCAGGAAATCATCGCATATACTCGAGAACTTGAGCATTTGTTCTTCTCCGAGTTTCGGGAAGAATATCTCACCGTTGTTTCCGAGGATGCATGCCAACATGCAGATCTGTCCGCTTTCTTCCGGAGACACGAAATAGCGTTTCACATCGTCAGGAGCGGCGAGTGGTTGTTTTTTGTCGAGACGGTTTATCCAGCCGTCGGGCAGCGACCCATTGGAGAACGCCACGTTGGCAAAACGCGCCGTTGTGACCTTGAACTTCGACGTGTAAGCCATGATCATGTCTTCCATAACCCGCTTGCTCGCACCCATGATGTTGACGGGGTTCGCCGCCTTGTCGGTTGAGACACAGAAAAAATGTCTCGGTGGATAAACAGCCAGTAAATCAAGCAGTTTCTTGGCTTTAATGTCGTTGTTCTCTATCAGTGCCTGTACAGAATATCTGTCTTTTTCGCTCCTGACATGCTTATGCGCGGAGAAATTAGCCACGATGTCGAAGCCCTTCTCCTCGCGGAAAATACGCTCAAAAATCGGGTCGGCGAAATTCAGCGTGTATGCCCTGTATTCTTCCGGAACAAACATCCCGTACGTTGAACGCAGATCACGTGTCAGTTCAGCCAAACCGTTCTCGTTCAAGTCGATGACAACAAGCTTCGACGGTCTGAACGGCAATATCGCCTTTATGAACGACGAACCGATTGAGCCGGCACCACCGATAACACATACACTTCTGCCTTCTATTTCAGCATGAAGTTTCGTCTCATTGGCCTTGATGTCGGCGAGGAACATACTCTCTCTCCTGAAAGTCACCGAGTCGGATATGAATTGCAATTTGTCAAACATATTCTAATCGTACAGATAAAACATCCTCTCCATCATCTGCCATTTCTCGTCGGATGTGGCGTCGGCGGAAGTGTCTTGTAATTCCGACATATACGCCTCCCACTCCGCCTGACGCGGCAATGTGGCGAGCTTGTCCATCGCGGCGTCGAGGTCGAGGTCGGCGGGCGTCTCGACAATCATGAAAAGACGCGTCCCGAGTATGTAAATCTCCATCTCAAGAATCCCGACCTGCCTGATGCCGTCGATGATCTCCTGCCATACGTTGCCTTTCTCGTGACGGCGACGGTATTCTTTTATCAGTTCCGGGTTGTCACGCAACTCCAACGTGCGGCAGTAATGCACCGTCGGAAAATCGTAACGCTTTGATTTATAGCCTGTCATATTATTAATTTAACACAAGTTTTTTCTGTTTCCCTTTCCACCTAATCACCTATTTCCCTGCTCACCTAATCACCTGTTTCCCTTTTCACCTTTTCACCTTTTTTAGCTTCTCGTGGTTTGCAGTCCCGTTTCGGAAAGCGACATCTCGACAAACCGCGCCTTGTTGTTGGCGGGGTTTTCTGTCAGCACTTTCTTGATTTGCGCCGCCGCGACATCGTCTTTCGCCACCATGTAGATGAAGCCGCCGCCGCCGGCTCCGGGGAGTTTGTAACCGAGACAGTAATCATCGATTTTCTTTAAAATCTCCTCAACCGCTGGTGGGTTTGTGCCGCTGTCGAGACGTTTGTTCTGACTCCACGTCTTTGCTATCATCTTACCATAACCTTGATAATCATTACATTGTATTATATTAAAAATCTCTTCGGCGTGATGTTTCATGTCGGCGAGAAGTGCCAGATGGTCAGTCTCGTTGAGGAACATCTTCCTGACGATTTCGGAAAGAATGTTTTTTGCCGTGCGGGTGATTCCCGTATAATATAAAAGGTGGCACGGTTTATATTCCGGCTTCGTGAAGATGTAGTCGGGCAGCCATTTAACTACGGGAGTCTGTTCAAAGCCGGGCTTCGTCTCAAGTAGTTTCGCTCCGTGGAACACGCCGCCGTATTGGTCTTGCCAGCCGCCGCCGGTGGTGAGCAACTGCTCCAATATCAATGTCTTGTTGCAGATGACGGTCTTGTCCCAGCCGAGTTTGCAGAAGTCGGAGATGGCTGCAAGGACTGTCGCCGAGAGCACCGATGAGGTTCCGAGGCCGCTGCCAGCTGGAATCGCGGACAGAAGAGTTATCTCCATGCCACAGCCGAAATCGCGGAGTTGCTGCTCCAGTGTTTTGTATTTTTTCTGGCAGAAACACGGCATGAAGCCTGCAAGTGCCAAAGCCGCCTTCGGGATGCTGAACGGCGAGCCTACTTTCTTGAAATCGCCGAGTTCATCAAACGTGGTGACATCTTCTCTCGCGCCCAAGTCGATGGACCTCAATACTATATGAAATTCATCCGATGGTTTTACGTAAACCTGTATCGGCTGTTGTCCGTTGAGTTCGATGGCGATGTTGACCACCGAGCCGCCTTCCATGAGACAGTATGGCGGCGTGTCGGTCCAGCCGCCGGCGAGGTCGATGCGCACCGGCGAACGGCTCCACACGATCTGGTCGGAATAGACGTCACACCGCGGCATCTGTAGGTCGCAGCGAGCCGAAGCTGTAAGGCCTTCCTGAAGAAGACCGAACGCCTTCGATTCCTCCGCCTTGAAATCCACGCCTTTATGCTGATTGATCCTGGCACGAAGACTGCTGTTATGAATCCTCTTCATAACATCTTCGTTTTCTGTGAGTTCGGCGGGTGAATCGATGCCGAACCTCACATATTTCGATGCTACATCATCCAAATCAAGACTGTAGAAAACGCTTCTGCCGTGATTTCTCTCAAGCACCGGCAGGTTCATGCGCATGAACGCCTCACGCTGCGCAAACAGCCTCTTGAGGTTGGCCTTGTTCAAGATTTCCTCTGCGGAAATATATTCAGTGTGAAGTTTTAAGAGTGAAGAGTGAAGTTTTGGGTTTTCGATGTCAAAGACGCTTTTCACGTATTCACCCATTTCCCCGATGTCGTCGAAGACAGGGAACACCGCCGCCTTGAACGGGTCGATTCCTTCAGCCACATTGACATATTTGAAAGGCTCGTTGAAATCATACGGACGGACCGCAAACGACCTCTCGCCAATCGGGATGATGTCGAGGCAGTCGCCCGGGTTCAACGTCACATCCCATTGATTTTCAGGCACGCCGGTGATGATGTTCTTGTTTGTAATCTTCCAGCCCTTGCTCACGCAGCTGTTTTCAATCCAGATGTCGGAGTTTTCAGAGGTGAACTGTATCTCCGTGACGCAGTTTTGCGTGAAAATAGCCGGATGCGGCTTCACCTTATGATGATAAATCTTGTTCTGGTCGTTGACGAGGTTCTGCACGGCGAGTGTTGACGACACGAGTTCGCGGCTTGTGCCGTAATGGTAGAACTCGCCGCCATCGAGCAGCATTATCTTGACGGTCAGGGTGTTGAGTTCTGTGTCTTTCAGTTCGGGGTTGTTTCCGAGGCAGCGTCCGAAGTCGGAGTAGAGGTCGTAGTATCTTATGTTTCCGTTTTCGTCCTTCGAGCGTTTTGCGAGCATCGCCACGGCCTTGTCGCTCAGCAGCCACAGCCCGATGTCCATCATATAGACGTGGGTCTTGACGAGTTCGTCGATCTGTTCGAGCGACGGTTTCTGAAGCATCTTGTCGAGTTCCGTCGGGTTGTCGCGGCGCATTGCGAAGACGCCGTGGTTTTTTGCTATTGACGGATCGACCCACACGCCGTAGCAAATCACGTCGGCTTCAGGCACTTCCTGCGGCTGCCCGTCGGTGCGGATGAAGACGTCGCCGCTGGCGATCAGAGTGTTGACGGTGGCTGGTGTATTCTCCATAATCTTCTTGTAGAGAGGCAGTTGCAGCGAGAGCAGGTCTTGGCTGATCTTCTGTCCGCGACCCCAGCGAAACACCGGAATCGGGGTCAGGATTTTGCCTGAAGTGGAATACGACGGCAGCCTCCTCGACTCGCCGCCGGCGTGGATGAGGATTTTCTTGTCGTCAAACGGGAACTTTTCAAGCAGCCACGTGGATCCGCCGCCGGAGCCGATGCGGTGGCCTGTCGGGTCGGAGGTGCAGAAATATTCTTCCTTCGTCAATCCTGTTATTTCATGGAAAGAATTGACCAAATTCGGCGGAAGTGAGAGTAAAATCTTCATAATCAATTATTTATCTTTCATTTTGTCAATCATGAGATTTCCTGTTTTTTCATTCATCACCTTGACAGACAATGACTTGTCTGTTACCAAAGCTGTCAGCAGCAGCATGCAAAAGAAATTGAAGAAGATGATACCAACCTGACCTTCAAAGACCGACTCGAACATTGCATTGATACCGATAATCAGCAAAAACGCAACGAAGACCATATCAAAGACACGTTTTCTGTACATTATCACTATTGGGATCACGAACATCGCAAGCATCTGCAAAACTGCAATGACACCACCCGATATCAATGTTTCGAAAAACTGATTGTGGGCGTTTATCGTATAGTCAATCGCATATTGTATGAACTGTAGTTCAGGCAGCACCTTTGACGCCGATTCAATGTCTATCATCTCATGGTTTTTCGCTTTGTGCAGATATTTGAAAATGTTTTCATGAATTTCGTAGTTTGTGGCCTGTTTCGCCAAGGCGAGCACGTCATTCACAAACTCCTGTCGGCGTATCACAAATTCCTCATCTGGAAGATGACAGTCGTACGACCTCTTAATCTGGTTCACAATATGCTCTTTATAGCGCATGTATGAAACCAGTGTTTCATCCGTCCTGTCGCCCGTCCCGACGCCAAACGCCCAGCATTCGCGGAGCAATTCACTGTAGCCTTTCATCTGTACTATTCTATGGTCGGAGCTTTTCTCCGAACTAATATCTGTTATCGTTTGTCTGATTCTGTAAGTGATTCTCGGCACTGAAGTTAACGTTACGACAGTTAAAATCAATATAATAGCCGCAATGATAGTGCCGGCCTTCCTGTTCTTTATCACGAACGTCAGCCACAGCCACACCATCACGACAACAAAGACGAGGCAAAGCAATCCGGCACGGGAATCGGCCAGCACCACAAATAACATCAAGATGACGACAGATATGACATCCATGATTTTCAGGCGTATGTCTGACACATAGAATATTTCATTCACAAGAAAAGCAATCGCAAACACACAATACATGGCTATATATATGTGATTTACAGGATATAGACACAGCAAATTCCAATAGAAGAAATGTTCGATACTCCATTCACCGCCAGCAGCTATTATCCCGATGATGACAGCAGAGAGATTCATCAGGAAAAAGGCGATGCAACCGGCGGCGAACGCATAAAACACCGCACGGATCCTGTCTTTAGTGAGATACGACATGTCGGAAATAAGGAACACCAGCGGGAAGAACAAAAAACCGAGTTTTTTGCTCACCTGGAACCACCCTTCATCCGCATTCTCAGTGTAAAACATCCCGATGAGATATACAAGCCACGTCGCCATGAACACAAGATACACCCATTTCCATCTCATCTGTGACGGGTTGAGCTTGAATTTCTGTTCAAAAACAACCTTCAGGACGGCACATGTCACCAATGCCACCTCCCCATATTGCGCGGCAAGCCAGTGGAACGGAATCACGAAGGCAAGCGCAAGCATAACCAAAAACTCTGCTGCCTGAAACAGTTTAAGGTTGGCAAACAATCTTGTCATGTTGTAGGAATTGATAGAAAATGAAAATAATAAATTTCAGACTTGCTTCTTCAGAGAAATTCAACTTACTGAATAAGCTCATTATGAATCAGTTGATGAATCATTCAAAAATCGTAATACTTCCTGTCCAAACTTGTCCTCAAGCCGATGCTGAAGACAAAGTCGTTTTTGTCATCAAGACCCTGTGCCTTGAAACTGCGGTTTGTCACTTCTACGAAAGCGTTGAGGTTGTAAGCCGGATTTATCAGATATGAGACAGTGAAGTCATTCATTATCACTGTGGTTTTCCTTCCCGTGAGGAGATAATGGCCGTAGATGCCGTTCGGGTCTTCTTGTGGGTCAAGGATATGCACGTGGTTGTAATAGTTGAGGTAAACGTCATGGCCGTAGTTGTCGATTGTCCCGTCGGCGTTCTTGATGTCGTCGCCATACTGTCCGAAATTGATTTTGTACTGGAGATAAAGGCGTTTCCAGTTGTACTGTGCGCGTCCGATGCCTTCCCAGAGGTTTGCGCCCCACGGATGCGCGAGAGGCTCGTTGTAGTGCGCGTAGTTGTCCTCCCCGACCCCGCAGCCCAATCCCTGTGATGTGTGCGAATACATGTACGGCATCACGATGTTGCCTTCAAGTTGCAGGAACAGCCCGTTGACGTTGAAGCAGTTGTAACTCTTCACGCCGAGCTGGTACGACTGTTTGTTGGCGTAATAGCCCTTGCCGCCGATGAACTCCTTGAACGTCATCTCGTCGAGGACGAACTGCCCGTAAATGGTGGTGTGCTTCCCGACGATGACACTCGCGGTGATGCCGAGAAGCGAGTTGTCGGGCGACGTCCCTGCGTAATACTCAGCTGAACGTAGAAATATTATCGGGTTGATGTATTGGAAATCGAAGCCGCGGCGCATTCCGAGCGAGTCTTGGTTTTTGGCCACAAGCGCATCGAAAAGCCCGATGTTCACGCGTTTTGAGACGGCGAAGTCGAGATAATGTATCACCGTGAACTTCCTCGCGTATGTGTTGTCGGCCAAGACCCTGTTCCTGTCGGTCATCTGGCTGTAGAGGCATGTGTATTGTACTCGCCAGAAGTCGGCGGTGAGTTTCAGATACGGGTAGCTGAACGCGTTGTCTGACAATATCATCGAGCGGTATCCGTCGCCGATGAAGTTCTTTCCGTATCCGAGCGTGGCGTCAAGCCATCTCACGGGGCGGAACGCGATATATGCCTGCGCGTTGGTGTAATCGAAGCCGGTCTCCTTGAACGTCTTCGCCAATCCCTGACCCGGTATGACTTTTTTGTCTTTGACGTAGTTTGTGATGTATTCAGGGAAAACCGCCTGATTTTCACGGATATTGGTGTAAAAAGCGAAGTTCCTGCCTATCGTGCCCTTCACCTCCGCCCCGCGGGTGTTCACCCACGTCGTATGGCTACCGTCGTGTCCGACCTCAAAGTCAATGTACGGGTTGACAGCGATATAAAACTCATCGTTCTTGCCTTTCACACGTAAAAAATCATCGTTCAAAAACGAATTACAGACATAATTCCAAAATTTGTTTTTCACGTTGATGTTAAAACGGTATTGATTATCAATGCTGTCAAGATTTATCACATCTTTAAACTGATACTCCGACCACGAGCGCATCGCCGTATGGAAAATATAATCCGAGTTATAGGCGGCGGCTGAGACCTCCATCTCGTAGTCGTCATTCAACGGAATCTGCAATTCCTGAGCATTGACCACAACACCCGAAATCATCAAGACAAAAAGTAAAAATATCCTGTTTCTCATTTTATCGTGACTTTGAATATGATTGAAAATTAAATATTAACGAAGTGAATAACAGCATGTTAAAGAAATTGAAGAAGATGATTCCGACCTGACCTTCAAAGACTGACTCAAACAACGCATTGAACGCAATTATCAGCAGGAAAACCAGGTATGTGGCATCAAATTTCCTGTTTCTTATCATCAAGACAACAGGTATGATGAAATATGCCAAGAGCAGCAGCAGACCCACTATTCCGACACTCATTATTGTGTCAATGAATTGATTATGAGGGTTTAATTCAAAAAACAAAGCGTTTCTTATGTAAATACATCTGCAATACATATCCAACACCGACTCCGCAGTGCAGCCGTATTTTTCGGCATTGTCTTTAATGAAATCCTCCGCTCTGGCATTTGGTTCGTTCCAGTTGCCGCCGTAAGACGTCAATTGATAAATCGTGTCGAGAAGTGCAGTCCGTTTGACTATAAACTCTTCTTTATCAATGTCTTGTATTGGTACGATTGAAGAAATCAATTCCTCCTCATGCTTCTTGTACGATTTCAATGTCTCGTCATTTCTGTCGCCCGAGCCGACGCCGAACAGCCAATTTTCTCTCACAAGTGACTCACATCCAGCAAGTTGTACAAGCCGTCTGTCTGTCTTATTTTCTGAAGTGACATTTTTCACCGTATCAGTGAGTCTTGAAAAACATCCAGGCAAGGCGAAAACGACAGCCACGAGTATCACGACAGCCGCAATGCCAGATATCACACCGATTTTTCTATGATTCAAACCAAAAGTTAGATAGAGCCATAACATGATGATTTCCAGCAACAACGTCAAAATGCCGGCACGCGAGTCAAGCAAAAAGACAAAAACCACCATCAACAGCATCGCCGTTGCATTTATTATCTTGATTTTCAGACTTTTTTGATTGCAAAATTCAACGAAACAGAAAGCGAAAGCCAACAAGACATACATCGACATATACGTGTGATGGACGTAATAGAGTTTCATCAACTCATCGTCAAAGAAACGTTCGGTCGTGTATTTCAGAACGATTACATCGTAGGAAGCCCACAGCACGTTTGCGAGGAAAAACACCAGCGTACCTGCCACGAGAGCGTAAAAAACCGCACGGACCCTGTCTTTCGTGAGATACGACATGTCGGAAATCAGGAACGCCAGCGGGAAGAGCAGGAATCCGAGTTTCTTGCTCACCTCAAACCAGCCTTCACCGGCGTTTTCAGTGTGAATCATGCCGACGAGATACGCAAGCCACGTAGCCATGAACACGAGATACACCCATTTCCATTTCATCTGAATCGGGTTGAACCTGAATTTCTGTTCAAAAACGACCTTCAAGACGGCACATGTCACCAACGCCACCTCCCCATATTGCGCGGCAAGCCAGTGAAACGGTATCACGAAGGCAAGCACAAGCATGATTATCAACTCGGCTGTCTGGAACGGCTTAAGACCTGTAAACATTTTTGTCATACTGTAAACTATTGGTATAAAACAACATAGAAATGAAAATACACAGCTTCGCCCTTTCAGTCACATGTTTATGTGGCATACGCAAAGTCTCTTTCCTAAATTTTCGCAAAAATAGGACATTTTTAATAATAAAAAACAAAAAAACGCTTTTTAGAGCTTTTTCAATTCGTTGAACTCGTCTCTCAATTCACGGTTGAAAGTCCAGCGGATGTCAGACAGCCATTTGCGGATGTATTGGTAATAGTCGAATGTATAAACGTAGCTGTAATATATGAAGATCGTGCCGATAATCGCCACCTGCCAGGGTGTCAGGCAGAACAGCAGAGTGGTCCCGACCGCCAGCGTGAGTGGATGCATCAGCATCTCCACCACGAAATTGACGGAGTTGCTGAAGGCCTTGTCCTTCAACTTGCTGATAATGACGCTTGCTATGCCCCATATCGGTACTGACACCGCCCCGCTCACCAGAAAAATCGGGAAGCCGAGAATGACCATGAGGGTTTTCCAGAGCATGTTCCAGCCTGGTCTTTTCTTCGACACCGAAATCACCGAGATTTTCTTTTCCTTGCGGTGCTTCGTGAACGTCCTGACTTTCTCGAAGAGCGTCTTCGCTTTCTCCGGTTCCTTCTTGCTGAACTCGACATATTTCCTGATGAATCGCTGGTTTCTGTCACGGCGTCTCTTCAGCGAGACAGGCGGCAGTCCGGCGTGTATTTTCGCGAGTTCCCATATCGCGTCATAGTTTTCATTATCAGGGATATACGATATAAGCGACGCTAATCTTTCCGTGAGAGTACCCTTCAATTCAAGGAGTTTCTCCGGCTCTGACTTATCGGTGTTATTATTGAGATATTCAGTTATGTTAATAGGTTTGCCGAAACTCACCAACGCCGTCGAGCGGAAACGGAAATAGTCGCCGTATTCGATGCCAACAGGAACGATATATACAGGCTTTTTGTCGCCATATTTCTCGTGCGCCTGAAAAGCTATATGGAAGATGCCTTTCGAGAGCGGCCTCAGGGAATGCATGGCGCGGTGTGTCGCCTCAGGGAAGAGATACAACGGCACTCCGTGGTACATCGACTCAATGGCCTCATCTATGACAGCTGAGTTTTTGTCGCGTACCGCATCGATGCCGTCACGCATACGGTAAATCGGCAACATCTTCAGACGACGTAAAAACGCGCCCCATGTTTTGCTTTGAAAAATGTCGGCACGCGCCATAAACAGCTGATAGCCAGGCAATGACAGAATAATCGCCAAGGCATCTGTCAACGCGTTGCTGTGGTTGACACCGAATATGCAAAGACCATCGTTCGGGATATTTTCTCTCCCGATGACGTGATAACGCTTGAAACTGCGACGAATATGGCGACAGGCGAAAAACTTTAAAACCTTGTAAAACCAGTCTTTATCGTAAATTTTCGACATACTTACACTTTTTCGGGGCGCAAAATTACACAAAAAACAAAAAGTTAGCATAAAAATTTATAATTTTGCACCGATATTTACAAAACAGACAGATATGGCAAAGACATTCAGAATTTTAAGTTGCGTGGCGGCCGTAGCGCTCGGATTTTTCGCCGTGATGTTCGCTGTTGAAAACATGGGCAAAAAGCCCTACATCCCGCTGGCACAAGAAGAACTTTACACCCAGCCGCTTTGCAGCGAAGTCGTTGGCTATAACGATGTTGTGCCTCTGAAAATCATCTTGGAACAAGGCATCATCTCCGGCATTGAGATTCTCGAAAACCGTGAGACGCCGAGATACATGAGCCGTGTGGAAAACGCTGGCATCATCGAGAAGTTCTACGGTCTCACTCCCGCTGAAGTGACAGGCTGTCAGGTCGATGCCGTCAGCGGAGCCACTTTCACTTCAACCGCCATCATCAAGTCGGTCAAGATGACGATGAAAAACTACGCCGAAACACACAATCCGGGCATCTGGGGCTGGCAGCTGTTCGGCGTGATATGCAGCACGATAGTGATTGTGATTTGCAGCATCGTCACCGCAAGGATGAGAAAAAACATCAAATGACCTGAAAAATTTGAACATAAAATGGTAGAGACGCCACATTATGACGTCTCCACAATTTGACGCAAATATCTGAAAATCAGAATATATAATTGAAACCTATATATGCTGACATTCCCGCTCCGTCGAGGTTGTCAAACGGTTTCGCGAACTCGGCTGAAATGACGAAATTCTTGTTCATGATGAGCTTCAGGCCAATGCCGCCTGCCCAGTGCGGGATCTCTTTCTTGTCGCTGTAAACGACATCAGTGTCTGGTAAAGTCGGGAATATTTCTTCTTCGATTTTCTTCTGTTCGTCAAGACGGAAAGCCTGCGTCACCATGCCGGCATCGACAAACGGATTGAGCACCACGCACCAGTTCTGATTTATGAATTTGAAATTGACCATTCTCCAGCGGATGTCGAGGTTCAGCCATGCGAAGCCCTGACCGATGACACGGTTTCTGTTGATGCCGCGCACGTTAGAAGCTCCGCCTAAAGCGTCGGTGTACATCTTCTTGAAAAACAATGTGTTGGTATTCATCATCGCATAGAACGGGATGTCGCCCGCGAGGACATTCTGTGCGCCGATGCGGTACGCGAAAGTGAGGTGTTCCTTGTACAACGGCACATAATGCTGGAAGACGCCGGTGAATGTCAGGTGCGAGTAATCCTTGCCGTCAATCATGTCGGGTGCGGCGGTGATGACAGCCTCGGCGTACATGCCGCGTGTCGGGTCGTTCTCGTAGTCTTTAGTGTCATAAATCAAACCGGCCTTGAACTGCGTGACGTTGCCGCCGTTTTTCTCGTCCTCACGGATGAGGCCGTGGTCACAATACAAATCGTAAAGCGTTGTCTGGCCGTCGTACGCGTCCAATTTCAGCGTGTCGATGACGTTGTTGTAATAGGCAATGCCGGCGCCGTAATAGAAGCCTTTGATGTCACCAATCTGCCGCTGCATGCTCGCGACAAAACGGAACTGGTTGCGGCTGAAGCCGTAGAAGCCGCTGTCTTTCATGCCGTGGTTAAGGTCGGGAATGCCGTTCACGATGGCGAAATCCTTATTATATGGCGCGGCATAACCGTTGAAGCCGTAGAAGTCGAACTTCTTGTCGATGAAGTAAGAGACGTCAACGAAGAGCTTGCCTTTGGGGATGATGTTGTTCCAATAGCTGTAGAAACGGAATACGCTTGAGCCTTTTGTGTAAGTCGAAATCTCGAAATTCAGCTTGAAGTTGTAACCCGGATAATTCGAGCCGTCGCCGTAGTTGAAAACGTCCATGCAGACCCCATACTGGAAACCCATGTCGGAGCGGAAGCCCACCACCGGCAGCGGACCGAAGTTCCAGCCTTTCTTGATAATCTCGCCTTTCTCGTTGTAAATCTTTTCTTTCTTGGCTTTCTTCTCTTTCTTTGGTTTTGCAGTCGTCGTTGTCTGCGCCGCAAGTCCGAATGAGACCAAAAGCAGCATCGCAAGTGTCAATAATTTCTTCATTCTAAAATATTTTTATGGTTTTATATTTCTTCGTTCTCGTTGTTTTGGCTTTGGTTTTGACTATGGTTCTTTCCTTCGAAAATGATAACAATTTCACCTTTCACCTCTTTCGCTGAAAAATACTCAATCACTTCGGCGAGTGTGCCGCGGACGTTCTCCTCATAGATTTTCGTCAGTTCGCGGGCGACCGACACGTGACGTTCTGCCCCGGCGGCCTCGGCGAGTTGTTCGAGTGTCTTCACAAGCCGGAACGGTGACTCGTAAAGTATCGTGGTATATTCGTTTTCAACGATTTGCCTTATCTTCGTCTGACGGCCTTTTTTATGTGGCAGGAAGCCTTCGAAGATGAAATGGTCAGCGGCGAGGCCGGAGTTGACGAGTGCCGGGACGAAGGCCGTCGCGCCAGGGAGACACTCTACCGGCACGCCGATGCGGAGGCATTCGCGCACGAGCATGAAGCCAGGGTCGGAGATGGCCGGCGTGCCGGCATCGGTGACGAGAGCCATGCGCTCACCATTGGCGATGCGCTGCGCGATACGCTCAACAACGACATGCTCGTTGTTGAGGTGAAACGCCACCATCGGCTTGCTTATATCATAGTGTTTCAACAAGTTACCGCTTGTACGCGTGTCTTCGGCGAGAATGACATCGACCTCTTCGCGGAGGATGCGCAAGGCCCGCAAGGTGATGTCTTCGAGGTTGCCGATCGGCGTCGGGACTAAATACAGTTTCATCAGTTTTAAAGTTTAGGTTACAAGAACCGGCGTTCGACAAGCTCTTTGAGTTTCAGGTAAGCCTCCGACTCGACATCCCACTGGAACTCGACACGCAGCTCGCTCATGTAAACCAACGCTCCGCCGAGGGTGGGAAACTCGTTCAACTCATTGATAGCCTTGGTATAACGTTCCGATGAGCCTTTGAAGAGGTCGTTAATCATCATAATTCTGTCGTTCAGCATTATGGCCGTTTTTATGTCGGTCACCGGCTGACGCTGGAGACGCGCCGCGAGGCTGTTGTCTTCCGGAATATCCTCATGCAAAGGCTCTCCCGCCACCTCTTCCTGCACCACTGCCTCTTCTTGTATCTCAGCCTCTTCTTCCTCAACCTCATCTATTTTCAAACTCAAAGGCTCCACGCTGAAAGTCACATCTTCCTCGTCTTCCCAGTCTTCATCGTCGAGGTCTTCATCGTGGTCTTCTTCCGGCTCTTCCGCAACTTCATCGCGAGTTTCCGGAGTCGTTATCTCAAATTCAACATCATTGTCGGCTGACTTCTCATCGGCTTTTTCAGCATCTTGTTCAAAATTTACATTTTCAGCCTGACAATCAATGAGATATTCGTAAAGCTCGCGTGTCCTGTCCATCAGGATGTCGTAATCAAACTGTGTCATCTCACGGCCGTTTCTGTAAAGGAAGTCAACCTGAACCATCATTTTTCCGATCTGACGTTTCAGATTAAGGATAATTTTTTCGTTATTTTTTTGCGTTTCCATAGCGATAATTTTTCTAATTTTGCGAGCTAACAAAAGTAGATATTTTTTTAATACGACGGATATGTTTCTTGAAAAAGATTATCACAATAAGACGCAGGGCTGGATTGAGGTCGTCTGCGGCTCGATGTTTTCGGGCAAAACGGAGGAATTGATACGCCGCCTAAACCGCGCCCGGATTGCAAAATTGAAGGTAGAGATTTTCAAACCCGGCATCGACACACGCTACAGCGAGGAAGATGTCGTCTCGCACAACGCCAACTCGGTCAATTCGATACCTGTCGAGAACGCGCAGCAGATCTTGTTTTACGCCAACGATGTTGATGTCGTCGGCATTGATGAAGCACAGTTTTTCGGCAGCGAACTCGTCGATGTCTGCCAACAACTTGCCAATCAGGGAATTAGAGTCATCGTCGCGGGTCTTGACATGGACTTCCTCGGGAAGCCGTTCGGCCCGATGCCCGACCTCATGGCGATAGCCGAAGACGTGACCAAAGTCCATGCGATATGCATGAGATGCGGCAGCCTGGCACAATATTCGCACCGCACAATAGCCGGCGACAAACTCGTGGTGCTCGGCGAGACAGAGAGCTACGAGCCGCTCTGCAGAAGCTGCTACCTGAAGGCGATGGCGGAGAAAAAGAGTGAAGTTTGAAGTGTTAAGAGTGAAGTTTTAATGTTGTGCCGGAAAGTTTCAGCCGGCACAAACTTTTTGTAGGCTTCCGACGTTATCAGCAAAGTAATGAGTAAATCCCATAATCATGAAAATCAACAGATTATTTTTAATGGCAATCACCTTGTTGTTTATGACAAATTGCACAAACGCACAATCGACATTCGACAGCCAATGGAAAGAATTTGATGAAAACATCTCGAAGCGACTTCCCGAATCGGCGGCCAAAGTCTTGGATGACATTGAAAAACAAGCTGTTAAAGATAAGAACGATGTCCAGCTGCTGAAAGTCGCCGTCAAACGAAGCGAGGTTTTCCGTCTCAACAGCGAGAATGTCATCGACACGACCATAAACCACTGCAAGTCTTATCTGCCGAAACTCTCCGACGTTTCACAGGCAATATTGAAGATTCAGATTGCAAAAAAATATCGTGAATATTCGTATAAATTCAAATACAATCCTGACGAAATCGAAGGCCAGTATCTGTCCGCCCTCGAAAATGCCAAGGCGTTGAAAAAAACGTCCATGGCCACATATAAGCCTCTTTTTGAAAATGAAAACACCAAGTTTGACGTGGAACTTGAGCCGACCGCATACGACTATGTCACGCATTGCGTCCTCGATTTTTACGATGATGATTTGGATGAATATCTCGAAAAATACAACGTTTTATATGCTCAACTCATTGATTTTGATAATGATAAGAAACACGAAAAGGCTTCCGTGTATAACAAGATAAATCGAATTGAACGTCTTGTTGATTATTTCCACGATAAAGAGCATAACACTTTGTATTTCAATGAATTGAATGATATTTTAAAAGATTGTAAAGATAATGTGACCATTGCACGGGTCAAGTCTTCGCAGGCAAACATCATGATGCGCGACGAGAATTACGTTGAGGCATTGAGATTGTGCGACGAAGTCATTGCAATGGATTCAATATCAGATGATTACGACAAATGCATTGATTGCAGGAAAAGCATTTTGGACAGCTCCGTTTCCATTGAGATGCAAAATGTCCAGATTCCCGGAAAACCGATTCCCGCCGGATTTTCGTACAGAAACACCACAAATCCTTCGTACAGGATTTATAAAGTCGATGCCAAAGACATCACCAATAACAGGAACTTGAATTTGGAAAATATTCTTAAATTGTTGACTTTCAAGGAAATCGTGGCTGAAAAAACATTGGAGATTCCTGCCGAGACGGATTATAAAACGCATTCGTCGCTCATCGCGCTTCCGGCTCTTGAAGTCGGCTCGTACATAATTCTGATGTCGGCCACCGATGACTTCGACAACACAGACAAATTGATTTTCAATGTGTTTCAGGTAAGCAATCATACTTACGCCGTTCATAACTTCGACGGGAAAAATGAGATTTACACTCTGAACCGCGAGACGGGTCTGCCTGCCGGCGGCGTGAAAGCCGAGTTTTTCAAGGAGGAATATGATTATAAAAAAGGTGAATATGTCCAAAACTCAAAGGGCAGCGTGACGACAGATTCCGAAGGTTACGCCGTGATGCCGGAGTTCTCTTCTGGCTTCATAATCAATTTGTTTTCAGGCGATGACGTCTTGCTGTCGCATGATTTGATCTGGAATTATAACACCAAGCAAAACAATTTCGTCAATAAAGTCAGTCTTTTCACCGACCGCCAGATTTACCGTCCGGGTCAGACGGTGCAGTTCAAAGGCATCTGCACTCGCGGAGACGGAAAGACAAATGAGCTGCTTGTCAATGAGAAAATCGAGGTCAATTTGGTTGACGCAAATTGGCAAACGGTTGAAAAACAATCGTTTGTGACAGACGAATTTGGTGCGTTTTCCGGAAGTTTCGTCTTGCCGTCAGATGCTTTGAATGGAGATTTTCATATCACGACAAAAGACGGAAGTGTTTATTTCAAGGTCGAAGAATACAAGCGTCCGACTTTTGAAGTCACGTTCAACAAGCCAGAAAAGGAATATTCAATCGGTGATAATGTGAGAGTTACGGGCAATGTGATGGCGTTTTCAGGTTTCGGGATCGACAATGCGAGATATGAATATAAAATCACGCGCCGGACAACTTTCCCGTTCAGATGCTGGTGGTGGATCTACAGAAACATTGAAGACGAACAAATCGCTTCAGGCGAAGGAATGACTGAGGTCGGCGGCTTGTTTAACATTGATTTTCAATTGAATCCGGACAATAGCGTTAAAGCTCGCGAGCTTCCGATGTTCACTTATATAATTAATGTGAAGGTCACGGATGCGCAAGGCGAGACGCATGAGGATTCGTATTCAATCAACGCCTCGTACAACAAATTTAACATTGCTCTCAAGACAAATCCCAAACTCTCAAGTAATTTCGGAAACGTCATGACTTCCGACGATTTGAAGGATTGCAAGGTTGTCGTGTCGAACATCAGCGGAAATCCTGCATCGACAAAAATCGAATGTAAGATTTATAAAATCACTGATAATGAAAGATTTACGTACAATTTAGGAAGTTTCGACAGACATCTTCTGAAAGATGAAGAACTGAGAAACCTCTTCCCGGAATTCGATTTTTACAATGACAGAAAACTTGATTTGAAAGACTGCGAGGTCGTTTATGAAAACGTCATGGAAGTCGATGGCGAAGCTGATTTGTTCAAGAAAAACACGAAGTTGGCCGCCGGAAGCTACGTCATCGAACTGAAATCCGTTGACGATACATTGTCGGAATATTCCGAAAAATTCGTGTTACACGAGCCGAAAACAAAGAAGATGCCGTTCAAGAGTCTGTGCTGGTCGGCGATCGACAACGAGACCGCGCAGCCCGGCGATGAAGTGAATCTGTACATCGGCTCGTCAGCCGACAACGTGATGGCGATTGTATATGTCACAAACAATGAAAATATCCGTTATTCGGAACGTATCATGTTGAATGACAACGTGAAAAAGATTTCATTTAAAGTGATGGAAGAAGACCGCGGAAATCTTGTCTTTGATGCGGTTTTTGTAAAACACAATCAGAAACAAAATGTCAGCTATAACGTTGCGGTTCCGTTCGACAACATGAAACTCGACGTTGAGCTCAATGCAGAGCGCACGAATCTCCTGCCCGGGACGGAAGAGACATGGAGCGTCACCATCCGCGATTATAAGAAAAAACCTGCCTTTACATCGTTGTTGGCAGGGATGTACGACTCTTCGCTCGACGCAATCGTCCCGAGTTATTACGGAAACAGTTGGCATTTTAACATGACTCCAACTTACAGAAAATCAAGCGATTTCAGATTTGACGGCGGATTCGACAACAATCATGCGTCGTTGTACTCATATCATTACAATTTCTTCTTCAACCCAGCTGTTTTGTACTCGGATGTTGTTCTTATTCAAATGTTTAACAGCCCGAGACGTAACATAATGTATAAAGAAGCATATAACGCCGCGCCGACGCGCGGAATGGTTTATGAAAGTGTGGCTGTCGAAGAGGAGACGGCCGAGATGCCTTCGGCTGCCGTTCAGGATAATGCAGATGGCGATGAGAATCATGTTGAAAAAGAAGCCGCGCCGGTAATGCCAATCCGCTCGAACTTCAACGAGACGGCGTTCTTCTATCCGAACCTCCAAACTGACAAAAACGGCGACGCAACGTTCTCATTCACAATGCCCGACGCCTTGACGCGCTGGAAACTGAGGATGCTCGCCTACACGAAAGACCTGAAAGTCGGGACGCTCGAAAAGACATTCGTGACGCAGAAACCCGTGATGATCATGGCCGACATGCCGCGGTTCTGCTACGATGAAGACACGTTGTGGCTCGTCGCAAACGTGGTCAACCTTTCTGAAAAGGCGATTTCGCCGGTCGCGAAATTGGAAGTCCTTGATGAGAGTGGAGAGTTGAGAGTTGAGAGTGGAGTTGTTCTTTCCGAAAAGGAAATAAAGATGGAAGAGATTCCGGCGGGAAGAAGCCAAAGCGTGAGATGGAAAGTGGCGATGAAAAAAGACGTCAACCTGCTGACTTTCAGGTTCTCTGCCACCGCCGGCGACTTCAGCGATGCCGAGCAACACGTCATGCCGGTGCTCAGCACGGACATCTTCATGACGCAGACATTCCCGCTCATCGCGAAGGGCAACGAGAAGAAAGATTACAACTTTAATTTTGAAAATGAAGGCGAGAGAAACAATGCTATCACGTTGAATTTCAGCAAGAACCCGACGTGGTACGCGGTTCAGGCACTGCCGTATCTCGACAACGGAAACGAGAGATACGCCGAGACCGCTTTCCACAGATATTTCACAAATTCTGTCGCGAAACATGTAGCGTCAAGCCTGAAAGACTCGCCGGAGATGAAGAGGCTGCTCGAATCTTTGAGAAATGATTCCACAAACGCCGCGCTGTCGGAACTTGAGAAAAACCAAGAGCTGAAAGAGATTCTTCTCAACGAAACGCCTTGGGTTTTGGATGCCAAAAACGAAGCCGAACAACGCGCCAACATCTCGAAACTCTTTGACACAGAGGCGATTGACAAAAATATCGAGTCGGCGTTGGAAATCATGGGGAAGAAACAGAAACCGAGCGGCGGCTGGCCGTGGGTCGAGGGAATGCCGGAAAGTGCTTTGATGACGCAATATATATTAGGTGGCTTGGGACGGCTTGCAGGCTTGGAAATTAGAGATGAGAGACCAGAGATTAGGGAATTGGAAAGTCAGATTTCAGAGAAAGCGTTCCATTTCATTGAAAATGACGTGGTTAAGAGATTCAACGATTTGAAGGAGTCCGACAAGAAAAACTATCATTGCAGCGTGATGATCGTCAGGGAACTTTTCGTGATGAGTTATTTCCCGAAGTTCGAGACGAGCGCGAAATTCAATGAGGCGAAGGCGTTTTATATCGGGAAACTCAAAAATGACTGGACGAGTTTCAACTTCGAGGCGCAGGCCGGCATCGCGTTGGTTCTCAACAGAAACGGCGACAAGAGCGTGGCGATGGCAATCTTGAAGTCATTGCGCGAATGCGCCCAGAAGAACGACCTCGGAATGTATTGGGTTGGCGTCGGCGTCGAAGACGAGGCTCGCATCCTTGAGGCGTTCAACGAAATCGACCCGAAAAACGAGGAGACCGACGCGATGCGCTTCTGGATCCTCGGACAGAAACGCACCAATATGTGGGACAACGACCGCGCCACAGCCGAGGCGGTTTACGCCATCGTCAACCGCGGGACCGACTGGGTCAACGACAACGGCGAAGTCGTAGTTGAGATTAACGATAAAAGATTAGAGATTAGAGATGAATCTGATGATTTCATTCAACAGTCACTTCCTGTTGACGGCGATTATTCAAACGTCTCCATTGATAATCAGACGAATCACCAGGTGTGGGGCGGGATGTTCCGACAGTATTTCGTGCCTATTGACAAAGTTCAGAAGTCGAACGAAGACATGAAGGTGATACGCGAGTTTTTCGTTGAGAGAATTGAAGGCGACAAGACGAGTTATGTGCCGGTTTCTGAAGGCGACATCAAGGTCGGCGACAAGGTTAAGATTGTGCTTTACATTGAAAACCAGCAGGATATGGAGTTCGTGTATCTGAAAGACCTGCGCGGCGCGTGCTTCGAGCCGACGGAACAGATTTCGCGTTATCATCACGGCGACGGACTTTGGTACTATCAAAGCACGAGCGACGTGGCGATGGAGTTTTTCTTCGACAACATGCCGAAGGGCAAACACGAGCTTTCGCACACTGTCTATGTCACGAAAGAAGGCTCATTCAGTGCAGGTTACGCTGTGTTGCAATGCCAATACGCGCCGGAGTTCGGGGCTTACTCGGAGGGAGGGAGGATCGTAATTAAGTGATACTGATGAACTTAATAGACAAATCTGTTAAGTTCTATCAAAGCCCTCTGGTATTCGTGCTGCATTTGGAAAACCTCAAGCACCGCATCGTGTTGATATTCAAACTCAACGAGATATTCGACGAGCGTCTTCTCTCCTTTCTCGTATGCTTCACGCAAAAGGTCACGGCTGTCGGTATCTTCAAGGATGTCTTTAATTTCCAAGTAGTTACGTTGAAGTGACTTGGCGCGTAAATACGTGTTCTGCAACTCATTGTGCAAGACCGCCTTCTGGTTTTCGAGCATCGACTCGCCACTCGCGGCCTTGGCCTTCGCGGCTTTCACCGTCCTCGCGTTACCCCAAAACGGCAGCGAAATCCCGATTGTCGGGCCGTGATAACCGCCGTCAGACTCCTTCTCCATCATGTAACCGACATTCAGCTTCGGCGCCCATTCCGATCTGGCAAGTCTCACATTTTGTTGATTGACAGTGTTTTGCGCATTCAGATGTGCAAAAACCGGACAGCTGTTTTCAACCGTCTGATACCATGACTCAAAATCTTCGGGCAACGATATTTCGTCATAAAAATCCTGCGTGAAATCAATGGCGACACCGCCGTTCAAAGTCTTCAGTTCACCTATAAGTCGCTCGCGTTCAATGACATGCATCTCGTATTCGTTCCGCACACTGATATAGTTCATCTTCGCGTTTCTGTATTCCAAAACCGTGGCTTCACCGACTTCAAGTTTCCGCTGCAGAGCCTTCTCAATCGTCTCGGCGTTTTCGAGGCACTGCTCGTGATATTTCAGACATACATTATTGAAAATCAAATCAGTACAAATCTGTTGAGCCTGATATAAAACCTCATTTTTCAGAATTTCATATTCCAAATCAATGACTTCATTATTCAATTTCCTGATTTTGTTTTTATTTGAATAAACCGTCGGAAAATCAATTTCCTGATTGATACTCAAATCGATACGATGTTCAGAGCCGTCGTTGATTCCGAAAAGGTAGCCGGCTTCGAGTTCCGGATTCGCGAAAAACGAACCGGCATAATTCTCCGCTTTTTCGGCTTCAGCCTGTGAACGATAGGCGGAAAGCACCGTGCTGTTTGCCTCAATCTGGTCGAGAACCGACTGGTAGGCGTTTTGCGCATTAAGCGATAAAACGTTGAGAATCAATATTATTATAATATATTTCTTCATTTTTTTCTGTTTATTAATTCGTAAACCACCGGAATAACGTAAATGTTTAACAATGTGGAAGTTAGCAGGCCGCCGAGTACGACGACCGCCATCGGGCTTTGGATTTCGTTGCCGGAAGCGTCGCCGTTCAGCACCAACGGTATCAACGCCAACGCCGAGGTCAGGGCTGTCATCAAGATTGGATTGAGACGGTCTTTTGAGCCGTCGATGATGGCCTGACGCAACGACTCGCCTTTGTTTTCACAGACTTGATACCTGGAAATCAACAAGATACCGTTTCTTGTGGCAATGCCGAACAAGGTGATAAACCCGATTATCGCGGGGATGCTGACGACACCCGATGAGATGTAAATCGCGAAGACGCCGCCTATGACGGCAAGCGGCAAATTCAACAACGTGATTGCCGAAAGCGTGACGTTTTTGAACTCGCCGTAAAGCAGCAGGAAAATCACCACCAACGCCACCAACGTCATGATTAACAATATCTTAGACGCATCTTTCGCGCTTTGGAACTGTCCGCCGTATTCTATTCTGTAGCCTTCCGGCAACGTGATGTGTTCGTCAACACGCTCTTTGATGTCGTTCACGACGCTCACTACATCGCGGCCGGAGACGTTGGCGGAAACGACGATTTTACGCTGGACGTTCTCTCGTGAGATGGAGTTCGGTCCGCCAACTGAAACAATATCAGCGACTTCCGCCAACGGCACCATCGCCCCGCCGCCGGTGCTTATCAAGGCCGACTTCAGTTTTTCGATGTTCTCCGTGTAACTCGGGTCGAGGCGCAGCACGAGGTCGAAACTGCGCTGGCCTTCGTAAATCTCCGACAGTTTCTCGCCGGAGAAAGCGAGTTCGACAAAGTGGTTAAATTCCTCCATCGTGATGCCGTAGCGTGCGAGCATGTCGCGGTTGGCACGAATCTGTATCTCGGGCGTCTCCGTCTGCTGTTCTACACTCAAATCCACAAGTCCCTCAATATCAGCGATTTCGTCTTTAAGTTTATTTGCGGTCATAAACAATTCGCTGATGTCAGTGCCGAAGATTTTTATCGCTATCGCGGCACGCGTTCCGGTGAGCATGTGGTCGATGCGATGACCGAGCGGCTGTCCGACGGTGGCGGCGATGCCTGGAATCTCCGACAGACGATGACGCACTTCAGCGAGGAACTCCTCCTGCGAACGTTCTGACAATGTGAAGTTTACGTCTATTTCAGCGGCGTTGGTGGCCTGCGAGTGCTCGTCGAGTTCGCCTCTTCCCGAACGACGCGCCGTACTGTTCACTTCAGGTATCGCAAGCAGCTCATTCTCAATGATATTGCCGAGTTTGTTGCTTTCCTCCAACGAGATGCCTGGCTTTGAAATCGCAGTTATCGTCAACGAGCCTTCGTTGAAGTCGGGCAAGAAACTCTGTCCCATCGTGAAAAACAATCCGACGGCTATAACAAGCAACGCCAACGTGCTGAAAATCACTGTCTTTTTATGGTTCAGCGACCAATTCAGCGAGGTGTTGTAGCCACGCATCAGATGACGCGACAGCCAGCTTTCCTTTTCTTGCTTTTCGAGATATTTCTCATCGGAGAGAAGCATTTTGCAAAGCAGCGGTGTCACCGTCATCGCCACCACAAGCGACATCAAAAGCGCAATTATATAACTGATTCCCAATGGCTTAAGCATCCGTCCCTCCATTCCGGAAAGGAAGAAAAGCGGCACGAAAGCCACGATGGTGATGAATGTCGCATTAATGATAGAGGTGCGTATTTCGCTTGAGCCGTGGAAGACGACGCTGAATGTGCTTTCGCGTTGTTCTTTCGGAAGCAAGTGATTCTGTCTCAATCGTTTATAGACATTTTCGACATCAATGATAGCGTCATCGACGAGCGAGCCGATGGCGATGCACATCCCGCCTAAAGTCATGGTGTTGACATTCATTCCCATGAGGTTGAGGACGATGAGAGTGCCGAGCAGCGAAAGCGGTATCGCCAAGACGGAGATGACTGTCGTGCGGAAACTTCCGAGAAACAGGAACAGTATGATTATCACGAAGATAGCACCCTCAATCAAAGCTTTCGCGACATTATTCACTGATGCCTCGATGAAATCGGCCTGACGGAAGATTTTAGTGTCCATCTTCACATCCGCCGGCAGCGATTTCTGTATCTCGACGAGGTTCTTCTCAATGTTTTTCGTCACCTCTAAAGTATTGATATTCGGCTGTTTGGATATTGAAAGAATGATAGCGTCCTTGGCGTTGTGCGAGGCGTAGCCCATCTTCACGGCACTTCCGATACGAATGTCGGCGACATCGGACAACACGATTGGTGTAGAGACGGAGCATGCTCCGTCTCTACTGTCTGACGAAACATATTTCACAAACGTCTTCCCCAGCTCGTCGATGTCGTTTGTCCTGCCCATTCCGCGAAGTGCGTATTCGTTGCCGAAGTCGCGGACTACGCCGCCTACAGAGTTGACGCTCAACGTCTTACCGACGGCTTCGAGGTCGTCCATCGTCACGCCGTAAGCGTTCATGCGGACAGGGTCGGCGATGATTTGGTATTGTTTCAGGTCGCCGCCGATGATTGTGACCTGCGACACGCCGCCGGTGGCGAGGACTGCCGGTTTCACGACCCATTCCGCCAAGGTGCGAAGGTCCATCATCGATGTCGTATCTGACTGTAAGCCAACGAATAATATCTCACCCATGACGCTCGACTGCGGCGCCAGCACCGGCGTGATACCTTCGGGCAGGACGTCCGAAAGCGTGACCATCTTTTCGGAGACGATCTGTCGCGCCTTGAACACGTCCATGCCCCAGTCGAACTCGACCCATACAAACGAATAGCCCATCATGGAAGCGGAACGCACGCGGCGCACGTTGGTGGCACCGTTCATCGAGGTCTCAATCGGGAAGGTGACGAGACGTTCGACCTCCTCGGCGGCCATACGGTGCGCGTCGGTCATCACCACGACCATCGGGGCGGTGAGGTCCGGAAAGACGTCAATGTCCATGTCGCGCGAGGAAAGGTAGCCGCCGATGACCAAAAGCACGGCCCCGACAAGCACTAACAGCTTGTTTTCCAACGAGAATTTAATAATCTTGTTAAGCATGGCGACCTCCTAATGAACGTGACCGGCGTGAGGGTCGAGCTTCCCGGACCCCTGCGCCAATTTGATGTAAATCGCACCTTTGCTCACAATAGTCTCATCCGGCTCCAAACCCCTGACAATCTGAGTGTTAAAACCATCGGAAGCACCAACGGTGACAGCACGTTTCTCGAAAAGTTCATGCCGAACCTCAACGAAGACAAAGAAACTGCCCATCTCCTCTATCAAAGCGGAATTTGGAACCATGATGCCTTCGTTCTCATCTTTTGTCATGATGTAAAGCTCGACAAATGAACCACTTACAAGTTCATCATTGTCGTCAATCTCAAAAGTCACGGGAATCAACGGATTGTCGAAAGAAGTCGCTTTCCCGTATGAAAGCAAACGGCCGTTCAAATCGTCAAGAGAATATAACTTATTGTTGTTCAATGACTTGAAATTTGCCGAGACGACATTTTTCAATATAGGAAAATACTTCGGCTGCAAATCTGCCCTGAGATAAAGTCTCCCGGCCCGGCAAATCGTCATAAGTTCCTGACCTGCTGTGACATACGAGCCGTTTTCAACAAAGATGTCTTTCACGTATCCGGGAACAGGCGACTTCACAACCTGTTTGCCGCCGGCGAAATTCTCCTGCATGTTGTCGTATGCCTTTTTCGCCTTAAGATATTCAGCCTCAGCCTCTTGCAAGTCGTTTTCAGTAATGAGTCTGTCGGCGGACAACGACTTCTTGCGTTCGTAATCCGCCTTGGCGCGGTTGTAATCGGCAGTTATTTCCTCTTGCAAAACCGACAAGTTTCCTTGTGCCATTTCACTATTATTAATGGTGAAAACGACAATTCCCTCCGCCAGGTCCAGTCCTTCGACGAGTTTGTCTTTGGCAAATTCAACGATTCCGTCGGTGGCCGCCGTGATGATTTTCATGTTATCCTGCGAAGGCATGACACGGGCTGTCGTCTTGATAATCTGACAGATAGGTTGTTTCACAACCTTCATAACCTCGAAATCGACTTTCTCCATTTGTTCATGGGAAAAGGCGACCGTGTTACTTACGACTTCTTCGTGGTCGTGGTGATGTTCATCCGCGTCGTGATGATGTTCATGGCCGCATTCAGCTGTGTGGACGTGGCCTTCGTGTTCGTGATGATGTTCGTGCGTCTCGTTATGCGCACAGGACAGAAGTCCCAATATTATTGAAGTGATTAATAGTTTTTTCATCGTTTTAAAGTTAAAAATTCATGCAAATATAGATGTCATGCACAGAGTTTTAACATAAAACGGGTGGAGCGTGCAGCACGCCGAGACGTGTCACAATGGTTTCGTTGATGACAAAAAGATACGGTCGTTCTCGGAACTGAGTCCCTTCAAGGCCGAAAATATGATTGTCGGGTTCTGAATGATTATCAAAGTAAAAATCAAGAAAATTGCATTTAACAACTTGAACATCAATATGTTGAATGTCAGAAGGCGAGAAGAAATCAGATATTACGCAGGTGCCTTCGTCACAGCCGTGGTGGTGATGATGTGCGTCGCAATCGTGATGATGATGTTGGAAGCAGACAACAACGCCGGGATGATGATGATGCGGCACTGCTGCGTGAAACATCAGCATCGCGCAGGCAAACATCAGCATTGTGGCGGTTATCTTCTTTTTCATATTTTAGATTTATTATATTGAAAATCAATATATTATCTCAGTCCTTTTACCGTCGGGATCCCCGGAACGAAATCTTTCAGATAGAAAGGCTCGAAATACGCGACATCGACGAAATCCTTGTTTTCGAGTTTCTGCTGAGCGAGTCTGTTCATATATCTCGCAGAGCAATAAAAGTCTTTTATCACATTGATTTTGTTGTCGTTGGCGAAAAGCTCAGCGCATTTGTCAGCGCCGTCGCCAAAGAGGAAAACATCATGTTGCGACTTATATTCGGAAAATGAATTTTCATCGATTATTATTGCTTTTGTATCTTCAATTCTATTGATATTTTCATCAAATATTTCCGCATAGACCTCCATCCGTCGGGCGTCGATCATCGGGACCAGGATGGGTTTTCCAGCATTGACTTTCGTTTTCCCGCCGAACGCCATTGCGTGGAGCGTGTCGATGGCGATGAGCGGTTTCTCGGCGGCGTAGCAGAGGCCTTTCGCGGTGCTGACGCCGATGCGCAGACCCGTGTAGGAGCCCGGGCCCATGCTCACCGCAACGGCATCGAGCCGGCTGTAAGAGATGCCTGCCTTGTTCATCACAGACTCAATGAAAAGTGTGATCTTCTCAGAATGGTTCTGACCTTTCTGGTCTTCCTCGAACGCCAAAACCTCGCCGTCATGTACCAACGACACCGAACACGACGGCGTCGCCGTTTCCAAACAAAGAATCATATCAAAAAAAATTTTCCGCAAAATTAGTGTTAATTTCCGCAAATCTTGCAGCTATAGGCATATTTTTTCGATTTTTTCTTTTACTTATGTTTTTTTATATTAACTTTGCAAGTTTGAATTTCTCTGCATCTTATGAGCAGTTTATTTATTAAATTGATAGTCAATAAGTTAAAAATAAAATAAAATGAAAGGCATTGTATTAGCTGGAGGTTCAGGAACGCGCCTTTACCCTATCACCAAAGGAATTAGCAAACAATTATTACCAATCTACGACAAGCCGATGGTATATTATCCTGTTTCGGTATTGATGCTTGCTGGCATCCGGGAAATTCTGATCATTTCGACGCCGCACGACCTGCCTGGTTTTCAACGCCTTTTAGGCGACGGCAGCAACTTCGGCGTTCATTTTGAGTATGCGGAGCAGCCTTCACCTGACGGCCTCGCGCAGGCATTCATCATTGGTGAGAAATTCATCGGGAACGACAGCGCCTGCCTGGTGTTGGGCGACAACATCTTCTACGGCAACGGCTTCACGAAACTCTTGAAACAGGCCGTCACCGACGCAGAGGAGAACAAGAAAGCTACCGTCTTCGGATATTGGGTCGCCGACCCGGAACGCTACGGCGTGGCGGAGTTCGACAAAGACGGCAATGTCCTTTCAATCGAGGAGAAACCCAAAGAGCCAAAGTCAAACTACGCTGTCGTCGGACTGTATTTCTATCCCAACAAGGTCGTCAACGTGGCGAAGACCATCAAGCCGTCGGCACGCGGAGAACTTGAAATCACCACTGTGAACCAGGAGTTTCTGAAAGACAACGAGCTGAAGGTCCAGCTTCTCGGCCGCGGTTTCGCATGGCTCGATACCGGCACGCACGACTCCCTGTCGGAGGCCTCAACTTTCGTCGAAGTCATCGAGAAACGCACCGGACTGAAAATCGGCTGCCTCGAAGGCATCGCCTACCGCCACGGCTGGATCACGGAAGAGAAGATGCGCGAGAACGCACAGCCGATGATTAAGAACGAATACGGACAATATCTGCTCAGAGTCATTGACGAGTTGAAAAATTCAAAGATTTAAAGATTCAAAGATTCAAGGATTTTTAGCGTGCAGGCACGTTTTTAGAACAGGATAAGATATGAATTTTATAAAGACAGAGATAGAGGGCGTTTACATCATAGAGCCGAAAGTGTTTGGCGACGCACGCGGGTATTTTTTCGAAGCGTTTTCACAAAGAGAGTTTGACGAGAACGTCGGCAAGACCGTCTTCGTGCAGGACAACCAGTCGATGTCACGTTACGGCGTGCTGCGCGGTCTGCATTTCCAGAAGCCGCCTTACACACAGGCCAAGCTCGTGAGCTGCGTCAGAGGCAGGGTCTTGGACGTGGCCGTTGACATCCGCAAAGGCTCCCCGACATTCGGGAAATACGTGGCCGTTGAACTCAGCGAGGAGAACCACCGCATGTTCTTCATCCCGCAAGGCTTCGCGCACGGCTTCTCGGTGCTGAGTGACATCGCCGTTGCCCAATACAAATGCGACAACTACTACGCCCCGCAGAGCGAAGGCGCAATCATCTGGAACGACCCCGACATCAACATCGACTGGCGCATTCCGACAACGGATGTCATCCTTTCCGAAAAGGACAGAAAACACCCATTTTTAAAAGATTTAGAAACCCCGTTTAAATATTAAACTGAAACAAATGAAAAACATCATCATCACCGGCGGTGCAGGATTCATCGGAAGCCATGTTGTCAGACTCTTTGTCAACAAATATCCCGACTATCATATCATCAACGTCGATAAGCTGACATACGCCGGCAATCTGGCGAACCTGAAAGACATCGAGGACAAGCCCAACTACACTTTCGTGAAGGCCGACATCTGCGACTTCGAGACGATAATGGGCATCTTCAAGAAATACAATGTCGATGGTGTGATTCACCTCGCCGCCGAGAGCCATGTTGACCGCTCGATCAAAGACCCGTTTACATTCGCGCAGACTAACGTGATGGGCACCTTGTCGATGCTTCAGGCCGCGAAACTCTATTGGGAGTCGCTGCCGGAAAAATGGGAGGGCAAGCGTTTCTACCACATCTCGACCGACGAGGTCTATGGCGCGCTGGAGATGACCGACCCCGACGGCATCGAGCCGCCGTTCACCACGAAAGCGTCATCGGGCAAACATCATTTGGCGTACGGCAGCAAGTTCTTCACCGAAGACCTGAAATACCAGCCGCATTCACCATATTCGGCGGCTAAGGCCAGCTCCGACCATTTCGTGAGAGCGTTCCACGACACCTACGGGATGCCGACCATCGTGACAAACTGCTCGAACAACTACGGTCCTTATCAGTTTCCGGAGAAACTCATTCCATTGTTCATCAATAACATAAGGCACAGGAAACCGCTTCCGGTCTATGGCAAGGGCGAGAATGTCCGCGACTGGCTTTATGTCGAAGACCATGCAAGAGCCATCGATTTGATTTTCCATAAGGGAACAATCGCAGAGACGTACAACATCGGCGGCTTCAACGAATGGAAGAACATTGACATAATAAAAGTTGTCATAAACACCGTTGACCGCATCTTGGGAAGAAAAGAAGGCGAGGACATGGACCTCATCACCTATGTCACAGACCGCGCCGGACACGACATGCGCTACGCCATCGACTCGACAAAGCTGCAGAAAGAACTCGGATGGGAGCCAAGCCTGCAGTTCGAGGAAGGTATCGAGAAGACAGTCAGATGGTATCTCGACAACCAAGCCTGGATGGACAACATCACAAGCGGCGAATACGAGAAATACTATGAATCGATGTATGCTAACAGGTAAGGCATTACATATTTTCAAATCAAAGTGCAGATACGCATTGGTAGTCACGCCTTTTCCGTGATTGCGTGGAATTTTTGTGAAATTTTAAAGTTAAAAGTTAAAAAATCAAACTTAAAGACATGGATAAAGTAACAATAATTCCATACGAAAAGATATACAAGAACTTCATTGATGAGAAATATCTCGTCGAGGGGGGCGATGAATATTTTTTCAGGAACAGACAGGTGAGAGAGCCGGCCGGCGGCTGGCGTCATCTGCGTTCCGACGAGGTTGAGCGTCTCGTGAAAAACGACAACCAGGCGACTAAATGGGACGACATCCTTGTGACCGACAAGTTCGACACAAACCTGGTGAAAAACAACCGTTTCTTCGGGCTTGTCAGAATCGGTGCCATCGAAAATGTGGCGCTTCAGTACCACGACCTGCGTATGCCGTGCGGCATCACCGACAGCAGCATAGTGTCGTGCGACATCGGCGATTACGTCGCGATTCATGACGTTCATTACATGGCGAACTATATCATCGGCGACAATTGCATCCTGTTCAACATCCACGAGCTGTCATGCACCGACCACTCGAAATTCGGCAACGGCATCGTCAAAGAGGGCGAGTCGGAGGACGTGCGCGTGTGGCTCGAGGTTATGAACGAGGGCGGCGGACGCAAAATCCTCCCTTTCGACGGAATGATAACCGCCGACGCCTATCTCTGGGCCAAATACACCGACAACCAGCAGCTTCAGAAACGCCTGTTCGACATCACAAACAAGATGATGGACAGCCACCGCGGCTACTACGGCACCATCGGCGAAGGCTGCGTCATCAAGAACTCGTGGATTCTGAAAGACACCAAAATAGGACCGTCGTGTTACATAAAAGGTGCCAACAAGCTGAAAAACATCACCATCAACTCATCGGATGAAGAGCCGACGCAGATAGGCGAAGGCGTGATTTTGGTCAACGGCATCGTCGGCTACGGATGCAGGATCTTCTACTCCGTGGTCGGGACGAGGTTCGTCATCGGCGACAACTGCAACCTGAAATACGGCGCGCGCGTCATCTATTCGGTGTTGGGCGACAACTCCACCATCTCGTGCTGCGAGGTGCTGAACAACCTGATATTCCCGGCGCACGAACAGCATCACAACAACTCGTTCCTCATCGCGGCATGTGTGATGGGACAGAGCAACATGGCGGCCGGCGCGACCCTCGGGTCGAACCACAACAGCCGCGCCACCGATGGCGAGATATTGGCGAAACGCGGCTTCTGGCCGGGCCTCTGCACCAGCGTCAAACATTCGTCGAAGTTCGCTTCGTTCACCATGCTGGCCAAAGCCGACTACCCGAACGAGATGGACATCAAGCTGCCTTTCTGCCTGGTGAACAACAACACGTCGAAAGACCAACTCGAGATAATGCCCGCCTACTGGTGGATGTACAACATGTACGCCATCGCGCGGAACACCTCGAAATACCAGAAACGCGACAAACGCCAGCGCAAGATTCAAAACATTGAGTTTGAGACATTTGCGCCCGACACCATGGAGGAGGTCATAGCCGGAAGGAAGCTCCTCGAGGTGTGGACGGCAAAGGCTTACCTCCGCTCAAAGGGCGAGCCGCTGGATGTCGAATATAAAAAACTCAGGGAGATGGGACGTCGTCTTCTTTACGAAGAGAAAGACACCGTCAAGAAACTTGAGGTTCTCGGTGAAAACATTGAGAAGAGCCACCGTAAAGTGCTGATCCTGAAACCATTCGAGGCATATCACTCCTACGGCCAGATGATTATGTACTATGCCGTGAGAAACCTGTGCGTTTATCTCAAAAACAACCCTGATGAGTCGTTTGACGACATGTGCCAACATCTGACAAACCTTCGCCAGCGCGAATGGGTCAACCTCGGCGGACAGTTAGTGACAGGCGACGAACTCGAACGCCTGATCGATGACATCTGCAACGGCACGCTCGACAGCTGGGACGACATCCACAACCGCTACAACGAGATATGGGCCGACTATCAGGTGCAGAAACTGCTGCACAGCTACCAGGCGCTGAGGTTCATCTACAGATGCGACACACTCACCAAGGAAATATTCAACGACGCACTCGACAAAGGCGAGAAACTGCTCGATTTCGTCTGCGAACAGGTCTATGTCTCAAGAGAAAAAGACTACGAAAACGAGATACGCAACTCGACATTCAGAAACCTTGAGGAAAGAGATGCCGTCAACGGAAGACTTGAAGACAACAGTTTTGTCAGACAAATAAGAAAAGAAACCGCCGAGGCGATGGCGAACATCGCGGAAGCGAGAAAGAGAATTAGTTAAGAGTTAAGAGAGTAAAGTTAAGAGAGTAAAGTTAAGAGAGATGAGGACGGTTTGTGAAAAACGGTTCATCATTTTTTGAAAACAGTTAAGAGTTAAGAGAGTAAAGTTAAGAGAGATGAGGATGGTTTGTGAAAAACGGTTCATCATTTCTCAAAAATAAAAAATTAAAGTCATGAGAGTAATAATCGAACCAAATTACGACAAGATGTCAGAGTGGGCGGCAGAGCATATCGTCCGCAGAATCAATGAGTTCAACCCGATGCCGGGGAATCCTTTCGTCCTCGGGCTGCCGACAGGCTCAACGCCGCTCGGCACATATAAACATCTTATCAAAGCGTACGGGGAAGGCAGAGTCTCGTTCAAGAATGTCGTGACATTCAACATGGACGAATACGTCAACCTCCCGGAGGAGCACCCTGAAAGCTACCATTCGTTCATGTGGAACAATTTCTTCAGCCACATCGACATCAACAGGGACAACGTTCACATCCTCAACGGGAACGCGAAGGACCTCGAGGAAGAATGTGAGCGTTACGAGGAATGCATCAAGAGCTTCAGAGGCATTCATCTCTTCATGGGCGGCATCGGCCCTGACGGTCATATCGCGTTCAACGAGCCGGGCTCGTCGCTGACATCGCGCACGCGCGTGAAGTCGCTGACCACCGACACCATCATCGCGAACTCGCGTTTCTTCGACAATGACATCAACAAGGTGCCGAAGACGGCTCTGACGGTCGGCGTGGGCACGGTGATGGACGCCAAGGAGGTGATGATCTTGGCGAGCGGCCACAACAAGGCGCGTGCCATCGCCGCCGCCGTAGAAGGCGGCGTGTGCCACCTCTGCACCGTCAGCGCGTTGCAGATGCACAGGAAAGGCATCATCGTCTGCGACGACGCAGCCACCGACGAGCTGAAGGTCGGGACGGTCAACTATTTCAAAGACATCGAGAAAAACAACTTATAATGGCGGATTACTTCGTACATGAGTCGTCGTACGTTGACGACGACGTCGAGATCGGGGAAGGCACGAAGATATGGCATTTCTGCCATGTCCAGAAAGGCGCACGGCTCGGGAAAAACTGTTCGCTCGGGCAGAACGTGAACATCGGCAGCAACGTCAAAATAGGCGACGGCGTGAGGATTCAGAACAACGTCTCCGTCTATGAAGGCGTTGAGATCGAGGACAACGTGTTCTGCGGCCCGAGCTGCGTGTTCACCAACGTCGCCACGCCGCGTGCTCATTTCCCGGTTCACGGAGTATATGCGAAGACATTGATTAAAGAAGGTGCGTCTCTCGGCGCCAACAGCACCGTCGTGTGCGGCCACACCGTCGGGAGAAGCGCACTCATCGCCGCCGGCGCCGTCGTGACGAAAGACGTGAAAGACTTCGCACTCATGGCAGGCGTGCCCGCGCGACAGATCGGCTGGGTGTGCGAATGCGGCAGAAGACTCGGCGAGACGCTTAAATGCGAATGCGGACGCCAATATCAACTGAATGATAACATTTTAGAAATCAAGAGATAATGAAGATTTTAGTAACAGGAGGAACAGGATACATCGGCTCGCACACCACCGTCGAGCTGATACAGAAAGGTCACGAGGTCGTCATCGTCGATGCCCTCTTCAACTCAAGGGCCGAAGCCATCGACGCGATAGAGACGGTGACGGGCAGACGTCCGGAGTTTGAGCAGTTCGACCTCACCGACAACAAGAAAGTCGATGACTTCTTCAGCCGCCACGCCGACATCAAGGGCGTGATACATTTCGCGGCGCACAAAGCCGTCGGCGAGTCGGTGGAGCAGCCGCTCAGATATTACCGCAACAACCTCGTCTCGCTGATGAACATCCTTGAGGCGATGCGGAGATACAGCGTCCCGAACATCGTCTTCTCGTCGTCGTGCACCGTCTATGGCGAGCCTGACGCCGGCAACCTCCCGATTTCTGAAAAGGCACCGATAAAAAAGGCCGAATGCCCTTACGGCAACACCAAACAGATTGCAGAAGAGATTCTTGAAGACAGCGTCAACGCTTACAAGACGTTGAACGTCATCGCGTTGAGATACTTCAACCCCGTCGGGGCGCACGAGAGCGCACAGCTCGGCGAGCTTCCTTTCGGAGTGCCGAACAACCTCATGCCATACATCACGCAGACCGGCTTCGGCATCAGACAATGCCTGAAAGTGTTCGGCGACGACTACGACACGCCCGACGGGACACCGATACGCGACTACATCCACGTGATGGACCTCGCCAAGGCACACGTCGCCGCCGTCGAACGCATGGCCGACGGAAAGATGAAGAAACCATTTGAGGTCTTCAACGTCGGGACAGGCAAAGGCTATTCTGTCCTGGAAGCCATCCATTCGTTTGAGAAGGCGTCAGGCAAGCCGCTCAACTACGAGATCGTGGGCCGCAGAGCCGGCGACATCGTGAAGATCTGGGCTGACCCGACATTCACAAACAACGAGTTGGGATGGAAAGCCGAGCGTTCCATCGATGAGATGACAAAATCAGCCTGGGAATGGGAGAAAGCTTATAGAGCCGGAAAAACAAAATTCAAGGTTGAAAAATAGTTTTCATGAGTCTTTAATCTTTAAATCTTCAAATAACAATGAACAACAATCACCTTATAATAATGGCCGGCGGTGTCGGCTCGAGGTTCTGGCCGATGTCAACGCCGGAGAGACCGAAACAGTTCATCGACGTGATGGGAGTCGGGAAGACCATGATACAGCTCACCGTCGAGCGTTTCAGCGGCGTCATCGAGCCTGACCACGTGTGGATCGTGACATCGAAGAAATACAAAGACATGGTGATGCAGCAGCTGCCGGAAGTGCCTGAACAGCAGATACTCATGGAGCCTTGCATGAGGAACACCGCGCCTTGCATCGAATATGTGAGCCGTAAGATTTACGCAAAACACCCGGACGCGAACCTCGTGTTCTCGCCGGCCGACCATATCGTCCTCGACACGCAGCATTTCAAGGAAGTCATACAGAAATCATTGGAGTTCACGAAAGACAAAGATGTCATCGTGACGCTCGGGATGATGCCGACGAGGCCGGAGACGGGCTACGGTTACATCAAAGCCGACAGCGGCAAACCGGCACACTGCAATGGAAAGATTATGAAGGTTGAGGCGTTCAGGGAGAAGCCGAATCTCGAGACAGCCAAGGCGTACCTCGCCGAAGGCGGATACTATTGGAACGCCGGCATCTTCGTCTGGAACGCCAAGATGGTCGTGAACACCATAAAGGAACTCGTCCCTAATCTGGCAAAAGTCTTCGACAAGATAGAGCCGCATTTCTATAAAGGTGAAGAACAGAATGTCATCGACGAGCTGTTCCCGACATGCCAGAACGTCTCCATCGACTACGCCGTGATGGAGAATTCGAGCGATGTGTATGTGTTTCCGGCGAGTTTCGGATGGAGCGACATCGGCACATGGGGCAGCCTTTATACACACATCGAACCTGACGGAAACAACAACGCCGTCATCGGTGAGAACATCAGGATGGTCGGGAGCGCAAACTGCATCGTGCGTTCATTCGGAAAAAAGAAAGTCATAGTACAAGGTCTTGATAATTACATTGTTGTGGACGACAACGACTGTCTCCTTATCTGTAAGATGCAGGATGAACAGCAAATAAAGGAATGGCAGAAATAAACAATAAAAAATAATATCATGAAAAAATTAATTGTTAGAATTGCAAAATTCATATTTGGAAAGTCAAATTCAAGTTCGATGCCAAGATGTTTCGTGTTGCTTTTTGACATAATCTTGGTTTTTCTGGCGGTGCTTTTCGTGCTGGTGTTGAGGTTCTTTCCCGAAATGGAATCCAGGCAAATCAGCGCGTATCTTTACGGTTCCATATCCCTGATGATATATTTCATTTTGGCGTTTGTCATAACCGGCTCATACAAAGGGATGGTGAGATATACTGGTTTTCAGGACATTGAGAAGATTGTCGGCGTGACGATATTTGTGTTTCTGACTTTGTGTGTCTCGAAGATTATAGTGATACACGTTAGTGCCTTGTCATGTCTGAGTGCATATTTCCTGTCGTATGCAAATGTGCTGTTGGTTTGCACGATGTCGTTGTTTTTCATGATGTTGTCGCGTCTTATTGTGCGAAGGATATACAATGAATATCTACGTCCGCGTCCGCAGGTCATCAACGCAGTGATATATGGCGCCGGTGATGCCGGCATCATCACGCTGAATGCCATAAGCCAGGACAACATGAACCAATACAACGTGATTTCTTTTGTCGATGACTCGGATTCGAAGATCGGGAAATCCATCAACGGCATCATGGTGCGCAGGCCGGATGCAGTCTTCAACAAGAAATTCATCAGGTTGAAGAACATCGACACTGTGATTCTGGCGGTGCCGAGCCTCGGCATCGAGAAAAAGCAGGAGCTGCTCGACAGGCTTCTCGACACCGGGCTGAATGTGAAGTCGGTGCCGCACACCATTTCGTGGATTGAAAATGGCGACACTGAAAACGTGAAGATCGAGGACATCAAGATTGAGGACTTGCTTGAGAGGGAGCCCATCAAGCTCGGCAACGAGAATGTCAAGAGGGAACTTGAGGGCAAGGTCGTCCTTGTGACAGGCGCCGCCGGTTCCATCGGGAGCGAGATATGCCGTCAGGTGCTGCATCACAATCCGAAGCAGCTCGTCATGCTCGACCAGGCCGAGTCGCCGATGTACGACCTTCAGTTCGAGTTGAACAACGAGGAGCCGTACAAACACATCCCTGTGCCGAAAGAATATGTCATAGGCAACGTCAAGGACGCGGTGAAGATGGAGGAGGTGTTCGTGAAGTACCGTCCGCAGGTCATCTATCATGCGGCGGCGTACAAGCACGTCCCGCTGATGGAGAGTTTCCCTTATGAAGCCGTCTTCGTCAACGTCTTCGGCACCAAGAACATAGCCGACCTCGCCATAAAATACGACGCGGAGAAGTTCGTGATGATCTCGACCGACAAGGCCGTCAACCCCACCAACGTCATGGGTGCCACGAAACGCATCGCCGAGATATACACACAGAGCCGCAACAGCGCGACGAAGTTCGTCACGACACGTTTCGGCAACGTGTTGGGTTCCAACGGCTCGGTCATCCCGCTGTTCAAGAAACAGCTTGCCCACGGAGGCCCGCTCACCGTCACGAGCCGCGACATCATACGCTACTTCATGACAATCCCGGAGGCGTGCAGCCTCGTGCTTGAAGCCGGCGCCATCGGTGAAGACGACGACATCTTCGTCTTCGACATGGGCAAGCCTGTGAAAATCTACGACCTCGCAAGCAAGATGATAAAGCTGTCGCACGTCCCGAACGTGCAAATCGAGATAACAGGACTGCGCCCCGGCGAGAAACTGTACGAGGAACTCCTGGCGACCAGGGAGAACACCATCCCGACAGAACATCCGAAAATCATGCGTGCAAAGGTGCGCGAATACACCGAAGACGAAGTCAACGCCGAAATCAAGGTACTGCATGAAATATTGCCGTCGTGCGACGACTTCATGATTGTCGGACAGATGAAGAAGATCGTCCCTGAATTTAAGTCAAACAACTCTGTGTATCAAGTACTTGACAGTGAACGGGGGGGGGTATTTAGTATTTAACGCCTGATATTTGTCATTTCAGCGCAGGATATGTGACGCAGCCGAGGAGCGCGAAAAGAATCGTCGCGAGACATGAAAGCATTGTGATTTTCTTGTCGCGGCCATAGAACTTCCTGACAACCACCGCCATCACTGGTATCGACAGGAAAGGCAGGATGAAGATGAAAAGCCACATCGGGTATTTTCTTTTCATCATGACGATTTTCCTTGCTTTTTTCAGTTGCTTTGCGCGATTGCCCTCTTTTCTCTTTTTGTTAAGATAATTCATTATCTGGCTTGAGAAAAAATAGAACACCATGAAGCCCAGCACGCCTCCGATGGCCGTCGCCGTGAATGTCGTGAGAAACGGCATCCCCTCGGCGAACCCCAACGACGGGGCGAACAGCGTCTTGACCGTCGCGAACAGCATCACTGAAAAGAATTTCCAAACCATGATTTTAAAATTATAAAGGATTGCAAAATTAATAAAAATTCTTTTGCTTGTGTATTAAAAAAAATTTGTATTTTTGCACCCCGAAAAGCAAGCCACTTTAGCTCAGTTGGTAGAGCAACGCATTCGTAATGCGTAGGTCGTTGGTTCGAGTCCGACACGTGGCTCAAAAAAAAGCGCCGTTGAATGTCAGCGGCGCTTTTTATTTTATTGAAAACCAGTTACATCACCATCTGGATGAGAGCCGCTGCACCTAAGATGGCGACCTCGTTGTCCTTCAGTGATGACACCTTGATGTCAACCAACGGCTTGCCTGTCTGCTTGTCCTTGTAAACATACAGAAGGTTCTCCTCGAACGATTTTCTGAGAGGTTTCATTAGCACTTCGCCGGCGTGGACGGGGCCGCCCATGAGGAAAATAGCCTCAGGCACCGAGAACGCCACGGCGTTTGCCATCGCGAGGCCGAGCATCCAGCCGACTTTCTCGAACACTTTCAGAGCTAACGAGTCGCCGGCGTTGGCGGCGTCGCCTATCATCTTGCTGGTGAGGTCGCCGGCGTTCTGACGAAGCACTCCGTTGTATTCAAGGTCATCGTTGAGAAGCTCACGTGCTGTCGCGACGATGCCGCCCGCCGAGGTGTAAGTCTCAAGGCATCCTCTCCTGCCGCAGCCGCACTGACGCCCCTGAGGAATCATGATGACGTGGCCGAGCTCGCCCGCAGTGCTTGTGGCACCGAGGAGCAAGTTGCCGTCGATGATGATGCCGCTTCCGACACCCGTGCCGAGCGTGAATGTGATGAAATGCCTGAGATTCTTCGCACCACCGTAAATCTTCTCTCCGAAAGCGGCGGCGTTGGCATCGTTGGAGATGACGACCTTGGTGTTGAAATACTGCCTGACCATGTTCGCCAATTCGATGTTGCCCTTCATGCGAAGGTTCGGAGCGTTGTCGATGCAGCCAGTGTAAGTGTTCCCGTTAGGCGCACCAATGCCGATGCCGTCGATATTCGCGATGTTCTGACGCTGCAAAAGCGTCTTGATGCCATCACACATATCTTTCACAAATAATTGAGCATCAGTGTATTTGTTAGTGCTGATATTAACTTTGTCGATGATTTCACCATTTTCGGTGACGAGTCCGATATCGGTGTTCGTACCACCGATATCAATGCCAATTGCGTAATTCATTTCTCTGTGATTTGATAATTTGCGCAAAAGTAAAAAAAATAAGAATTTAAAGACAAAAAAAAGCATAATTTTTTATATCTTTGCAACTCTAAATTTTTATTAAAAACAGGTATCATAAGATGAAAAACGCTTACCGCGAATATAAAACACTGAATCTCACCGAGATTGCCAACGAGGTTCGTGATTATTGGAAAGAGAACAACATTTTTGACAAGAGTCTGGAGAACACCAAGAACGGCACGGCCTACGTGTTTTTCGAGGGTCCGCCGTCAGCCAACGGAATGCCGGGCATCCACCATGTCATGGCGAGAACGATAAAAGACACATTCTGCCGCTATCAGACACTGAAAGGCAAATACGTGTCGCGCAAGGCGGGTTGGGACACCCACGGACTGCCAGTCGAACTCGGCGTGGAGAAGAAACTCGGCATCACCAAAGAAGACATTGGCAAGAAAATCAGCGTCGATGACTACAACCGCGCCTGCCGCGAGGAAGTGATGAAATACAAGGACAGATGGGACGACCTCACACGCCAGATGGGCTACTGGGTTGACCTCAACGACCCGTACATCACCTTCAAGAACGAATACATCGAGACACTCTGGTACCTGCTCCGCGAACTCTACAAGAAAGGCCTCCTCTACAAAGGATACACCATACAGCCTTACTCGCCGGCCGCCGGGACAGGCCTCAGCTCGCACGAACTCAACATGCCGGGCTGCTACCGCAAAGTGAAAGACCTCACCTGCGTGGCGATGTTCCGCCTCAAGGAAAACCAGCGTCAACTCAAGAAACTGCCGTTCGACACCGACGTGAAATTCGGTGACGTGCAGATAGTCGCATGGACCACGACACCTTGGACACTGCCTTCAAACACGGCATTGTGCGTCGGCCCTACCATCGAATACAACCTCGTCAAGACAGTGAACCCTGTCAGAGGCGACATCGCTTATATCATCTTAGGCAAACCTCTTATGTCGTCGTTCTTCCCGTCGGAAGAAGAGAAACCGGCATTTGAAGACTATAAAGCCGGCGACAAGAAACTGCCTTACGAAGTCATCGGGACATGCAAGGGCAAAGACCTCGTGGGACTCGACTACGAGCAGCTCATCCCGTGGGTGAAGCCCGACGGCGACGCCTTCCGCGTCATCCCGGGCGACTACGTCACGACGGAAGACGGCACCGGCATAGTGCATATCGCCCCGACGTTCGGCGCCGACGACAAACGCGTGGCCCTGCTCAGCAACATCCCGCCGCTCCAACTCATCGACAAAGACGGCAAAATCGCCCCGATGGTTGACAAGACCGGCAAATTCTACAACCTCGAAGACCTCGACCAGGAATGGGTCAAGACACATATCGACACAGAAGCATATTCGAAATACGCAGGGAAATTCGTCAAGAACGCATACGACGCCACCAAGACGGAGAAAGACATGTCGCTCGATGTCGAAATCGTGATCATGCTCAAGGAGGAAGGCAAACTCTTCAAGAGCGAGAAGCACGAGCACGACTACCCGCACTGCTGGCGCACCGACAAACCGGTTCTCTATTACCCGTTGGACAGCTGGTTCATCAAGACTACGGCGTTGAAAGACAGGATGATAGAACTCAACAAGACCATCAACTGGAAGCCGGAGGCCACAGGCAGCGGACGTTTCGGCAACTGGCTCGAGAACCTCGTTGACTGGAACCTCTCGCGCTCGCGTTACTGGGGCACGCCGCTCCCGATCTGGAGGACAGAAGACGGCAACGAAGAGATATGCATCGGCAGCGTTGAACAGCTCCGCAACGAGATAGACAAGTCAATCGCAGCCGGCTTCATGACGGAAAACCCATATAAATCAGAAGATTACACCAAGTTCGACCTTCACAGGCCATATATCGACAATGTCGTACTGGTCTCGGCATCGGGCAGGAAGATGTTCCGCGAGCCTGACCTCATCGACGTGTGGTTCGACTCGGGCGCGATGCCTTACGCCCAGATCCATTACATGGGCGAGGAAGGGCAGCTCAACGACAAGACGTTCCCCGCCGACTTCATCGCCGAGGGCGTTGACCAGACACGCGGCTGGTTCTTCACCCTGCACGCCATCGCTACTATGGTGTTCGACAGCGTGGCATATAAGAACGTGATTTCCAACGGCCTGGTCTTGGACAAGAACGGCAACAAGATGTCGAAACGTCTCGGCAACGCCGTTGACCCGTTCGGAGCCATCGAAAAATACGGTGCCGACGCAGTGCGCTGGTACATGATCACCAACTCGCAGCCCTGGGACAACCTGAAGTTTGACGAGGAAGGCGTTGACGACGTCCGCCGCAAGTTCTTCGGCACATTATATAATACGTACGCTTTCTTCGCGCTTTACGCGAACATCGACGGCTTCGAGTACAAGGAAGCCGACATCCCGTTTGAACAGCGTCCGGAAATTGACAGATGGATCCTGTCGGAATTGAATTCACTGATAGCTGAAGTAGATAACGACCTCGCTAACTACGAGCCTACGAAGGCCGGCCGCGCCATCGGCAACTTCGTCGATGCACATCTGAGCAACTGGTACGTGCGTCTGTCACGCCGCCGTTTCTGGAAGAGCAACGGCTCAGAAGACAAGACATCGGCATATCAGACACTCTACACATGTCTCGAGACACTGGCACGCCTCATCTCGCCCATCGCGCCGTTCTTCGCCGAACAGCTCTACCGCGACCTGAACAACGTGACACACCGCAGCAGCGTTGAATCAGTGCACCTCACCACATTCCCGACAGTCAATGAGAAACATATCGACAAGAAACTTGAGGAGCGCATGGAGATGGCGCAGCTCGTCGCCTCCATGGTGCTTTCACTCAGGAAGAAAGCCAACATCCGCGTCCGCCAGCCATTGTCAAGAATCATGATTCCGGTCATGTCCGACGAACAGAGGGAACAGCTCCAGAAAGTCGAACACCTCATCCTCTCGGAAGTCAACGTGAAGAACGTAGAGTATCTCACCGGCGAGCTGAACATCTTGGTGAAGAAGGTGAGACCTAACTTCGCGTCGTTGAAACGTTACGCCAAGATGATGAAGAGCCTGACACAGTATTTCAATTCGATGAGCCAGGAAGACATCAGGGCGTTTGAGAGGAACAACGGCGCGACTTTGAACATCGACGGTCAGGAGGTTAATTTGATTCTTGAAGACGCGCTCATCTCAACGGAAGACATTCCTGGCTGGACGGTGACGACACAGGACGGCATGACAGTCGCCCTTGACATCAACATCACGCAGGAACTTCTCGAAGAAGGCCTCGCACGCGAGATCATCAACCGCATCCAGAACATGAGGAAGGAGAGCGGCCTTGAGGTCACCGACAAGATTATTCTCACCATCGAGAAGAACAAAGACATAACAAAACCTGTTGAGAGGTTTGGCGAATACATCTGCTCGGAGACCTTGGCCACATTGGATTTCGTCGATGACATCGGCGGAAGCGTTGAGGCGCAGGAGCTTGCCGACAAGGTGACGGCGAAATTATTGATAAGGAAAGCATAAAAATATTAAATATGGAAGATTCATCGAACACCCAGGAAAGAGTCAGATATTCTGACGAGGAGTTAGCCGAGTTCAAGGCATTGATTCTTGAGCGTTTGGCGGCAGCCCGCAAGGACCTTGAGTTGCTTGAGGAAAACGTCACAGGCGGCGATACAAACACAGACGACACGGCACCGACATTCAAAATTCTCGAGGAAGGTTCTGCTGTCCTGTCGAAAGAGGAGAACAGCGCTCTCGCTGTACGCCAGCAGAAGTACATCACGAATCTTGAAAACGCGCTCGTTCGCATTGAAAACAAGACATACGGAGTCTGCCGCGTCACCGGCAAGCTGATACCTAAGGAACGTCTGCGCGCCGTGCCGCACGCCACGCTCAGCGTCGAGGCCAAGATGAATCAAAACAAAAAGAGATGAAGAAACCGCTGGTTGTCATATTTTTAGTGCTTCTGCTTGACCAAGTCTCAAAGATTTTGGTCAAGACGACGATGGCAATCGGCGAGGCCATTCCCGTGTTCGGGAAGTGGTTTTATATTTTGTTCATCGAGAACAACGGCATGGCGTTCGGCTGGGAGATCTCCGGAGCCGTGTGGGGGAAGATTTTCCTCAGCCTATTCAGGGTCGCGGCGGTGGCCCTGCTGTTCTGGCTGATAAGCCGCATGGTCAGGAACAAGGTGAAGTTCGGCCCTGTGTTCGGAGTCTCGCTCATCACGGCGGGCGCCATAGGCAACATCATCGACTGCTGGTTCTACGGCCTGATCTTCGGCTACGCCGGCTTCCTGCAAGGCCGGGTCGTTGACATGCTGTATTTCCCGCTGTTCGAGTTCCCCGACTGGGTGCCGTTCCTCGGCGGAGAGGTCTTCTTCAGCCCCGTCTTCAACATCGCCGACAGTGCCATCACCATCGGGATTTTGTATTTGTTGATTTTTCAATGGAAGTTTATCAAAAATTTTGAAGAAATAATAAAAGCAAAAAGTTCTTAAAGTTCATAAAGTGCCATTTTTCAAACTTTATAACTTTCAACTTTAAAACTTTAAAAACTAATAATGACATGAGTGAAGAGAAATTCGGTCGAATAGTACAAATCATCGGGCCTGTCATTGACGTGGCTTTTGACAGCGAGACAGGACTTCCGAACCTTTTGGATGCCCTTGAGATCACGCGTGACAACGGCGACAAACTTATCACTGAGGTGCAGCAGGACATCGGCGAGAACACGATGCGCACCATCGCCATGGACTCAACCGACGGTCTGCGCCGAGGGATGAAGGTGCGCTGCCTCGGACAACCTATCTCTATGCCCACCGGCGACCAGGTGAAAGGCCGTCTGTTTAACGTCATCGGCGAGAGCATCGATGGCTTGAAGCCGATGCAGGAGCGCAGACGCAACAGCATCCACCACAACCCGCCCAAGTTCGAGAACCTCTCAACGACACAGGAGGTGTTGTTCACAGGCATCAAGGTCATCGACCTCATCGAGCCTTACGCGAAAGGCGGCAAGATTGGCCTGTTCGGCGGTGCCGGCGTGGGCAAGACGGTTCTTATCATGGAGCTGATCAACAACATCGCGAAGGTGTATTCCGGAATGTCGGTGTTCGCCGGCGTCGGCGAGCGCACCCGTGAAGGCAACGACCTTCTCCGCGAGATGATCGAGTCAGGCGTAATAAAATACGGCAAGGAGTTCGCAGAAGAGATGGAGAAAGGCGGCTGGGCCTTGGAGAAAGTCGATTACGACGAACTCGACAAGTCGCAGGCCACCTTGGTGTTCGGACAGATGAACGAACCGCCAGGAGCAAGAGCGAGAGTGGCGTTGTCGGGACTGACGATGGCGGAGTATTTCCGTGACGGCGACGGCGAGACACAAGGCCGCGACATCCTGTTCTTCATTGACAACATCTTCCGTTTCACGCAGGCCGGTTCAGAGGTGTCGGCGCTTCTCGGACGTATGCCTTCGGCTGTTGGTTACCAGCCGACACTGGCTTCCGAAATGGGTCTCATGCAGGAGAGAATCACATCCACGAAGAGCGGTTCCATCACCTCGGTGCAGGCCGTCTATGTACCCGCCGATGACTTGACCGACCCGGCTCCGGCGACCACATTCGCGCACTTGGACGCCACGACGGTTCTGAGCCGTAAGATTGCCGAACTCGGCATCTACCCCGCCGTTGATCCGTTGGATTCAACATCAAGGATACTCTCGCCGGAGATTGTAGGCGAAGAACATTACAACACAGCACAGCGCGTGAAGAAGATACTCCAGAGATACAAGGAGTTACAAGACATCATCGCCATCCTCGGCATGGACGAGCTTTCGGAGGAAGACAAACTCACCGTGAGCCGCGCACGCCGCGTGCAGAGGTTCCTCTCGCAGCCGTTCCACGTCGCCGAACAGTTCACAGGTCTGCAAGGCGCCACCGTCAGCATCGAAGACACCATCAAGGGCTTCAACATGATCATGGACGGCGAAGTTGACCAGTATCCGGAGGCGGCCTTCAACCTCGTCGGCACCATCGAGGAAGCCATCGAGAAAGGCAAGAAGATGCTCGCCGAAAACCAGGAATAAGGAAGGAGTGATGCCATGAGACTGGAAATCATAACTCCCGAAAGACACATCTACGACGGCGAGACGGCACTCGTGCAGCTGCCGGGCAGCGATGGTCTGTTCGAGATCCTGAACAACCACGCACCGATGATAGCATCGCTCGGCAACGGGAAAGTCAAAGTGCAGAACCCCGACGGGAAACTCGAATACTTCGACATCAGAGGCGGCGTCGTGGAAGTGCTTAACAACAAGATTCTTGTTTTAGCCGACTGATTTTTAGTTTGAAGTGTTAAGAGTTAAGAGTGAAGTGTTGAGAGTGGAGAGTGGAGTTGTTTTGCTCTCCACTCTCAAAACTCCACTCTTAAAACTCCACTCTCAAAACTTTAATCGTGGTGGTACGCCTCACCTTTCAGTATCGTGAAGGCGCGGTAGAGCTGCTCGACGAAGACCAGGCGCACCATCTGATGCGAGAACGTCATCTCCGAGAGGCTTATCTTCGAGTTGGCCTTCCCATAGACCTCCTGCGAGAAGCCATACGGTCCTCCGATGACGAAGACCAAGCGTTTGCAGCCGGTATTCATCTGACTCTCAACCCATTTTGAAAAGCCGCGCGAAGAGAACGTCTTTCCGTTTTCATCAAGAAGGATGATAAAGTCGCCGGACTGAAACTGCGAGAGAAGCAGTTCGCCCTCCGACTTTTTCTGCTGCGCCTCCGTCAGCGTCTTGCGGTTCTTGATGTCGGGAATGATTTTCAACTCGAAAGGCACATAATGTTCGAGACGCGAGATGTACTTCGCAATGCCGGTCTCAAGATACGGCTCGTCGGTCTTGCCAATTACCAAAAGCGTTATTTTCATGGCTGCAAAAATAGTAAAAAGTTCATAAAGTTCATAAAGTTTATAAAGTCTTTAGTCTTTAGTTTGGAGTTTGGAGAGTTGAGAGTGGAGTTTTTTCAGTTAAAAGAGTAGAGAGGAGCGTTAAGAGAGTTTGGAGTGTTGAGAGTTGAGAGTGGGGGATTTGGGATTGTTCGACTCCATGCGGTCGCTCACAAAGACGGCGTCGTTTGGGGAAATAAAAATATTGAGTGTGTTACGGCGAAGCCGCAACACACTCAATATCAGTTATTTATAAAAACAACGTCATTGCGACCGAGCGCAGCGAGTGGAGCAAACTCCGACTAATATACAGCTCCCACTTTAACAGCGAGTGGAGCAAACTCATATTGATAAACAAACGTAGAGACGGGGCATGCCCCGTCTGTACTATTTTAAAAACCGTCTCTTCTTCTCGACAAGGCAGGTTAAATTCTAAGAACTAGCGCACGGGACGCACACTGCGCCCGTTGAACCGATTGTAGTCCTGCGGATACACATCGTTCGAATTGACGCGCATGTAGTACGCGCGGCTGGGATTGGACGAGTAGAGCGAACTCGACCAGTAGTAGCCGCTGGAACCCGCATATTTCACGTCCGTGCCATCGCGGTAGCCGGCAGCCGGGAGGAAGATGGATTTGTCGGTGTAACCTTCCTTTCTGCTCGTGAAGAGTCGGCCCTTGACACCTGTATTGTTGTAATTGTCAATCCATGTGCAGTTCGTGTTATTGTACAATTCCTGCCACTCGGTAATCGTAGGCATGCGCCACGAGCCGCCCCAGTTCGTGCTCGCGGCGTCGTCCTCGGGGTCGAGAACCAACTTGTTGTCAGGGGATCCTGTTCCAGCCCAGTATTCGGTCTTTTCTGTAGGTACGTACTTCGTGAAGACTTTTTCATTATCATAGGAATATGTACCGTTGGTGAACGGACAGCCAGCCCAGCCGACATTGATGGAGGTCGATGTCACAGATGTCACGCCGCCCCACTGGTAGTAGTCGCCGTAGTCTTCTGGCTTGCTCGCGCCGAGGTTGCATGTGGCCCATTTTACAGACAGGCCGAGGTCAACATACTCGTGGGCAGCTGTCAGCGTCACCTCTATCCCATCAGCTATGCCGTAGAGGTTGTTGGCCTGTATGCCATGGCCGAAGGTCATGCTCCCCGTGGCAGAACCACTGAAGCTCACGTCCACGCTGCTTGTCCCTGTCGGGATGAGCGTCACGTATCTGTCGCCTGAAGTGCCGCCGTTGTTTCCTATGGCGATGCCGTTGCCGCTTCCGCTAAAGGTGCCGGCAGGGCTGACCGTCATGGTGTTGCTGACATCCATGGTCGCCGAACCCGTGTAGGGCTTTGAGTCCACGGTGAAGTTGATGTGCGCTATCGCTATCTTGGTACTCATCCTCACCGCACCAGTGGCTTCACCTTCTCTCACCGTGACATCGGCGCTGCCGTGGCCTAAATGGTACTTCAACGCACCTTCGCGGCTGCCGTCCTGCGAGGCGAACGAGATGACTGCGTTGGTGGTGCCTGTCGCCCCCGTCATGTCGTTGTCGTGGCCGAGGTAGAAGAAGTGGCAGGTCGTGCCGTCGCTAATTTCTGATATGTTCCCTGTGAACGTGCCTCTCGCATTGCCTGCGCCGCTCTGGAGGGTGAGGCTGCCGAGCCATTTGGCGCCGTCGCTCACGTAGAGCACGTCGCCCGAAGTCCATGTTATTCTGCCTTCGTCGGTGATGTCGGTCTTCGCGCCCGGGCCGGCCGTTATAGTCATCTTGATTGTGTTTGCCGACGGCGTCGCCGGCACTGTCTCCTGCTTCCTGC
>CALBNV010000060.1 GCA_937896895.1 uncultured Bacteroidales bacterium | reverse complement strand
GCACCTCCTCTTGTTTTTGTTTCTCATCTTTCTTTTCCTTTCTTTTTGATGGTTATACATTTTTTAATTTGATGGTTATTATTTTGATTTGATGTTGTTATTTGATTGTCTGCAGGTATTCGGGTGGTCAAGGCATCCGTGTCTGGCGCACGGAAACGCCGAAAGGCCGACAGTCACTGACTGCCGGCTCACATTTTTATCTCCAAAAAGCCTAACTAATTGATTATCAACTACTTGCGCAACAGGGGGGGGGTAATCAGAAAGTTCACCGGTGCGTTCTCATGCGCCGGAAGCCCCTGTATGCAATATGTCACAAATACTTTCTCCATTTGGGCGGCAAAATTACAATATTTTTTGATACGGCGAGAGATTTTTTTGTTTTTTATGCACGGGCAGGCTGCACACTGCACGGGCAGACACCGAGCTACATATCATGCTGCCGGGCACGCGTGCCGCGCACCCTATTATTGAAATACTGCCCTGCGGGCAGCACGCAAGCCCAGCGACACAAGCAGTTTTGGTTTGGATTTAAAAGGTTTGGGTTAATAAGATTTTTCAAACATCCTCACGAGTTCCTCCGGTGTGAGTCCGAGGTTTTGTATGGAAGCCCTGCAGTCATCGGCGAGTTCGCCATCGGGATAGAGCTCAAGATATTTCTCGTATGCGGCGCGCGCCTGCTCATAGTTGCCGAAGCGTGTTTCAAAGATGAACCCTTTCAGGAAGAGTGCCGTCGGGGTTTTCTGATAATCAGGATATTCCGTCAACAACCTGTCGATGATGCCGATGGTCTTCTGAGGGTTGTCGAAGTTCATTGATACATTGACTGCCTTGAAGAGGCACTCCGCCGACGTCTGATTTTCAGGGTTTTGCGTCACGAAAGCACAATACGCATCAACAAGCTGCTCGGCCATCTGATGGTTCACCGCGCCGTCTGTCGCGAAAGCCTGTTTCTCAAGTCTCGCAATCTCTTTCGTAAGATTCGGCTTGCAACCTGCGAGAAGCAGCGCAAAAGCCATAATTAATATAGGTATAATCTTTCTCATATAGTTTGAAAATTTATAAAGTATCCTTGCGACAACATCATTAGTCTTTAGTCTCTCCCTCTAACCTCTAACCTCTAACCTCTAACCTCTAACCTCTAACCTTTAACCTCTAACCTTCCTCTTGTTCGGGAAAATCATCTTGTAATCGACATCGACGCGGCCTTCGGAGATGTTGCGCAGTTTGTTTTTCAGCAGCATCTTGCGCATCGAGCTGAGGCGGTCAACATAGACCTTGCCTTCGAGATGGTCGTATTCATGCTGGATGACACGCGCCACGATACCGGAGAACGTCTCTTCGTGTTCCTCGAAATTCTCATCTAAATAATTGATTGTCACGACACTCGGACGTTCAACATCTTCGCCCATATCGGGGAGGCTGAGGCATCCTTCCTTGAAAATCCACGGCTCACCCGACAGCTCAATGATTTCGGCATTGATAAATACTTTCTTCACGCCCGCGCCTTCGGGATATTTCTCCTTGAAAGGGTCGCAATCAATGACGAAAAGCCGCAGCGACTTGTTGACCTGCGGTGCGGCGAGGCCGACACCTTCGGAGTGATACATCGTCTCGAACATGTCGGCGATAAGTTTCTGAATCTCAGGCGTATTCTCTTCAATATCTTCAGCCACGCGCTTCAGAACCGGATGGCCGTATGCTACTACTGGTAAAATCATTTCAGTTGAAAGTTTATAAAGTTAAAAATTTGTAAAGTATTAGGGACTTTCATTTTCAATTAGAGGTCCGTCAGCGTTTTTCGACTTTGGTTCTGATTAAACTCCATGAACGACTGCAGGATCAGTGTTGCGCTGATGGTGTCAACGAGTTCTTTGTTCTGTCGTTGTTTCCTGCTGAGGCCGGCGTCGAGCATCGCCTGATGCGCCATCACGGAGGTGAAACGTTCGTCATAGCGTTTTATCTCGATGTCGGGCAGTGTCTTTGCGAGTTGTTTCATGAACGGTTCTATATATTTCGCCGACTCCGAAGGGTTGTTGTGCATGTCTTTCGGTTCGCCGACGACGATGACATCAACCTGTTCGGTCTTGATATAATTCTGGATGAAAGCCAGCAGCTCATGCGCCGGCACGTTTGCCAGGCCGTTGGCGATGATGCGCAGCGGGTCGGTCACGGCGATGCCGCAACGCTTTCTGCCATAATCAATTGCCATTATTCTACCCATCTCGAAAATTTTTTGCAAAGATAGCGATTTTTAGTTTATAAAGTCGGAAAGTTCATAAAGTTTATAAAGTTCATAAAGTCATAAAGTTCATAAAGTTAAAAAGTGCGAAATCAGCGTTCAAATGCGGGGAGAAAAAATTTTTCAAAAAAAGTTGCGCGTATTGAAAAAAGTTGTACTTTTGCAGCCGCAAACCAGACGGTAGATGTAGCTCAGCTGGTTAGAGTACCGGATTGTGGTTCCGTGGGTCGTGGGTTCGAATCCCACCTTCTACCCTCAGACTTGAACATCTCTTAACGCTTCGTTGAGAGATGTTTTTTTATCCGTTGACTCGTTACGTTTCTTTATTATCAGAGCGCATGCCACTTGGAAGTCGCCGGCGGGGAAATGCTTTGTGTATGAGCCTGGTACGACGACCGAGCGGGCAGGCACAAAGCCTCTGTACTCGACAGGTTCGGTGCCGGTCACGTCGATGATTCTTGTCGATTGCGTGATGACGGTGTTCGCGCCGAGCACGGCTTCCTCCTCCACCCTCACGCCTTCGACGACGATGCAGCGTGAGCCGATGAAGCAGTTGTCCTCTATGATGACAGGGGCGGCCTGCACGGGCTCCAGCACGCCGCCGACGCCCACGCCGCCGCTCAAGTGAACGTTCTTGCCGATCTGCGCGCACGAGCCGACGGTAGCCCACGTGTCAACCATCGTGCCGCTGTCAACGTATGCGCCGATGTTGACATACGACGGCATCAGGACGACACCTTTATTAATAAAAGCACCGTAGCGGACAGTCGCCGGAGGCACGACACGCACGCCGGCCTGCTCGAAACCGCCCTTCAAAGCGATTTTGTCATTGTACTCGAAGATGCCGCTCTCGCTCACCTCCATCTTGTTTATCGGGAAGAACATGATGACGGCTTTCTTCAGCCATTCGTTCACAACCCACTGTCCGCCAACCTTTTCAGCGATACGCAGCTGTCCGCAGTCAAGCAGGCGCACCACCTCACGGATTGCGTCACAGGTCTCGTTTTTCTCAAGCAGGGAACGGTCGTCCCAAGCATTTTCGACAATCTTTTTAATGTTATCCATATTTTTACAAATGAAAGTGCAAATGTAAGACAAAAACCAATATCTTTGCCCTATATTTTTTAGCGATGAAAAACAACGAATTTCTATCACCTTCTCAGATGGCATGGCGGCGTTACAGAAAGAACGTCACAGGCATGATTTCATTGATTTTCATTATTTCATGCACGTTTTTAGCGATATTCTCCTATTACATCATCCCCGACGACACGCCTGATGCCAACACGCAAATCCTTGAGATAAGCACGCAGAAACCCGGTTTCGAGGTCGATATGCTGCTCGTCCCCAAGCCGGTCAGACCAGAGAAGGCGGGGTTCCTGAAGAAACTGTTGGGCGGACAACCAAGCGCGTTCAGGCAGATACCGTTCGACTCGCTGAAGGTCGGAGAGACAAGCACCACGGTGTATGTCTTCAACCCCGAGCATTCCGGTGAGGTAAAGACGGAGGTTGTTGACCACGAAGTTTTCACCACAAATTGCACGGATAGCACGAATATTGAGGATTTTGTGGTTCACAGGCGTTTCATTTTGGGGACGGACCAGTTCGGGCGTGACTTCCTGAGCCGCATAATACTCGGCACGCGGATAAGTCTGTCGGTCGGCTTCATCGCGGTGGTTCTCAGTGTGTTGATAGGGCTGTTCATCGGTGGTTTGGGCGGTTTCTTCCGCGGTCGTGTCGATGACGTGGTGATGTGGTTCATCAACGTGGTGTGGTCGCTGCCGACGCTGTTGATTGTCATAGCGATAACCTTCGCCTTGGGCAAGGGTGTCGTTCAGGTCTTCATCGCCGTCGGACTTACGATGTGGGTCGAGGTGGCACGTGTGACGCGCGGGCAGATACTCTCCATCAGGGAGACGACTTTTGTCGAGGCCGGACGCGCGTTAGGCTTCAGGAATGCAAGAATCATCATCAGGCATATCATCCCGAACGTGATAAACCCGATAATCGTCATCTCGGCGGCCAACTTCGCCACGGCGATACTCCTTGAGGCGGGGTTGAGTTTCCTTGGCATCGGGGTGCAGCCGCCAACGCCGTCATGGGGTTCGATGATCAAAGAAAACTACGCCTACATCATCTTGAACGACGCGTATTTAGCGATACTCCCCGGCATCGCCATCATGCTTCTCGTACTCGCTTTCATGCTGATGGGCAACGCCTTGCGCGAGGCGTTGAATGTGAAGAAATAAATTTGAAATAATTGTTTTCAATTGCAAAAAAAGTTGTACCTTTGCACGCTCAAAAAAGAGCTTGAGAAGCGGATGTGGCGTAATTGGTAGCCGCGCCAGACTTAGGATCTGGTTCCGTAAGGAGTATGGGTTCGAGTCCCTTCATCCGCACAGATAATCAATAAATTACGAATAATGAAAACAACACAGACAATGAACGGCGATCTCATCGCCAAAATTCAAATTGACATAGAGAAGGCTGACTACGCCGACGAAGTCACCAAGGCATTAAAAGATTATCAGCATAAAGCCGCCGTCCCGGGCTTCCGCCAAGGCAAGGTCCCGTTCGGGATGATTCAGAAGATGTACGGCGCGTCGGTCACGTTCGACAAACTGAACAAGAAGGTGTCTGAAGCCCTCAACAACCACATCATCGAAAACAAAATCGACGCCATCGGCTATCCGCTCCCGGATCCGGAGAAAGAACAGCCGGCAGACCCAGAGACTCAGGAGACAATGAGTTTCTTCTTCGAGGTCGGCCTCAAGCCGCAAGTCAACGTCAACCTCGGCGACATCACGATGGATTATTACAACATCAAGGCTTCTGAGAAAGAACTCGATGCCACAATCAGCCGCATCCAGGAGAACAACAAAGCCGAAGACGGCACCATGCCGGAACTCAACGAAGAGTTCTTCAAGAAGTTCTTCCCCGGCAAGGACATCAAAGACATAGAGACATTCCGCAAGGAAGTCGCCGGCGAGATGGAGAAACAGTATGTCATCGAAGCCGACAGGATGTTCTACAACCTCGCCATCGACAAGCTCGTGGGCGAAGTCAAGTTCGACATGCCTGACGCATTCCTGAGACGCTGGATCGTGGCCAACAGCGACGGCAAGATCACAGCCGAAGATGTCGAGAAAGACTACGACAAGACATACGCCAACACATTCAGATGGCAGGTCATCGAAGAAGCCATCGCCAAGGCCAACCCTGAACTCGTCCTCAAGGAAGAGGAAGTCAGAGACTTCGTCAGGAAGATGTACTTCGGGCAACTCGACATCACAGGCATGGATGAAGACATGAAGAAACGTCTCGACGGCATCGTTGACGCAGTGCTCAAAGACGAGAACCAGCGCCAGAACATCCACAACCAGGTCGCCGACCAGAAACTCACGGAGTTCTTCAAGAAGAACATGAAACTCAACACCGTTGACACCGACTACGAAGGTTTCGTGAAGGCAGTCATGCCGGAGATGCCAGAGATGCCGAAAGCGGAAAAAGAAGAGAAATAGAACATGATTTAATAACATGATATGGAGACGTCACACGAGCGTGGCGTCTCTTTATTCGTCTAAACAAACACCATTATGAACACAAATAACGAATTTTACAAATATGCCACAAAACATTTGGGCATCAACGGGTTAGGGCTTGAAAAATACGCCGGCAACATCACCAGCTACATCTCCCCGACCATCATCGAGGAACGTCAGCTCAACGTGGCGCAGATGGACGTTTTCTCACGTCTGATGATGGACCGCATCATCTTCCTCGGCGACCAGATTGACGACTACGTCGCAAACATCATCCAGGCCCAGCTTCTATTCCTCGAGTCGTCCGACCCGAAACGTGACATACAGATATACCTCAACTCCCCCGGCGGCTCCGTCTATGCCGGACTCGGCATCTACGACACCATGCAGTTCGTGCAGCCTGACGTCGCCACGATATGCACAGGCATGGCCGCGTCGATGGCGGCGGTGCTGCTTTGCGCCGGCGCGGCAGGCAAACGCTCAGCCCTCAAGCACTCACGCATCATGATCCACCAGCCCATGGGCGGAATGCAGGGACAAGCTTCCGACATCGAAATCACAGCGAGAGAGATACAGAAACTCAAGAAGGAACTGTACGAGATCATCGCCACGCATTCAGGACAGCCGTTCGACAAAGTGTGGGCCGACTCCGACCGCGACTACTGGATGACATCAGCCGAAGCCAAGGATTATGGCATGATTGACGAAGTGCTGTCAAAGAAATAGTTGAAAGAGTAGAGAGCAGAGTTAAGAGAGTAGAGAGTTAAAAGTTTAAAAATGACGAAAAGACCTGTAAACCACTGTTCGTTCTGCGGGAGGCCTGAAAACGAGACAAACCTCTTGATAACAGGCATCGACGGATTCATCTGTGACGACTGCGTAAGCCGCGCACACATCATGCTGATGGAAGAAGAAAATCACCGCAAGAAAGCCGCGGCACCAGATTTCAAACTTCTCAAACCCTTGGAAATCAAGAATTTCCTCGACCAATATGTCATCGGGCAGGACAGCGCGAAACGTGTGTTGGCGGTCGCCGTGTATAATCATTACAAACGTCTGAACCAGACAAACGACGACAACGACGTTGAGATAGAGAAGTCGAATGTCATCCTCGTCGGCGAGACAGGAACAGGCAAGACCTTGCTGGCCAAGACGATAGCGAAGATGCTCAACGTGCCTTTCGCCATCGCCGATGCAACGGTCCTGACGGAAGCAGGTTATGTCGGTGAAGACGTCGAGAACATCTTAGTCAAACTGCTGCAAGCCGCCGACTATGATGTGGCCGCAGCGGAGAAAGGCATCGTCTTCATCGATGAAATTGACAAGATAGCGAGGAAAGGCGACAACCCGAGCATCACGCGTGACGTCTCCGGCGAGGGAGTGCAACAGGCAATGCTGAAACTCCTTGAAGGCACTGTCGTCAACGTGCCGCCACAAGGCGGACGCAAGCACCCCGAGCAGAAGATGATTCAGGTGAACACAAAGAACATCCTGTTCATCGCCGGCGGCGCATTCGACGGCATCGACAAGATAATCGCCAACCGCGTGGGGACAAACGCAATAGGTTATGGTTCCGACCTCAAAGAACAGATAGACCGCGACAACCTCCTGCAATACATCGCACCGTCTGACCTCAAGAAATTCGGCCTCATCCCGGAAATCATCGGGCGTTTCCCGATATTGACATACCTGAATCCTTTAGACAAGACGACGCTGAAACGCATACTCACCGAGCCCAAAAACGCCATCACGAAGCAATTTACGAAACTATTCGCGATGGACGACATCAACCTGATAATCAGCGACAAAGTGTTGGATTTCATCGTTGACAAGAGCATCGAGTTCAAACTTGGCGCCCGCGGGTTGCGCTCCATACTCGAAGCCATCCTCAACGACGCGATGTTCGACATGCCGTCGTCGGGCGAGAAAGAACTGAAAATCGACTTGAATTACGCCAAGGACAAACTGTCTAATGAAGTTTTTGTTAAAAGATAAAAGTTAAGGGAGTAGAGTTAAGAGGGCTGACGCAATTTGCCAAAGCACTCTGACTCTGCTCCAACAAATCACTTGCCGCGTCCCTGGATGACTATCAGCACCGTGTAAATCATTATCTTGATATCCACGGCGAGGTTCATGTTCTCGATATAGAGGATGTCATATTTCAGGCGTTCAACCATCTCATCGACGGTGGAGGCGTAGCCGTATTTCACTTCGCCCCAGCTCGTGATGCCCGGTTTCACCTTAAGCAGCATCCTGTAATGAGGCACCTTTTCCACAATCTTATCAATATAGTACTGACGTTCAGGACGATAGCCAACTATCGACATCTTACCGCCGAGGACCGTGAAGAATTGTGGTATCTCATCAAGGCGCACCTTGCGCATGAACCTGCCCCATTTCGTGATTCGAGGGTCATCATCCTTTGAAAGTTGAGGCCCCATATCTTCAGCATTGACATACATACTCCTGAATTTCAGCATGTTAAATGGTCTGCCATGCTTCCCGATACGTTCCTGCCGATAGAAAACCGGACCGGGCGAGGAACATTTCACCATTATCGCGGTAAAAACATAAACCGGCGACAAAATGATGATGACCAAGACTGACGCCACAATATCGAAGACCCTTTTGGTGAACGCCTGCCATACCGGCATCGGCTCAGGAGAAATCTCTATGAGCGGTGCGTGCCAGATGCCTTCCTGCCTGATGGTGCCGAAAACCAAGTCCTGCATTATCGGGATGATTTTTATCTTGACATCAATAGTCTCAAGAAGAAGCATGATATTGTCAATCATTTTAGTCTCCGAACGCTCAATCGCAATTATAACCTCCTCAATATCATTGTCTTTAATAACTTTCTCGACATCCTTGTAATATCCGAGATGCGGTATGTACTTAGCGAGTTTAAATTCGCTCCAGTCATAGACATTGACGAAACCGACTATCGTGCTTCCCGTCGAAAGTTCCTGATTCTCAATCTCTTTATAAATATCACAAGCATTGTCATGGCTCCCGATAATCAAAGTGTTGTAACCAATTTTCCGGCTGTGAATCTGCCGCGCCGTAATTGTCGTAATAATCAGTCGGCCAATATATGTCAGCAGAAACTGTATCAAAAAAAGAATGAACAGATAATCGTAATACGTTCTGTATGAACTTATTGTATCGTTCAATATTGTCAGAAAGAACAGCACCACCGACCCCACCAGCGTCACCAACAACGTCTGACCGAGTTCGCGGACTCTTGATTTGAAATAGACTCTCCTGTAAGAACCGGCGAGCAGGTAAAGGAACACCCAGCCGAGCGGAATCAGGACAATCCCGATCCAGAAGTTTTTGTCATCGAAAATAGTGTCAAACCGGCTGCAGAAGTCCTGCATCTCGGAGTTTTTACGATAGCAGAAGAACAGAAACCATGCCGCCACGGAAGCAATCCAGTCCCAGCAGACATATTTTGCAGTCAGTTTGTTTTTATTTATTTTCTTAATCACGATAAACCACCTTTATGTTGTCAAAATAGAAATTCGCCGTCTCACCGTTGACAGTCGAGCCTGCGATGAACAATTTCCACCATGTCGCGGTCTGGTTGTCAGTAACGGTAGGTCCGAGATTGATATATATTTTCTTCCATTCGGATGACGGTCTCACCCAGACAAGCTCGAAATTCTCGTAGCCGTTTTGCGTCAACGCATACAACCCGACTTCAAACTCCACATCGCAACGGTAATCCAATTCAAGCAGTATGTAATTGCCCATCTTCGGCAAGTCATTCATTCTTTCAGACAAGATACAGAAGTAATCTATTGTATCACAAAGAGTCACCTTGCCGGAATATTTCGACTTATCAATATTTCCGGTCCATGCCAAAGGGTCATAGTGAGGTTTGCTTTCATCCCAGCTCACGCGGTAAATCGTCGTGTCGCTGTCATCAGCTTTGGAAAATTTCATCGCGAGAGATTCGAAATCCTCCATCAGCTTGAATTTAACCTGTCCTTCATCAACCGAATAGTACGTTGTCGAAGGGTAAACCGTATCAGTTTTTCCCGGCGTAAACTCGTAATTCTCAATGATAAACGGCCTGTAAAAAGGATATTGTATTCTTGTTGACGCGATGCCGTTCAACTTGACCCCCGGATAAAGTGTCACTGTATGTTTCCCTTTGCTTAAAATCGGGACAGTGACCGATGTGTCATTTTCTTTCGGGCGAATCTCGAAGCATCCATGGACATTGCCGTCAACATATATCCACGCATCGGTAATCGCTTCAGTGTCAGCGCCTTCAATATCATAATTTGTAATCAGTGTCCAAGGTTTGATACACATATAAGCCGGAATCTCCTGATCGCCTTTGAATTTCGTGCATGACGCGACAGCGATGACGAGCAATCCGGCCAGAAACAAATAACGCAGTTTTTTCATATTGCAATTTTCATTTCGTTTTATCCCAAACGGAAGCCAATGTTTTTTATTGTTTTGAAAGATGTTTTTGAAGCAAATCCTGATGTTTGCCGATTTCGTCGAGAATCATGTACGCGACTTTCAGCACCTCCACGCCATCCTCTATCGTGACAGGCGGTTCCGTGTTGTTCACGATGGCGTCATGGAAACGTTCAAGTTCGGTCTTGATGGCATTCAACTGATTGATTTCCAATTCCTCAACCGAGATTTTCTTAGTTATCCCGCCAGGCAGGTCGATTGTCATGTCGAACGGTCCGGGCACGCCATCAACATCTTCTATCTTGACGACCTCTGTTTTCTTATCCAAGAAATCCATTGTGATGTAGGCATCTTTCTGGAAGATACGGAATTTCCTCATGTTCTTCAGTGAGATGCGGCTTGTTGTCAGGTTTGCCACGGCGCCGTTCTCGAACTCTATCCTCGCCGTCGTGATGTCTGGTGTGGGGCTTACTATCGACACGCCGTTTGCGCCGATTGACTTGATCTTCGACTTCACTATTGTGAGCAGTATGTCGATGTCGTGCACAGTCAGGTCGAGGACGACAGGCACGTCGCAGCCGCGCGGGTTGAACATCGCAAGACGGTGAACCTCGATGAACAGCGGGTCTTTTATGAACGGTTCCGCCGCGATGAACGCGGGGTTGAAACGCTCCACATGACCGACTTGCACTTTCACTTCCGCAGCTTTCGCCAGCTTGATGAGTTCGTTGGCCTGTTCGACCGTTGCCACAATCGGTTTTTCGATGAACACGCTTTTGCCTTTCGCGATGGCTTTCGAGGCACATGCGAAATGGGCTATCGTTGGTGTTACGATGTCAACAACATCAACAGAATCAATAAGTTCGTCTATTGAAGGATAATGCGTCACGCCCATATCGGCAGCGACCTTGCCTGCGGTATTTGCATCTTGGTCATAAAATCCGACGAGCTGGTATTTTTCAATTTGCCTGATGCAGTTGATATGGATTTTTCCGAGATGACCTGCACCTAAAACACCTATTTTTAACATTGCTAAAATTTTTGCAAATCTACGAATTTTTTGTAATTTCGCAACATTAAAATCACACCATGCAGGAAGATAATTACCGTCACAGGGGGATGCGCCAAAACTTGGTGCAAGTACTTAAGGATAAAGGGATTACCGATGTCAACGTTCTCAACGCCATTGGCATTGTGCCTCGGCATGTTTTCTTGGAATCGTCGTTCATCGAATACGCATATCAGGACCGTCCGTTTCCGATAGGTTCGGGGCAGACCATCTCCCAGCCGTTCACTGTGGCGATGCAGAGCCAGCTGCTTTCCGTCGAGAAGGGCATGAAAGTCCTTGAGATAGGCACCGGCTCCGGCTATCAGGCATGCGTGCTGGCGCAGATGGGCGCGAAGGTATTCACCATCGAACGCCAGCGGAACCTTTACAACAAGACGAAGCCTCTTCTTGCGGAGTTCCCTTATCACATCAAGACTTTCCTCGGCGACGGCAACAAAGGGCTGCCCATGTTCAAATCGTTCGACAGAGTCATCATCACCGCGGCGGCGCCGGAAATACCGCAAGACCTTGTGGACCAGCTGAGGACAGGCGGCATAATGGTCATACCTCTCAACGACGAGACAGATGCCATGAAACAAAGGATGCTGCGTCTTACCAAACAGGAAGACGGTTCTTTGAGACGCGAAGAGTTCGGGGAGTGCAAGTTCGTGCCAATGCTCAGAGATGTCGGAAACGACTAATCCGCCGTTGAGACAGGCGAGTTGATTTGATACTTTAAATATTTGATTGTCAGACCTTGGCCGAGCCAAATGCCTTCGTAATAGGTGCGAATCGACTTCACCTCAAGGTCATCGTCGTTCGCATAAAGGTCGTTGTAGTTGTAAACGAGCGGGAAATCATTCTTCTTTATCACGTCCAAGGTGAACTCATAAAGCAAGTCGCTGTCGGTCTTCAGATTGACATAGCCGTCTTTTTTCAGGAAGGTGCGGTATCTGTTGATATACGGCATTGCGGTAAGGCGTTTGCGAGCCTTAAGTATCTGAGGGTCAGGGAAAGTAATCCATATCTCGGATATTTCGTCTTTGTCGAAGAAGTTCTCTATCAGCTCGATGCGGGTGCGCACGAACGCCACATTCTTCAGGTCCGACTCCAATCCTTGCCTCAGCCCTACCCACATCCTCGCGCCCTTGATGTCAACACCTATGTAGTTGTTCTCAGGATGCGCCTTCGCCAAGCCTATCGTGTATTCGCCTTTTCCACAGCCGAGCTCCAGAATTATAGGGTTGTCGTTGCCGAAAAACTCACGCCACTTCCCTTTGTAAGGGAATTTCTCATCACGAAGACGCTCGAACGAATATTCAAACATGTTCGGGAAAGTCTTGCATTCGGCGAAACGCTCAAGTTTGTTTTTCTTACCCACCTTCTTATTTTTTTATCAAAATCCAAGCGGACTTATTGTATTTATCTCTTATTGTTTCAAGTCGTGCCATTGCCGCTTCCTTGCCGGCGACAGCTTCGTATTCAACACGATAATTGCCTTTTTTGTTCAACGGGAGCACCGTTGCTTTCTCAAAACCCATCGCCTTGAACTTAGCGACGCATCTTTCAGCTGCGGCGACATTGTCGAACGAACCGCCGATCACGCTGTAATAATTCACTTCCTCCAACGGTTTAACATCTTCAAACACAATGGTTTTCTCAACGAGTTCCCTCTTGTGTTCAAGAACCGACATATCAGCCTTCACCGACTCTAATGGTTCCACGATGAACGTCTCGCGTGCGTTGTATTTGTCGTTTAAATGCTTGGCCACGAACTCATTAGGAGAAGAGAAGAAGAACGGGTTCCATGCTGCGAGCCGAGAGTCTTTTTTCTCGGCGCCCCAACCGAGCAGCAGCAACGCCGTCGCGATGACAGCGGAATAAGCCGCCATGCGGTACCATTTGTAATTGGTGCGTGTCACGCGGTGAGGCTTGTCACCGGCAGCTTCCTCCGACACACTCACCGGCGTGTTCCTGACTTTCTGTCGCTCCTCAATCACTGCCTTGACCTCACTGTAAGTCTCACTCCTGTATATCGGCTGAACAGTGAATACATCCAGTCCGAAAGAATCGCCGCAGAAATTCACATTATTGTCAGCGGTGAATGTAATAGTCTGACTGTTAATGTAATAAAGTTTTCCGACACCTTCGAGTTTAAGTTCCTTCTCCACTTCCAAAACCGCGAGGCACTGCATGGCGAACGCGTGCAGTCTTTCGGCGGCTTCCTGTTTAGTAATATGCAGTCTTTCACTGAGATAACCGGCAAAGACTCCGTCATCGGAGACGAGTTGCGCGTTGAAGGCGAACTCCTTGGTTGGCGGGGTGAGGCGATGCACCGCGTAGTCTAACCGCGCGGGGCATACGTTGGAGACAAAAGCGCCGAACTCCGGCACAATCACGCATTCGCAATCATGCATAAGTTCAGCTAAACATTTAATTATCAAAGTGTTCATCAACATTATTATTTGGATGTAACAAAAAAATTACAGGCGCAAAATTACACTTTTCCGCGACACGGGCGGCGTCAAAAGAAATAATTTTTCAACAAATTACGATGTCGTTGAAAATCAGTCTTTGAAGACCTCTTCTATCTTTTTTATGTCGTCAGGTACATCAACGGAATAGCTCTCGTACTCGGTGACACCCATTCTGACGGCATATCCATTTTCGAGCCAACGCAGTTGTTCGAGCGACTCCGACATTTCGAGGCCCGACTGCGGAAGTGCTGATATTTCCTTGAGTATCTGTGACTTATACGCATAGATTCCGATATGTTTGTAATAAGTGCGCAGCTGCATCCACTTCATGGTGTCTGCTTCGTTTCTCTGGAACGGTATGGCGTATCTGCTGAAATACAACGCCTTGCCGTTTTTGTCTATCACCACTTTCACGGCGTTGTGACTGAGCAGCTCGTCAATGTCACGGATTGGCTTGCAGAGTGATGCTATCTGTGTGTCACTGTCCGAGATAAGCTCAGCTATCTGATTTATTTGCAGCGGATTGATATAAGGTTCATCGCCTTGTATGTTGATGACTGCATCGAAGTCTGCCCCCACTTTCTCGACCACCTCACGGCATCTGTCGGTCCCGCTTTTATGGTTCGATGATGTCATCACCACCTTTCCGCCGAAGCTCACGACGGCGTCACAGATACGCTGGTCGTCGGTGGCGACAACCACCTCTGCGAGTCTGTCGGCTTTCTTTGCCTGTTCATAGACACGTTGTATCATCATCCTGCCATTGATGAGGGCGAGCGGCTTGCCCTCGAAACGGCTTGAGCCATAACGGGCAGGTATTATTCCTAATATCTTCATAATCAAAACAAGCCGTTTAATGAAGCATTGATTTTCTCTATCACAACGCTGAGGTCATCAGGGTTCTCCAACTCAAGGTCATCGCTTTCGATGATGAGCAGTTTGCCTTTGTCGTAGCTTGATATCCAGCTTTCGTAGCGCTTGTTCAGGGCCTTGAGGTAGTCGAGGCGTATCGACTGCTCGTAGTCGCGGTTACGTTTCTGTATCTGTCTGACGAGTGTCGGGACGCTGGCTCTCAGGTAGATGAGCAGGTCTGGTGCCTGTATGAACGAGGTCATGAGTTCGAATAGCGACTGGTAGTTCTCGTAGTCGCGTGTCTCCATGAGTCCCATGTCGTAGAGGTTTGCGGCGAAGATGTACGCATCTTCATAGATCGTGCGGTCTTGGATGATGTCTTCGCCACTTTTGCGGATGTCGAGGACCTGACGGAGCCTGCTGTTGAGGAAGAATACCTGAAGGTTAAACGACCAGCGTTGCATGTCATCGTAAAAACTTTCGAGGTAAGGGTTGTTGTCAACCTCTTCAAAATGAGGCTTCCATCCGAAATGTTTCGCAAGGAGGCGTGTCAGGGTTGTCTTGCCTGAGCCGATGTTTCCAGCTATAGCGATATGCATGATATTTAATTATTTAGGTGCCTTTATTATGAAATATATTCCTACTATCGAGAAAATTATGTTGGGTATCCAGCCGGCGATGACCGGCGGCATCCCACCCGACACCGCGAAGACACGCGAGAACTCGAGCAGTATGATGTACGAGAACGTGATTGTGATGCCGATGCCAAGATGAAGCCCCATCCCGCCCCTCGTCTTACGGCTCGACAGTGCGGCACCGATGAGCGTGAGGATGATGATGGCCGCCGGCGACGCGAGACGCTTGTGCATCTCTATCTCGTACGGAAGCACGTTGTCGGCACCCTTCAATTTCTGTGAGTCAATGTATTCCCTCAACTCGATTAGGTTCATCTCCTCGAAATCCTCTTTCACGTTATACAAATCCTTGGGCTTGAGGTTTATTGTCGTGTCTTTCAGCTTGCCGCGAACCAGGCATTCCTCAGGCAGGAAATAATGCTCTATATAATTGGTAATCTTCCACTTATCATTGACAGTATCGTACTCAATCTTGTCGCTCGTGAGCTTGTACTCCATCATGTGACCATCGAATTTCTCGTATGAGAACTTGTATCCTGTGCGGCGTTTCACATCATAACCCGAGACATAAACATAGGTGTCTGGGGCAATTTGCACATGGATATTCACGCCAGCACTCTTCGTCAGGTTTTCCATGTATTGGTTCTTGAAGTCTCTTCTTATCGTATCCATTTTGGGAATCAGGAAGTTACCGAGATAGAACGAGATACCTGCGAGGATGAACGCCGCCAAAAGATACGGATACATCATCCTTTTGAAACTGACACCGCTGCTCAGTATCGCGATGATTTCGGTGTGACCCGCCATCTTGGAGGTGAAGAATATCACAGCGATGAACGTGAAGAGATATACGAACAGGTTTATGAAATACGGAATGAACGGCAGGTAGTAGTGCAGCACCACCTCCTTCAGCGTGGCGTTGTTCTTGATGAAACAATCGACATTCTCGGCCACATCGAACACAATGACCACCACTATCAGCAGGCTGATGGCGAACACGAACGTGCCGATATATTTCCAGAATATGTACCAGTCAATCTTTGTCATAGTTCTTTGTCACAGTTACGAGATTCTGTTTGTCACCTTCGGCAGGATCATGTCGCGCCATTCGGTGAAGTCGCCGTCCAAGATGTGTTGTCGCGCCGTCTTCGCGATCCAGAGGTAGAAGCCGAGGTTATGCACGGTGGCTATCATCGGGCCGAGGATTTCCTTCGAGATGATAAGATGCCTCAGATACGCCTTGGAATAATGGCGGTCAACGTAGGTGGTGCCGTTTTCGTCGAGCGGTGAGAAATCGTATTTCCAACGTTCATTTTTAATGTTTATTATCCCTTCCGATGTAAAAAGCATCCCGTTGCGTCCGTTGCGTGTGGGCATGACGCAGTCGAACATATCGACACCTCTCGAGATGCCCTCGATGATGTTTGCCGGTGTGCCGACTCCCATGAGATAGCGTGGTTTGTCTTTCGGCAGGATGGCGTTCACCACCTCTATCATCTCGTACATCACCTCCGTCGGTTCCCCGACAGCGAGGCCGCCGATAGCGTTGCCGTCAGCGTTCTTCGAGGCGATGTATTCTGCCGACTGTTCGCGCAGGTCCCTGTAGGTACAGCCCTGCACTATCGGGAAAAGTGACTGGTAATAACCGTATTGCGGTTCCGTAGCGTTGAAGCGGTCGAAGCACCGGTCAAGCCAGCGGTGTGTGCGTCCCATCGCCTCTTTCGCGTACCGGTATTCCGACGTGCCTGGAGCGCATTCGTCGAACGCCATGATGATGTCGGCACCGATGGTGCGCTCGATGTCCATCACACGTTCCGGCGTGAAGAGGTGTTTCGAGCCGTCGATGTGCGAGCGGAACTCCACGCCTTCCTCCTTCATCTTGCGGATGTCGGTGAGCGAGAAGACCTGGAAGCCGCCGCTGTCGGTCAGGATAGGATGATGCCAGCCGTTGAACTGATGCAGCCCGCCGCATTCATGCAACACGTCAAGACCCGGCCGCAGATACAGATGATATGTGTTGCCCAAGATAATCTGCGCCTTGATCTCGTCTTCCAGATCCCTGACATGCGTCGCCTTGACACTACCCACCGTGCCGACAGGCATGAACACAGGCGTCTCGATGACACCGTGGTCAGTGGTCAGAAGACCCGCACGGGCATCGCTCTTCGCATCGCTTTTTACCAATTCGTACTTCATCAGAAAATTTTGCGCAAAATTAAGAAAGTTTTTAAAGCCGTAAAGTTCAAAAGTTATAAACTTTAAAAGTTTTTTTAAACTGAGGTTTCAAAACGGATATTGCTAAAATGATTTTTGAAACACGGCATAATATTGAGGTTGTCAATATCAAAATTTGGATTATCTTTGCACCTTGAAATTCAAAATTCAAAGCAACATGGTTTTTACAAACAATATATTGATTCTCAGCATTTTAGGAATTTTCATCCTGTCGTGGCTGATACAACTCGGATATTATTGGGGACTTTTCAGCCGGCTGGCGTTCTTCAAGAAAAGCGGATACGAAGGCGACGGCGTGGCGGACTTCGAGCCTGTCTCTGTGATAGTCTGCGCCCGCGACGCATACGAATACCTCATCGACCTCGTCCCGATTTTGATGTCGCAGGATTACCCCGACTACGAGATTGTCATCGTAAACGACTGCTCCACCGATGAGACGACAGAATATCTGAAGGAGCTTGTGCGCGTCCATCCGGAGATTAACGTAGTCACGCTGACACAACACCTGAACTTCTTCCACGGCAAGAAATTCCCGCTCAGCATGGGCATCAAGTCGGCAAGCCACGACCTGTTGCTTCTGACCGATGCCGACTGTCTGCCGACAGACAGACAATGGATCAGGAACATGGTCGGCGCTTACCGCAAAGGCACTGAAGTGGTACTCGGCTACGGTCCGTATTTTGAACGCAAAGGCCTGCTCAACAAGTTGATACGCTTCGACACTCTTTACACTGCGATGCAATATCTCTCGATGGCTCTGGCGAAGAAACCGTATATGGGCGTTGGACGCAACCTCTCGTACCGCCGCGAGCTGTTCTACAAGAACAAAGGCTTCACCTCGCATTACAACATCCCGTCGGGCGACGATGACATCTTCATAAGCCAGGTGGCGAACAGTGGCAACACCCGCATATTCATCGACCCGAATAGCAGGATCGAGTCGGAGCCGAAACACGCTTTCGGCAACTGGGTGCGACAGAAACGCCGTCACTACTCAACCGCAAACATGTACAAACCATTGACAAACAGAATTTTAGGAACGTTGCTGTTAAGCAGATTGCTGTATTACGCCTCGTTGGTTGCATTGCTGTGCATCCCGCACGCTTTCGACATCACGGACGGCGGTTATTATTTCTACGTTATCATGGCGGCTTTTGCGGCGACACATTACGGCAGTATGTTTACGGTTTATTACATGTCGGCCAAACAATTGGGCGAGAGGAAGTTAGGTCTCGCGTTCGCGCCTGTTTACGACCTTTTCTTCGTGCTTTTCACCACGTTTTTAGGAATAAGAAACACTATCTCAAAGCCGAAGGGATGGTGAGCTGGCGCACCGTGAAACCACAACGCCATCTCACCCAAACCCCATTGTCTTTCGGAACAGCTTATTTCCCCCAATATTCAAATTCGTCAACTTCCTTGAGCAACTCCCTCACTGCGGCTTCGAGCTGTTCGTCGATGCCTTGCGCGAGTTTCTCGGGCGTGTTCTTCACTTTGACATCCGGCTCCAACTGACTGTTTTCCAAGTAGTTGCCTTCCTGCGTGCGATAGCCGACGACAGGAAGTCCAAAGTACAAGGAGTTGTCTTGCAGTGTCTCCCACGTGACGCTGCTCATCGTTCCCGGGACAGGCATACCGACGAGCTTGCCCATGCCCTTGTGCTTGTAAACCCACGGCGTCCCGTGCGCGTTGCTGTAATTCGCCTCGCCGATAATCATAATCGAAGGCTTGTTGTAACGGCGCGACGGCATCACGCAGGCCACGGTATCACGGATGACCTGTTCGAGATATTTCTCGCCGGAGAAAAGAATCTCGATGTCTTCGTGCAGACGTCCGCCGCCGTTGAAACGAGTGTCGATGACAATGCCCTCGCGCTTGTTGTATTTCCCGAGGATGTCGGCATAGACGTCGCGGTAGCTGGCATCACCCATGCTCTTGATATGAACGTAGCCAAGACGGCCATCTGACAGACTGTCAACGACTTGCGCATTACGTTTTATCCAGCGTTTGTACAAAAGATCATTTTGCGTCCCTCTCGAAATAGGTTTCACGACTTCCTCCCAACGCTCTTTCGACTTGGGGCTGTAAACCGAAACGAGGATCTTCTTGCCGGATTTCTTGTTCAGAAGCGGGAAATAGTCCATGCCTTTCTTGATTTCAACGCCGTCAATTTTTTCGATGATGTCGCCGGCTTTCACTTTTGAGACCTTCTTGTCGAACGGACCGTATTCGAGAACCTCATCGACGAGAAGACCGTCTTTTTCATGGTTCCAGTCGAAGAGAAGACCGAGTTGTGCGGTCGCATCGCCGTCATTATCAGGACGATAGCCCGAACCGGAGTGAGAGACGTTGAGTTCACCGAGGACTTCGCTCAGCAATTCAGCGAAATCGTAATTGTTGTTGATATGTTCGAGGAACGGATAGAAATCCACTTTGATTTGCCTGAAATCAGCACCGTTGTGGTCGCGGCGGAAAAGACGTCTGCTTTCCTGAAGGAACACGTGATTAAACATGTATTCGCGTTCGGCGGCGCGGTCGAGTTCCATCGTCGCATCATATATAATAGGTGTGGCCTTCCCTCCTTTCGCGTCGATTTTCTGAAGGTTGCCGCCGCTCAGCACATAGATGTTGTCACCTTTCTTGTTCAAAACAAGTTCAGCGCCGCCGCCGCCGAGTTTCTTCAAAATCTTCGTCGATTTCTCACGGACATCAAGCTCCCAAAGGTCGTAGCCTTTCTCGAAGGCACTCAAGAAATAAAGTTTGTCACCTTCCTTCGAGAGGACAGCACCCGAAAGACGCGACGACATCGGAGTGAGGCGTATTATGCGTTCATCAAGTCTATCCAATTCAATATCAATCGGTTTCGTCTCTTCCTTCTTGTCTTTTTTATCCTTCTTTTCATCTTTCTTCTCATCCTTCTTCTCGTTATTCAAAGCCTTCTCTTCTTTTTTCAAAAGTTCGTAATCTTCTTTCGAAAGACGGAATTTATCGTAAGCGTCCTGATTCAAGAAACAGATGAAGGCATCGTTCTGGCTGCCCCAAGAAGCGTGTGAGCGCATGCCGTAACGATTTGAATAGAAAGTGATTGCGTTGCCGTCCAAAGCCCAGCGCGGGCCGCCGGTGATGTAACCGTCGTTTGTGATGTTATGAATTTTCATGTCGCCGTCAGCGGAGACGATGCCGACATCAGAATACGGGTCGCGCATGTTTGTTATGAGCGTCAAGGCGAACCATTTCCCGTCGGGAGACCATTGATATTCAATCTCATAGTCGGAATTACCGTAATGCTGCGTGCCATCGGTAATCTGACGGACTTTCTTCGATTCGAGATTCACGACTTTCAAAATGTTCCGGTTTTCGAGGAAAGCCACTTCTTTTCCGTCGGGCGAGAACTGCGGCACGGTGCGCTCTATTCCGTCGTCACCGAAGAGTGCCTCCTCTTCAATGAGGGTCGCGTATGCGAAATTCAGGTCTTCCTTGCGAGGCATCTTTGCCATGTAAATATTGTAATATCCGTCACGTTCAGAAGTGTAAATCAACGACTTGCCATCAGGCGAGAAGCACGGCTGACCTTCGGCTGCGGCGGTGTGGGTGATTTGCTTTGTGGTCTGATATTCGTCTGTCGTGACAAAAATCTCGCCGCGTGACACGAAGGCAACCAAGTCGCCGTCGGGTGTGATTGTGAGTTCGGAGGCGCCGCCGAATTTACCGCGTTCAACAGCATTCTCCTGGTCGTTAACTATCTCAATCTCAACCTTTTTCGGTTCGCCGCCAATCATCTGCGTATAAATCTCACCTTGATAGCCGTAGCACAGCATCCCATTGTCGGCGACGCTCAAGAATCTGACGGGATAAGTCGGGAAGTCGGTCACCTGCTGGATCATCGGGAGCGGGATCGGGTTCTTGTTGCCATTTTCGTCAACCTCACCGGTCACGCTGGCGCGTTTGAACGGCATCATATAGACGTTCTGACTTCTCCCGTCGCGTTCGCTGAGGAAAACGACATTCTGGAAGCCCGGCATGAAAAGCGGGTCGCGGTCTTCTCCGACGTTGGTTGTCAATATCTTATGAGATTTTTCTTTGGCGTTGTAATAGACGAGGTCGCGGGCCACCGAGGAGGTCTGGTGTTTGCGCCAGATGTTTTCGCTGCCTTTTCTGTCGTAATAAAGGAAAGATTCGCCGTCTTCGTCAAATGAAACCGAGCACACCGTGGCGGCTGTCACCTGCTGCGGGCGGCCGCCATCGACCGACACCTTATATAATTCGGTGAGCCAGCCAGAGGCGAACTGCGCGTCGGCGGCGTCTTTCTGGATGTATGCAGAATAATATATTTCAGTATCGTCAGGCGAGAACGCGAGCGGGGTCTCCGACGCCGAGTTTGTCGTGACACGCTTCGCCACGCCGCCGTTCACCGGGACGACGTAGATGTCGAAATTGCCGTTGCGGTCGGTGGCGAAAGCTATCGTCTTGCCGTCGTGCGACCAGACAGGACAATAGTCGTAAGACGGGTTGGTGGTCAGTTGAACAGCCGTACCGCCTTTAGAATCAACCACATAGACATCACCTTTATACGAAAAGGCAATTTTTTCACCATCAGGTGAGATTTTGTTGTAACGCATCCAGAGAGGCTGTGAAAAAGCTGACATTGAAAGGAAAATGGCAGCGAGAGTCAAAAATAAGTTTCTCATTATGATAAAATTTAACGGCACAAAAATAGTGATTTCAAGCCTTGAAAAATAAGGAAACAAAAATATTTTTTAGTAACACTGGTAGGCATCAATTTTGGCATAGAAAAAATTGACAAAAAAAAATCATAAGAACAGGTGTATTTTTTCGTCAAAATCTCTATTTTCTCAACAATAAAACTTGTAAAATTTTTATACAATTACTCAAGCATTTGATTCACAAACATTTACGTATTGATTTTTTTTGATTATTTTTTTTTAATTTTTTTTATAAAATCAAAAAAAATACTATTTTTGCAGACGCAATTACACATTGATTTGTGTCAGTTCGTTTTGATTGGTTTGTTTGAATTCATGAAAAAAAACAAAAATGAGCATTGGGGACAGTGCCGGGTTATATCCGAGTTCGTGTACGCGCTTTGTAAGTTATTGCATTTGAAGGGTGATTTCAGAATCAATATCTTGCAGTTCATGCGCGGCAGTGATATTCGCAAGCGTGGTCATGCGTGGGTGACACGTGACGGCAGGGATTTGTTTATCACGCCAGCTGACCGTCCAGAATCAATGTATAAAATAGGCGAGAATGAAAAGTATTGCTATTGGATTTCTGTCAAACAAGGTCTTTTGCAGGAATCCCGTAAAAAACAACAAATTAATAAAAGAGTGTAGTCATGGCAAATTTGTACTTAACACATCGTTGCAATCGTGGTTGTCCGTTCTGCTTCGCGAGAAAAGTTTTGGCGCAGAGAAAGGTCAGTGATGAGATATTGACAGTGGAAGACATCACCAGGCTGTTAGACCATTATCACAATGGTTTTCATGCGCTTGGTTTGCTTGGAGGAGAGCCGTTCTTGTACCCGCATCTCGGCGAGGTAGTAAACCTTCTGCATGAGCGTGGTGTCGTATGTAAGATTTTTACAAGTGCGACGAATCCAATACCGAAAGACATTGAGAATTTACCTGCATCGGTTGAATACATGAATTTTATTGTAAATGTCGGAGAAAGAGACACTTACAGAGATGATCAATATCATAATCTCGAACTGTTCTTTAAAAAATTCCATCAGGTAAGTGCTTTGTCATTTACAATATTTGACCTTAACGCGGATCCGACGTTCCTTTTTGACATGATAGACAAATATCAATTGAGCCGTACTATCCGTACCGGAATAGCATTGCCTATTTATCAGGGAGGGAACAAGTATATTGAGCCTGACGAATACAAGAAAGCGGGTGAATATTTCATAAAATGTGTTGATCAGGCGGCGGCGCGTCAGATAACCATGAACATGGACTGCGGATTCCAGGCTTGTATGTTTGATGACGAGCAGCGCGGTCATTTGCTGCGCCAGGGTTCGCAGATGGAATTTGTTTGCGGTTCTGCCATCGACATAGGCCCCGGGTTGCAAACATGGAATTGCTTCCCGCTGTTCCAGTTGGGTTACGTCAACGCGATGGAGGCCGACAACGAAGCAGACCTCAACAGGTTGTTAGAGGCTCAAGTGGCTAAAGAAATAGGATCTAAATATGGCGTGCGTCCAGAATGCAAGGACTGCGAATTCATGTTGCGCGGTTTGTGCCAAGGCGGTTGCCGCAGTTTCAAATCAATAGAATAAAGGGAAAAGGATATGCCGAATTTAATGTTGACCAATTACTGCAATTATCAATGCAGCTACTGTTTCGGGAAAGACATAATGTATCCCAAAAATCCTCGTCAGACAATGTCGCGTGAATGTTTCAGCGGCATCGTCGAGTGGGTGAAAAAAGGGCCATCCGACCGCACTTTCCATCTGATGGGAGGTGAGCCCACTTTGAATCCTGACATGGAATGGATGATTGCCCGCCTGCTGGAAGAGGATATGAACATTACAGTATTCTCAAATCTCGCCACGCGCAGTGCGTGCGAAATCGCGGAAAAAGTCGCCGACCTCCCCGTGAACTGGGTCGTGAACGTGAATGACCCCGCGCACTGGAACGACGAGCAACGCAAGAACATCACGCAAGCACTCGACATGTTGAAATCAAGAGCCTGCCTGACATTCAATGTCATGCCCGACGAAGATGACAACATGTGGGCTTTGGAATACACAAAACGTTTCCATCTGAGCAACAGCATAAAAGTCGGTTTTCTGCTTCCGACTTACAATCAGACAAATGTATCGCTTGACGACAAACAATACTCCGTCGTTGCAGCGAAGGTGGTGCGTCTGGCACAGGAGGCGGCAAAAGTAGATGTACATCTGGACTACGAGTGCGGCATACCGACGTGCGCGTTTACCGACGAGCAGCTTGGCATTTTGTGGCGCTGTGGCTCAAAACTGCAATCAGGCTGTCAGAGTCGGCTTGACATCACATCGGATGGAGAGGTGATTTATTGCCTGCCATTGGCAACGTTAGGCAAGAAACATTATTCCCAATTTGAAGATTACAACGAAGCATGTATTTGGTTCGAACAGCGTTTTACACCCTATCGAATGCTTGGGCGCCGCATCGAATGCGCCACATGCAACTTGCACAACCCCATGTCATGCAACGCCGGCTGCCTCGCCAAAAATCTCATCAATTGCAAAAACATTAAATTATAAAACTATGAATATCTTAGAGAATATTTCGTGGAAATCACTTAACGACCGTATTGTCGCGGTTGACGTGAACACCGGCGACTATTACACGTTCAACGAAGTTGCAAGCACCATCTGGATTGCGGTAAGCGAAAACAAATCTGTTGATGAAATTGTGGCGCAGATATTGGACGAATATGACATCACAGACGCCGAGACAGTCCGCAAAGACATTGACACTCAACTGACAGAATGGAAGGAAATGAAAATATTGGCTTAACTATTTACTAATAACCTAAATTATTTTTTATGCAATCAGAAAGACAAAAAAGGTGCTATGAGCAGCCAAAGACTGTCAAGCACGGCTCAATGAACCTCGTTCAGGGTAGCGGCAAGTACAATCACAAATTGTATTACACCACATTGTATTACACATACTACTACACAACACTGTATTATTACTATTGATTTGTCGTTATGGCAAAACACTCAATCCGGGTACAGTTTGCTGATATGACAATACACTTTGAAAGTGAGTTGGAGAGCGACATAGATGTGCTTTGCGATTATTTCAAATATCATCTTGTCGATTCATCCCGAGAGGCAAACTGTACCGTTGTGTTGAAGAGGCGGTCGTCGTTTCGTATGCCAAAGGATGCAAAGATGCAATGGCAGTCTAAGAAAAACACAGTCATTGAATCAGAAGAGTGCACCGGACGGCGACGTGTCAGGACCCTTAACGATTTAGACGCATTTGGTCTTGCTTCGTGCTATGTGTCACAGCAACGCGGAGAGTATTACTATGGCCTCATGCAGGACAGATCGTGGATTTGTTGCCGCCCGTCGGAACGGATTATAAACTATGTTCTCCATCAGTCCCCCCAACAAGAGGATTGTCTTGTGGGAAACGAGGGTGCCGATCCGGTCAGTGCGCTGCCGCTGCTGATGCACGTGATAAGCACAATTTTCGGACGGTTCCTCATCCACGGTGCGGCAGTCAGCATCGACAACAGGGCCTTTTTGTTTCTCGGCAAGAGCGGCAGTGGCAAGTCAACGTTGAGCACCGACCTGGCAAGGAAAGGTCTGTCCTTCATGGGCGATGACATCGTGTTGCTGTACATGAAAGACGGCATACCAATGATAGGTTCGCTTTTGTTCCAGGCAAAATTACACATCGGCAACGCCAAAGAAAAGAAAGACATTGACGTCATTGAAGAGATGAATGCCAGTTATTGTCTTTCCGCACCACTTGAATCGGTGTATTTGGTGCGGCAAAGCGGCATGCCGGTTTCAACAGTGGAGGCTCGCCCTTCAGTGGAGCTTTTACAGCAACTGATGGAGGCATCAAATGGGATGATGATGCAATATGACAAAAACAAATGGCTTACCACCATGTACAATGTAAGCGAGTCCGTGCCGTTTTCAATATTTAATTTCGGCGACCGCTCTTCATTAGACATTTCCTTACTGAAAAATAGTTGAGAAAATATGTGTTCGTCCACATCGTTTATCATGCAAATTGCAAATATCTGTATCGAGGTTTCCGGTTTCAACGACGAGGAATCCGCCGGTTTACAGGATCTGAAGCGGTTGTTTCGTTACCATGAAGTGAATCGTGACGCAACGGCGGTTCACCACGTTGTTGTTTGCGAATATAATCAATTCGAGATCACGCACGAGGCGAATTTGCACTGGGTGCTGGCATGCATCGGCGGGACACGCCAGAAGCACCGTCGCCACCGTTTCTTACGCAAAAAAGAAGTACCACGATATTCAGGGACAGGTGACGTGAGATGTTATAAGGATTCGCTTCGGCAAACGGAATATTTCGTGCCGGATAATGCGGAATGGCGAATAAAACATATTGGAGAAGAACACATTACGTATGTCTATTTTGACAGATGCGACGAAAAGTCCAGCTTGATACCGCTGCTGACACACGTCATCGGCAGTCAGTATGGGTGTTACCTGCTGTTTGCTTCCAGCGTAGCCCTTGACGGAGAAGCCTTGCTGTTTGCCGGAAACAGCGGCGTGGGGAAAACACCTTTGTGCATGGAACTCATGAAACAAGGAGCCACTTACGTCGGAGATGATCTCGTGCTTGTTTACACGGATGAAGGGCAAGCGATGGTGGGGTCCCTGCTGTTACCGATAAGATGTTATCCCAACGGGATCAGTCTGCGCAAAAAGACAATAGACGTGGTGTCTCAAATAGCACAAAAACCGCATCTGAATGCACCTTTGAAATCAATTTATTTTTTGCAGAACGCCGAAAACGCCAAGTCAGAGTCTTGTGTCAAACCGATGCCGAGTGAGATAATGTTCGAAAAAATGCTCGGCCTGACAAACAAGGTCAACACAAATGCTGACGGACGTCATTTTTTCAATACGATCTCCTCAATATGCGATTCTGTTCCCTGTTATTGTCTGACATACAGCAATCGCAATAAATTAAACACTTTATTTTTTGCTAACAATGACCAAAGATGAACTGAAGACCATGCTGGAAAGCCGTGACGTCACTTTCCGACGTGTGGCAATTGATGAAGTTGTCATGTCTTTCCCCGTACATTCCGACCTGTTTTTTTCAGCTTTTCATACCAGTGATGAATCAGCAATGGAAATGGCGAATGCCGCGCGGCAATGGATGCCTGTCTTACGCGATGGTTATGACGATGCAATGACCAAATTCGAATCGCCGGAAAGATACGCCGTTTTTTCCAATCTTGCAGAATCATATTCCGTTTTCATCAAAGAAATGTACAAATACATTGCATCTTTGGATGAAAATACAGCGCAACACACAAAGGACTTGCTGTGGCATAATCTCCCGGGTCTCAGAACCGAGCTGGAAGGCGTCGCGAACCAACAAAAACCAGACAAACGCCGCCAACTGATGGTGTTCGTCACGGGCAAATGCAACATGCATTGCCCCTATTGTTTCTCCATGGAATTGCAGAGATCATCAATATCGAAAACCGACATGATGCGGATCCTGTCGTGGGCGCAACGTAACAAAGTTCAGTCACTGCTACCATGCGGCGGAGAGCCTCTGATGTATGAGAACATTGACTGGCTGATTCAGGAAACTGAACGGCTCGGCATCAAGATGTATTTCGCAACCAACCTGAGCGTGCGAATGCCTGATGTGTTGTTGAATGGAAAAAGCAATTCCGTCGAGCAGCTGCATGTGCATATCACCAACGAGCTGTTTGATAATGAGCGCCTGATGTCAAAGTTCCGAAACAATCTGCGTCTGTGCCGCGAGAACGGAACAGACATCATCCTGCGCGGAAACATCTTTGCCGACGACTCGGAAAATCACTATGATGAATGGTTCAAGATAGCAAAAGACGCTGACATAAACGCCCTCAACGTGGCGTTCACCATCCCAAGTCACAAAGGCATCAACAGTTTTGTCCATTTTGATTTGATACGTGCGATGATTCCTCGCCTGAGGCGAATCTTAGAACAAGGCAGAGAAAACAACATACGCGTCTCCATCGCAAAACCGTTGCCGCTGTGCTTGTTCCCTGAAGACATGGCTCTTGACATTCTTCGTCACAATCATAATGCCTCTTTCTGTAATGTCAACGAAGACGATGGGATGCACAACCTCTCGCTGTCAACCGATTTGCGTTTCTCCCCGTGTTTGGGCGTTGACGAGCCAAGCGTCCCTTTTTCAGACGAACTCGGCTGGGACACCTTGCGCGACATTTTCAGCAAGACCATCGGAACATTGCAATCACAGACTTTTTTGGAACACTGCGACAGCTGTTTTCTTTATCATCGGCGGTTATGCCAAGGCGCATGCCTGTCATATAAGCAACCAAGAAGAAACGGAGGCGTGCCATGCGGAAACTGAAAACCAAGATTAAAAGCTGGCATCTTTCGTTGAACAGGAAATATTTACATCCGGGCTTCGAACCGAATACGCCCGACTATATTAATATTGAAACCGCCAGCGTCTGCAATCTCCGCTGCTCATGTTGCCCCCACGGCACCGTGTCCAACTCAATGCGGCCGCTTGGCATCATGAGTATTGACACCTTTCATCGCGTGTTGGAGCATCTTGATGTCCCTTTCAAACTCGCGTATCTGCATATGCACGGAGAGCCGTTCCTGAACCCGAACCTTCCGGGGTTCATCGATGAATTGTCACGCCGGAACATTGCTGTTAATCTGTATAGCAACTGCACCGTCGTTGATGAATCGAATTTGGATTCAATATTGAATGCACGGCGTGTCTCGGTCAGTTTTTCAGCCGACTTGCTCTGTCGGGAATATTATGAAAACATGAGAGTCGGAGCGCATTTTGATGAGACGTTGAATAAACTCGATGCTGTGAATGAAATATTCGCCAGCCACAACAAGTTTTTCAACATAACCGTAGTGGTTGACAGCGGCTTCGCCGGCCACACGGACGATATATTAAGGAGTTGTGAGATGCTTTATGCACGCTATTCGCAGCTGAACGGAATCTTTTTGGGAAGCAAATTCCCATGGCCTCGTCTGCCGCTGACCGGCGACTTGGCCGGCCACATCGGGAAAGGGCACAGACGGTGCCCGCACGCTTTCGAAGGACTGAATGTGCTGTGGAATGGCGACGCGTCGATGTGCAGCTTCGACTATACCGGAGAATGTGTCGTGGGTTCGCTGTTGGAAAACACTTACAGCGAAATCCTGAATAACAATGCAGCCCGCAAATTCCGCACGCTACATTGGCGTCACAAGGATAACGAGCTGCCGCTGTGCAAAGACTGCCTGCTTGACAGGTATAATCCCACGTCGGTAACTCTGCACAGGTCAGCGTTCTTAAAAAAAGATTATAATGAAAAAAAACGAGTCATCGAGTCATTCTTCCAATTCTGACAGATTGTCACGCGAGAGTTTGCGCCGTGAATGGAACGTTATGAGATTTGCTTGGCAGATGGCAAAACGCTACCATTTGATGTTGATTATATTGATGATATTGGAAATCATTTTGGGAGTACTGCCAACTATGGCGATTTATTTCTTCCAAGATGCCGTCAGCGGAGCAGGAAACGACATTCTCAGTATCGTGACAAAAGGAAATTTTCTCTTCGTCATCTTATTTATCGCCCTGTATCTTCTGTTGCAAAAAGGATCCAACGTCATCACTACATTCGCAATTATTGATGTGGAATACAACATCCGCATGCAATATCTGTCGAAGATGCTTGCATTCTCTGCGGAAGATATTTCATACAATTTTGACAGCCGCTCCGCCTTTGGAATGACACGAGAGACATCAATGACAAGCAGTCTGATTCCTATGATATGCAATTCTTTATTGCGCGCTCCAGTCGCCATCGTCTCCGCCATCGTACTGATGATGTTAATATCTACACGCATGGTCGCGTTGGTGTCGCTGATGATGTTGATTATTATCGGTGCCGGATTCCTGATGAGAGACAAACTAAAATACTTCAACAGGATGCAAAACAATGAGACGAGTTCCTTGTTGCAATATTTCAACGAATGGCTGACTGGACATCGGATATTTCGTGTTTATGGCGCAGTAAATTTTTATGAAAGAAAAATGACCTCAACATTCGACACCATTTCCGACGTGAGCAGAAAACACAAATTGTACGGCGCGACGCAGTCGTTATTGGTAGAACTGTTGACATATATCGCTATCATTTTGTTCCTGATTTTTCTGCCTGACAGCAACGGATATATCAATATCGGAATTGTCGTTTCGTTTCCTGCCGTAATTCTTATAATACGAAACGAAATCATAAAACTTGTCGGCGGATATCAGCAACTTGCCAACACGGAAAGTTCAATCTCACGCTTGCAACTGGTACTACAGATGGAGACACCTTCAAATGACGGTCTTCTCACGTGGAATGAACAAATTGAAAATGTAGAACTTAAAAATCTTTCCTATTGGTATGATTCGCATGAAAAAAAAGCGGAAAAATCACAGCATGACATCATCCTTAGCCATGCCGACTTGAAACTCTCCAAAGGTCATCTCAATGTGATAACCGGTCCAAATGGCACAGGAAAAAGTACGACCCTAAACTTGATATTAGGTCTGCTCGAACCTAAAGAAGGCTCTGTTTGCTACAACGGGAAAGATATAAAAAAATACAAAAAAACATCACTTTATCCACAGATTGCCATCGTTGAGCAGGAACCTTTTGTATTTCAAGGCTCGCTGCTCGACAATATATCTTTGGGACGTGACATAAGCGAGGAACTCATCAAGAAATATCTTCATGAGTTTTCGCTGGACTATCTGATTGACGATTCAGGCGGATTGTCGTTGCGCATCGGTGCCAAGGGACGTATCCTTTCGTCTGGAGAAAAGCAGCGTTTGGCATTAATACGCGCATTGGTCGGCAAGCCGTCGGTTATCATCCTCGATGAGCCAACAAGCAACATCGATTACGCCACGTCAGCACTAATCAGAAATGCAATTTGCGAATTGGCAAAACAACATCTGCTGATTTGTGTCAGCCACGATCTTGTGATGATTACAAACGATGAATACAAAATATTTCAAATAGAAGATGGAAACTACATACAACGTCAGAACAGCCGACCTTGAACGGCAGGCAAATGCCCTTGTTTACATAAATTGCTTCGATAAAATATGCGCCAAGTCAAAAGGCCGTTTCAGAATAGTCCCTCTGAAAGGAATAGATCTCATACGCTCCGTTTATTCCGACACATTGGATCGTGAGTTGAAAGACATAGATTTGCTCGTCATTCCAGCTGAACGCGCAATGGAATTTATCAGGTCGTTGCAGGCTGACGGCTATCACCCGGAGTTCTCCTTCGCTCTCGACGAAGCAGCAATGAATACGAAGAGGAAAGTCTCTATGATTTCCCCTTCGGAACGCATTCCTAATGTTGACGTCCATATCGCACTCGTCACGAAAAAGTTCTTTTCCGCCACGATAAACGGTTTCAACTCAGATTCGATTTCCCGACTGAAAGTTGTAGATGAAGTGGTTTCCGAACTTGATGACATTGACAGATGGCTGTATTTGTCATCACATCTGGCCTTTCATTTTCTTGAAGGCGGGAAATGGTACCGCGATTTGATTCTGTTGATGGAACGATATGACGATGAGGATGTTTCAACTTTGATAAACAGGGCGAAACAGTATAATTTCGAGCGTGTCGTCGCCGCCGTCTGCACAAGAATCCACCCTTCAGAAGCCACCGGTCGCGTCGATATAACACAGCTGCTGCCCGACAAACAAGGGAAACGCTTCCTTAACTACATCAATTCAATGGCTGCTCATCCCGAACGGCTTGGGCATGGCTTTAGGCTGGCGCGTTACTACTGGGAGTTTATTTTTATCAGCAAGAAAAAGCAACGCATCCACTCACTACTTAATCTGGTGTTCCCTGCTTTGGGGAATATGCAGAACATATATCGCTGTCATGCGCTGCCCGCCATTTTACTATACATACCTCATATCCTCATGAACACACTGGGTCTCCTGCTGTTTTCAGCACAATATCATTTTATCTCAACCTTTCACAAGCAACCGCGTCATGCAGAATAACTTTGTGCGTTTGGGGATATTATTCTTCACATTCATAATATCGTTTTCCTTCTTTTCATGCAAAAAAGAAAATATTGTAAAGCATGTTTATGATGTACAATACACAGATTCTACTGTCATCTTTTCTGTTAATGATGTAGCTTTCACAATGATTTTGGTTGAAGGAGGCACTTTTGAAATGGGAGCCACAGAAGAGCAAGGACAAGAGGATCCTGATGGGAATGAATATCCCGTTCATGTCGTAAATTTGTCACCGTATTATATATGTCAGATGGAAGTGACGCAAGAATTATGGAAAGCCGTGATGGACACAAATCCAGCGATGATTCACGACAATATGAGACTACCCGTTGACTGTGTCAAATGGGATATGTGCCAGAAGTTTATAACTACTCTCAACGAGATTTTGGATAATCAATTCGAGATTCGCATGCCTACCGAAGCAGAATGGGAATTTGCAGCCCGCGGCGGAAATAAAAGCAAGAAATACAAATATTCAGGAAGCAACAATATAGAAGCTGTGGCATGGTACGGCTCCAACTCAGGCGAGACCACACATCCTGTCGGGAGCAAAATGCCAAACGAGCTCGGCATTTACGACATGAGCGGCAACCTGTGGGAATGGTGCCACGACTGGATAGGACATTATTGTTCCACAGAGCAAACCGATCCCACTGGACCAAGCGAAGGGACACACCACATAATGCGAGGCGGCAGTTGGACTTACGACCCAAATTTCTGTAGGGTAAGCAGAAGAAACTATCCATCCAATGTAATCGGAGTCTCCAACTGTGGATTGCGTCTCGCTATGACTTTTTGATGTTTCGGTATCATCAAGTTATAAAATCAACTCAATAAATGAAAAAAAATTTCACCAAAGATGTAACATTTTGAAAAAAAACGTACTTTTACGATGTGAAACAAAACATTTGAAATGAAGTTAAATTTGAAGCGACCTATCGCATTTTTTGATTTGGAGACGACCGGGCTGAATCCGGTTCATGACAGAATTGTAGAAGTAAGTGTATTGAGAGTCAATGTAAACGGTGAGGAGGAGCAGCGCACGTGGCGCATCAACCCGGAGTGTCCGATTCCGCCGGAGACGACAGCGGTGCATGGGATAACGAATGAAGATGTGTCGAAAGAAAGGACTTTCAGGCAGCTTGCTCCGGAGATTTCGAGGTTTTTCGGCAACTGTGACCTTGCAGGGTACAACATCCTGAAATTCGACCTTCCGATGTTGGTTGAGGAGTTCATCCGCGCCGGCGTGAATTTCGACCTGAAAGACCGTCAGCTCATCGACGTACAGAATATTTTCATGAAGATGGAGCCGAGGACACTGCGCGGCGCATACCGTTTCTTCATGAACAAAGACTTCGACAACGCACACTCCGCCAATGCCGACACCATGGCCACATACGAAGTTCTCATGGCGATGCTCGACAAATACAAAGACGCGGAATACACTGACAACAAAGGAGTTACAACAAAACCAGTTGTAAACGACATACCAGAACTCGCTCATTTCTCATCACATCACCAGAACGTTGACCTGATGGGACAGATTGTATATGATGACAAAGGGAAGCCGGTCTTCAAATTCGGCAAGCACAAAGACGAGCGCGTGGAAGATGTCTTCAGGAAAGAGCCGCAGTATTACGACTGGATTATGAAAAGCGACTTCCCTGAATATACGAAACGCATTGTCACGAAATTAAAGTATCCCGACAGAAACATCTCATTCTGAAGCAAATTCAAAGAAAGAAGCACCCACGCTGGGAACGAAAGGTGCTTCTTCATCTGAGAAAATTGAAATGTATAACTAAAACCGAACATAGAACAACACAGACGACAGATTGTTCAATTTCAGGCGAGATTTTCATGTCTTCAAAAAATAAATTATTTTTTCGGGGCATATTCAAAATTTTTATACTTTTGCAGCCGATTACATCAAATTAGAAAAGTATGGAAGAAAATGAAAAGATGAACAATCGCGAGGAATTGTTTTCAAGGCCGGTACGTGCGGGGAAACGCACATATTTTTTTGACGTGAAAGCCACAAGAAATGATGAAAAGTATGTCACGATAACAGAAAGCAAACGTCGCTTCAACGAAGACCAGAACCATTTCTCGTATGAGAAGCACAAAATTTTCCTTTACAAGGAAGACTTCGAGAAGTTCGCAAACGCGCTGAAAGAGACATTGAACTACATTGAGACCGGCGAGTATCCGGAAGGCTACTTCGACGAGCCGAAGGAATACGAAGGCCATGACGAGCCGAAAGACGATGTTGAAAACTGGTTTGACAGTTTAGACAACAATTAAGCAACGAACACACAATCAACACAGAACGAGGGATTTCCGGAGTGTCTGCCACTTCGGAAATCTTTTTTTTTGCGCCCCATGTGCCGGCACACTTCGGGAAGACGCAAAAATGTTGATAATTTTCATCAAAAACCATAGTTACATTACAATTTTTTCCCTATCTTTGTACGTTCTATTTCGGTATTAAAAACAAGCAAATGGGAAAGATCATCGCTATAGCAAATCAGAAAGGCGGAGTGGGCAAGACGACCACATCCATCAATCTGGCGGCAAGCCTCGCAGTGTTGGAACACAAGACGTTACTGATTGACGCCGACCCGCAGGCCAACTCCACCTCGGGCGTGGGCTTCGACCCGAACACCATAGAAAACAGCATATACGAATGCATAATCGACAACATCGACCCGCGCACCGCAATAAAGGAGACTGAGACCCCGAATCTCTCACTGCTGCCGGCACATATCGACCTCGTCGGAGCGGAAATCGAGATCATCAACCTTCCGCAGCGCGAGCAGATGATGCGGAAAGCCCTTGCACAACTGAAAGACGAATACGAATTCATCATAATCGACTGCTCGCCGTCGCTCGGGCTGATCACCGTGAACGCACTTACCGCCGCCGACTCGGTGATAATCCCCGTCCAATGCCAATACTTCGCGCTCGAAGGCCTTGGCAAACTGCTGAATACTATAAAGATAGTGCAGTCGAGATTTAACCACGACCTTGACATTGAAGGCATACTGCTCACCATGTACGACAGCAGGACAAGAATCTCGAAACAGGTGGTTGACGAGGTGAAGACACATTTCCAGTCGATGGTATTTGACACGATAATAAGCGTAAACACGCGGCTCAGCGAAGCGCCGAGCTACGGGCAGACCATCATCATGCACGACGCGCTAAGTTCAGGCGCGATAAACCACCTCAACCTCGCAAGAGAGATACTCAAACGCAACAACATTGACAATGACGACAAACAATAACAAAAAGAGAGGCCTCGGACGCGGTCTCGACGCAATACTCCAAAGCCCCGACACCGACATCACCTCCGCCGACATCTCCGGCAACTATGTGGCCGGCGCCATCGCGGAACTTGACATTGACAAGATAGAGACAAACCCATTCCAGCCGCGCAACGACTTCGACGAGACAGCACTTCAGGAACTGTCGGAATCAATAAAGCAACACGGTGTCATTCAACCAGTTACGGTCAGAAAAATGGGCTACGACAAATACCAGCTCATCTCTGGCGAGCGGCGTCTGCGTGCATCAAGACTCGCCGGAATGAAGAAAATACCGGTATTCATCCGCGTGGCCAATGACGAGCAGATGCTCGAGATGGCGCTCATCGAAAACATCCACCGCGAAAGCCTCAACGCCATAGAAGTGGCATTGTCGTACCAACGCCTCATCGAGGAATGCCAGCTCACACAAGACCAACTGAGCGAGAAAGTCGGGAAAGACCGCTCGACAGTCACCAACTTCCTCAGATTACTCAAACTGCCGGAAGAGATACAGCTCGCCCTCCGCGACGGATTCATCTCAATGGGTCATGCCAGAGCCATCATCAGCATTGAAGACAAGAAAGAACAGCTGTTGATACTCAAGAAGATAATCGACGAAGGGCTCAACGTCCGCCAGGTCGAGAGTTTAGTCAGAAACGCAAATAACAAGACTTCCGTCAAAGGCATAAAAAGGCAAAAAGACATCGTGCCAGAAAACTTCAGAATCAAAGCTGAGAACATCTCCAAATCGTTGAATATGAATGTAAAAGTCAGCCGTAACAGTCGAGGTAAAGGCAGTCTGACCATCAGCTTCAAGAACGACCAGGAGTTTGACCGCTTGCTTGACTATATCAATAAAAACAATTGATTATGAGACACATATTGATGTTTTTGTCATTTTTGATTTTAACGCCAAGTCTTACAGCCCAAGATATGGCCGTTAATTCAGAAGAGAGTACATCAATATTGATAAAGATTCCGGAATTGGATTCAAAAAAAGAAAGCGGGAACGACACCTTGTTGCGGCAGAGGAAACACGACCCGAAGAAAGCGACGTGGCTCGCTTTGATTCCTGGCGCAGGGCAAGCTTACAACAGGAAATACTGGAAAATGCCGATTGTCTATGCAGGTTTCGCCGCCACAGGATACTTCGCCATAACCAACGGCAACGACTACCGGCTCTACCGTGACGCATACGACTTCAAGGCAGGCACCAAGACGGATGTCAGCGAGAAAGCCAAAACGGAAGCAGGGAAATACACCAACGAGAACCTCATCACCTTGCGCGACTATTACAGAAGGAACATGGAGCTGAGCTGGATCATAATGGCAGCATGGTACGTGGTGCAAATCATTGACGCCAGCGTTGACGCATACTTTTTTTATTATGAAATAGACGATAACCTGACGATGAAAGTTGAGCCGAAGTGGGAGCCGTCATTCAACGATTGCGCATACGGCTACGGGAATGGAATCGGCACAGCCGGAGTCAGCGTGAGATTAAATTTTTGAAAATGAAGATTGTAATATTAGGCTATGGAAAAATGGGACACGAGGTTGAGCAAATCGCCATATCCCGTGGTCATAAGGTTTTGCATCGCATTGATACTGAGGAGGAATGGAATCGAAACAAAGAAGACATATCGAAATGCGATGTCGTGATTGAGTTCAGCACGCCAGCAACGGTGGTCGCGAACATCAACAAATGCTTCGACATCAACATACCGGTTGTTGTCGGGACGACTGGTTGGTACGACACCCTTGATGAGATTAAGAAAAGATGCGACGACGAAGGGCACTCCCTGTTTTACGCCCCGAATTTCAGCATCGGCATGAATTTTGTGTTCAGCCTCAACAAACAGATGGCGAAATTCGCAAAACAGTTTGATTATGAATTAGAAATAACAGAAACACATCATATCCACAAGCTCGACAAGCCAAGTGGCACCGCCGTGAAACTCGCCGACGACATCATAGCGAACAACAGCAACTACGATGGCTGGAAACTTGACATTGACGAAGACAAAACATTAAGAGTCAATGCAATACGTAAAGGAGAGATCTTCGGCATTCATGAGATAACAGCGGAGTCGGCATGTGACAGAATCAGTCTGAGCCACGAGGCATTCAGCCGCAAAGGTTTCGCGACCGGCGCGGTCATTGCAGCGGAATTTCTGAAAGACAAAAAAGGTGTCTTCACGATGGAAGACCTCCTGCATTAGTTAAAAGATTAAAGATTAGAGATAAAAGAAAAAGATTAGAGATAAAAGAAATAGAACAACAAACAATTTGCAAAATGAATATGTTTTTGACAATCATACTTCTACCGCTGGTTTTTTCAGTGTTCACGATGGCGTGTCCGTCATTTTTTGAGAAAGCAGGATACAAACGCTCATTGACGTTCGTGCCTTATTACAACCTGCACATTCTCGCTAAAATCATCGGATGGAACAAGTGGTGGTGCTATCTGCTGCTTCTTTTCCCATATCTGAACACATTCATCATAATGTTGATGTTCATCGAATTAGCAAAATGCTTTGCAAGATATGATTTCGGTGAAATCATTGCCGCGGCACTTTTCCCGTACATTTATTTCCCGATATTGAGCAGGAAAGAGCTTAAATACCTTGACCCGAAGACGACTGTCAGACCTGCGAAAGGATGGGTCCGCGACTGGCTTGACGCAATACTCTGGGCTGTCGTTGCGGCGTTCATCGTCAGGACTTTCGTCTTTGAGGCATACAAAATCCCGTCATCGAGTATGGAAGGCACACTCATGACAGGTGACCATCTGATGGTCAGCAAGATCGGCTACGGGCCGCGAATCCCAAACACGCCGCTCGCCATGCCATTCGTACACAACACTTTACCATGGTCAAAGACAGCCAAGTCATATTTTGAGCACCCGCAGGTCGGCTACCATCGTCTGCCAGGCTTCTCGAAGATAAAACGCAATGACCCCATTGTCTTCAATTTCCCGGCAGGCGACACGTTAAGTGAAGTCTATCAGAGCAATGTGACTTATTATCAACTCGTCAGAGCATACGGAAAAGATTATGTAAACAACAACAAAGTACAGTTCGGCAACATCATAACACGTCCGGTTGACAAGCGCGAGAATTATGTCAAACGCCTCATCGGAATGCCAGGCGACAAAGTGCAAATCATTGATGGTGTCGTATATATCAATGATGAGATCGGTTATCAGCCCGAACACATGCAGCACAATTATCTCGTCAAAATCAACGGGACTGGAATAAGCCAGAAAGTGCTTGACAAATTCGACATCACGGAGGGTTACAGGACACCTGTCCCGAATGAGTTTGTGCTTAACATGAACGCGAAGACAGCAGGTGAATTTGCAAAACAGCCGTTTGTGACCGAGGTGACCAAGGTATGTGCGCCGGCCGGAACGGAGGTCTCACAGGAGATATTCCCGAACGACACACTTCATTTCAGATGGAATGTTGATAATTTCGGCCCCATCGTGATTCCACAGGAAGGAACCACAGTGAAACTGACACCCGAAAACATCGCGTTGTATTCGCGTTGCATCACGGCATACGAACATAACACCTTGATTGTCAAAGACGGTAAAATATTTATCAACGGAAAAGAAACAAACGAATATACTTTCGGCATGGATTATTACTGGATGATGGGCGACAACCGGCACAACTCACAAGACTCGCGTTTCTGGGGTTATGTCCCTGTTGACCACATCATTGGCAAACCGATATGTATTTGGTTATCAAACGACCCACGTTCAGGAAAGTTCCGTTGGAACAGATTTTTTCATTTTCCAAAATAATGAATAATGGCAGAAAACAAGAATAGATTAAGGACACCGGCGCCAGATCCCCAAGAATTGCCAGAAAAAACCACAACAAAAAAAAGCAGTTCAAAGAGTAAAACAGACTCGCCGAAGACGAAAAAAAACTCAAACACAGTCGCCAAACGCAAGAAAGAATCCGACGGCAGAGGCAGAATCTGCACGGGCATATTCCTTGTCATAGTCGGATTGTTTTTCCTCATCGCATACGCGAGGAGGTATTTCGGCATCGCCGACACCAAAGAAACCGGCGAGTTCATGGCAAAAATAGGGACTTTCATGAGCGAAGAGATGTTCGGCATCGGAACAGTTTATCTTCTCTTCCTGTGGTTCTATTTCAGCATCAAGCTGATTTTCAGAAAGATAAAGATTGGCGGCTGGACTCTCTGGAAATATGCCATGGTCTTCCTCATTTGGATTCCACTATTTATGGCGCTGATTCTCAATACAAAAAATCCAAGTCACAACATCTTCATCGGAAGATTCGGCTCGACATTGTTTGACGACTACCTTTATCCCTATATCGGCACTGTAGGAATTGTTTTATTGCTGATTTTCAGTGCGATAACATACATTATTTTCACATTTGACATCAAATTTGACTTCCTCAAAAGGGAAAAAGATACCACAGACGAAGATGAAGACCATTGTGAATGTGAAAATGAGCATAATGGAGTAATTACGGATAAGTTTGATGATAATCAATATATTGAGAAACCGCAAGAAGTTGAATTTGAATTAAACAGCGACGAAGACGAGAATGATGAAAAAGAGGAAGACGTTGAATTTGAATTAAACAGCGATGAAGGCGAGAATGATGAAAAAGAGGAAGACGTTGAAATTCAAGTAATTAAGAAAACAATTTCACAAGAAGAAACCGCGAAAGACAACGAAATCGAATTATCCGCCGAGGAAGAGACATCAAAAGAAGAAACAACCGAAGAAAAAGCATGTGAAGAGGTTGAAAAGATAGAAACAGAAGATGTTCCGAGCGATGAGGATGGTGATGACATTTCAATAGAAGTCACTGAGAATCAAGAGGAAAAGCAAGTAAAGGAAAACGGCGAGCATTTCGGCATGGACACTTTGTACGACCCGAAGTTTGAGCTTTCGACCTACAAGCTCCCCACGCTTGACCTGCTGAAAGACTACGGTGACGGCACTGCTGTCGTTGACCGTGACGAGCTGGAAGCCAACAAGAACCGCATCGTTGAGACACTGAAAAACTATTCAATAACCATCGACAAAATCAAGGCGACCATCGGACCGACAGTCACATTGTATGAGATTGTGCCTGCGGCGGGTGTCAGGATTTCAAAGATAAAAGGACTGCAGGACGACATTGCGCTTTGTCTTTCGGCGATAGGCATCCGTATCATCGCGCCTATCCCCGGCAAAGGTACCGTAGGCATTGAGGTGCCAAACCAGAAGCCGCAGATTGTCTCGATGCGTTCCATCATCAGTTCGGAGAAATTCCAGAAGAGCAGCTACGAGTTACCTTTCGGCATCGGGAAGACCATCACCAACGAGAGCTACGTGGCCGACCTCACGAAGATGCCGCACATCCTGATGGCCGGTGCGACAGGTCAAGGTAAGTCGGTGGGCATCAACGCGATAATAGCCTCCCTACTCTACTGCAAACATCCGTCGGAACTGAAGTTCGTGCTTGTTGACCCCAAGAAAGTCGAATTAAGTTTATACCAGAAAATCGAGCGACATTACCTTGCGAAACTGCCTGACGCTGAGGAGGCCATCATCACGAATGTGAAGAATGTGGTGCGGACGCTCAACTCACTGTGTATTGAGATGGACAACCGTTACGAGCTTTTGAAGGACGCGGGAGTTCGTAACATCAAGGAATACAACGCGAAATTCATCAGCCGCAAGCTGAACCCGTACGACGGGCATCACTTCATGCCGTACATCGTGCTTGTCATTGATGAGTTCGCCGACCTTATCATCACTGCCGGCAAGGAAGTCGAGACGCCGATAACACGTCTCGCGCAGCTGGCCCGCGCCATCGGCATACATATCATCATAGCGACACAGCGTCCTTCCGTCAACGTCATCACCGGTCTGATCAAGGCGAACTTCCCCGGACGTATCGCCTTCCGCGTGTTCTCCCGCATCGACTCCATGACGATCCTCGACAGCAACGGCGCCGACCAGCTAGTAGGCCGCGGCGACATGCTCATCTCGACAGGCAACGATTTCGTCCGTCTGCAATGCCCGTTCATCGACACGCCGGAGGTCGAGGCGATATGCGACTACATCGGCGACCAGCGCGGGTATCCAGAGGCGTTCCTCCTCCCCGACTGCCCTGATGAACAGGAAGATAGCGGCGCGTCGAAAGAGATGTCTGACCCTAATGAACGTGACCCGTTGTTTGAAGATGCCGCGAGGATTATAGTCCAGACACAGCAAGGTTCGACATCAATGCTTCAGCGCAAGCTGAAACTCGGATATAACAGGGCTGGCAGAATCATCGACCAGCTTGAAAAAGCCGGCATCGTCGGGCCATTCGCTGGCAGCAAACAGCGCGAAGTTAAAGTCGCAACGGAATTTGCACTCGAACAATTTTTGAAAGACTTGGATTTAGAAGATAACATTAAAAATAACGGTGTCTTATGAAAAAATATTTAATGCTTATAATCAGCATCTTAGCATTGGCTACAAACACTTTCGCCCAGAACGCAGAACAGGTTTTCAAAGCGGCAGTCGATAAACTCAAGTCATACGACAACATCGAAATCGCCTTTGATTACCGGATGATAAACACCGCCGCAGGCATTGACGAGCTGATGACAGGAACAGGCCACCTGCAAGGCGATTCGTACAAGTTGAACATCGCCGGCCAGGAAATGATTTGCGACGGCACGACACTATGGACTTATATGCCAGATTCACAGGAAGTTATGATCAGTTCCGTTGATTCGGAAGGCGGTGGCTCACCATTGTCGATAATCAATTCATATTATGACAACATTAACGCGAAATTCCTGAATGGCAACGATATGTCAAGAATGTCAATCGAGGTCACACCAAAAGAAAAAGACGAGAATTTCAACAGACTCGTGGTCATTATCGGCACGAAGACAATGGAACTCAAAGAAGTTCATCTTTTCGACAACAATGACAGCGAATTTGTTTATAGCATCACGAAATTTATCACGAATCAGGTTCTGCCAGATAACTTCTTCACATTCAACGAACAAGATTATCCTGACGCAGAGATAATCGACATGAGATAAAGACTTTTCGCGTGGTCGAAGGAAGACAACATATCATATTTCTTGCGCGGTGGTATCCGCACAGATACGACCCGATGTTCGGGTTGTTTGTGCATCGTCATGCCGAGGCTGCAGCGCTGTACAACGACATAAGCGTTGTTTACGTTCATGCAGACGAGACGCTTGCAAGGAAATTTGATATTGTAAAAACAAACGAAAACAACGTCGAGACTGTCAGGGTTTATTATAAGAAACCGAAATCAAAAATCTTCTCTTTGTTCAGGTTTTTAAAAGCCAACTTATTAGCATTCAAACTATTAGAAAAACCCGACATTATTCATGTCCATGTATTGACACGATGTGGCGTAGTTGCGCTTTGGCAGAAAATCGTTCATGGCACACCTTATATTATTACAGAACATTGGTCGCGTTATCTGCCTGGAAACGATTTCAGAGGATTTTTTAGAAAAATTGCGACGAAAATTGTTGTCAGAAATGCGGAGATGACGACAACCGTGACGGAAAATCTCACGAAAGCGATGCGAAGTCACGGGTTAAAGAACAAGAACTACGTGGTACTGCCGAATGTCGTTGATGTAAATGTTTTCAGACCTGTTGAGAGGCACAACGAGAAGACGAAGATTGTACATGTCTCCTGTTTTGAGGACAAATCGAAAAACATCAGCGGACTCATTGATGCCTTGTCGATTCTTGAAAATAAACACACTGAATATCAATGCGTTTTTATCGGAGACGGTGTTGATTTTGAGAAATTGAAACGATATGCCTTTTCAAAATTGAACCATGAAAACATCATTTTCACCGGACTACTGCAAGGTCAGGCACTTGCCGACGAACTCGCGTCGGGCGACTTCTTGGTTCTATCAAGCAATTACGAGAACATGCCCGTTGTGATTCTGGAAGCGTTGGCGTGCGGACTGCCGGTTGTGAGCACCAATGTCGGCGGAATTCCTGAAATAATAAATGAGAGCAACGGCTTGCTTGTCCCGCCGGGAGATTCCGGGTCTTTGGCTGACGCATTGCATATTATGCTGAATAAATTCAGCGATTACGACACTAACACATTGAGAGACAGCATATCAGCCAGATTTTCATATCAAGCTGTCGGGGAATTTCTCAATGACACTTACAAAAAAGTCCGAATGCAATGACGCACTCGGACTTTTAATATTCATCAGAAAAATTTTACAATCCCATTTCTTTTACAATCTGCTTCACAAACTCCGTGTTTGCGAAATGTCCTGGTTTATAAGCAGTTACTTTCCCCTTGATTGGCATTCCGAGAAGAGTCATGTCACCAATAAGGTCGAGTAGCTTATGGCGTGCCGGTTCGTTTTCAAAACGAAGCGTCGCGTTGTTGAGGATTCCGCCTTCATGAACACTGACCATATCTTTATGGAAAAGAGACGCGACACGTTTGAGGTCATCTTCTGTCACCTGTTTCTCCACGAAAACGATGGCATTCGACAAGTCACCGCCTTTGATGAGGTTGTAGTTGAGTAACATCTCCAATTCCTGGAAAAACACGAAGGTGCGGCACGGGGCGAAGTCATTTTCAAACTCGCTGATGTCGTGAAGATGAGCTTCCTGAACGTTAAGCACCTGTGAGTTATAGTCAACTTTCACGTCAACGGAGAACTCATCAGCTGGCTCAACGGCAATCTTGCAGCCGACTTTCGGGTGTGTATAAACTATCTTCTTGTTAATTTTCAAGTATTTACGCTCAGCATTTTGTTCAACAACGCCAGCTTCTTTCAGGACGTTCATCACGATTTTGGAGCTGCCGTCAAGGATTGGAGGTTCTTCGCAATTAATATCAATAAGTACGTTATCGACATTCAAGCCCCTCAAGGCAGCCATGATATGCTCGATGGTATAAACCTTCACACCATTCTGTGCAATGGTCGTGCCGCGGGATGTATCAACAACATTTTTCACGAGAGCTTCCACAACGGGTTGCCCTTCTATGTCAATTCTTCTGAATTTTATGCCATGATTCGGTTCAGCCGGATGGAATGTAAGCGTACCATTTTGACCGGTATGAAGGCCTGTCCCACTGATACTCACGCTTTTAGCTATCGTATGTTGTTTTTCCACCATAGATATTTTCAAAATACATAAATATGGCGCAAAAATACTAATTTATTCCTTACTTCGACAATAAAGTTTCAAGTTTTTTCTCAAGTTCTGCGATGCGTGTTTCAAGTTCCGCAACATGACGCTGTCTGACGGTGTCTTTCATGTAAGTCCTATAGTCGTAGGCAGGGTATCCCATCAACGTTTTTCCTGGTTCCATGACGTTACTCATGACACCCGACTGTGGGCCGAACGTAGTTCTGTCGGCTATCTGAAGATGCCCTGATATACCGACCTGCCCTGCTATGACGCAATTCTTTCCGACATGCGTTGACCCGGCGATGCCCGACTGTGCGGCAATGGCAGTGTTCTCACCAAGTTCAACATTGTGAGCGATTTGGATAAGGTTGTCAAGTTTGACTCCATCATGAATCTTGGTCGATTCCATCGTCGAGCGGTCAATTGTCGTATTCGCACCTATTTCGACATTGTCACCCACAACCACGTTGCCTATCTGAGGAACTTTCTTGTAAGTCCCGTCAGGCTGCGGGGCGAAGCCAAAGCCATCGGCACCGAGGACGGCACCTGCGTGGACGATACAATTCTTCCCGACATGCGTCATGGCGTACAACTTCACGCCAGGGTAAAGAACCGTGTCATCACCGATTACGACATCATCGCCGACATAAACCTGCGGATATACCTTCACGTTCTTTCCAATTTTCACTCTATTCCCAATGAAAGCGAACTCTCCGATGTAGCAATTCTCGCCGTATTCGGCATCGTCTGAAATGAAAGCAAGGTCAGAAATACCGACTTTATTGTTTGTATATTCTTGATATACAGCAAGTAACTGTGCAAAAGCCTCGTATGCATCCGGCACGCGTATCATCGTCGCCTTGACCGGAGCCGTCGGCACAAAATCATCGTTGACCAACACAATCGACGATTCCGTCTCATAAATATAATGGATATACTTAGGATTCGCCAAGAAGCTCAACATCCCGGGTGCGCCGTCTTCGATACGCGCCACATTACAAACCTTTGTCTCCGGGTCGCCATCAACCTTCCCACCTAACATTGCTGCAATCTGTGCAGCAGAAAACTCAACTTTCATATTTTCATCATTTATTTTCAAACCAAAAAAGAATCGAACTCCATCTTCAAGCCAAGAATTGCCTTTTCCGCTATCGGATTTTGAAACGAACTAATAATCATGGCAATAGCTGCCGAATCAGAATTCAAATTATCGTTAAATGCAGCATTGATATTCTGAAGTACCTCTTCCTTTGCGAGGTTCACAAGCTGCCATGTATCTTCCGCGACATACAAACGTTGTGCAAGATTATGCTCAAACTCATCCTGCACATTCTGGATAAGCGAGATTTGAAAATCATCACGCGACATACCTGGCACGAAGACCCTTTTCACCAAAATCGAAAACTTTATCCTTTCGAGGTAGAGCAAGAGTCTCTCGCAAGCCTGAATACGCAATGGAATGACAACTTTATACGAGATAACCTTCAGATTATCAACATCTTCATTTTTGTGAATCATGTCGTTTACTCCATTTCTGAAACTCTTCTTCGCATCGTCATCCTTTCGCGTCATAATCATTCCGCCGACAAAAATCAAGACGACGACGACCAAAATAACCCAAGTAAGTGTATTCATTTTTTCAATAATATTCCGCAAAATTAGTCAATATTTTGTACCAAACTTATTTTTTTCAAACAAAAGTTTTAGAAACATAAAAATAATTAACTTTGCGCATTGTACGACAGAGTCGCCGCAATTATTTAAAATATTGATTACTAATTAATTATAATAAATCAAAGAGTAAATTCATTATGGAATCAACCATCTTATCGAAAAGAGTAATTAACATGGCCGAATCAGCCACGTTGAAAATGACCCAAAAAAGCCGTGAATTGAAGGCCCAAGGCATCGACATCATTTCGTTGAGCATTGGCGAGCCGGATTTCAACACGCCGGAAAGTGCGAAGCAGGCCGGCATCGACGCCATCAGCAACAACGACACGCATTATCCGCCTGTCCCGGGCACGCCGGCGTTGCGCAAGGCCATAGCCGAGAAACTGAGACGCGACAACGGTCTTGACTACACTGATGCCGACGTCATCGTGTCGAACGGCGCGAAGCAGGCAATAACCAACGTGTTCCTCGCCATCCTCGACGAAGGCGACGAGGTGATAATACCGGCACCGTTCTGGGTCTCGTACCCTGAGATGGTGAAACTCGCCAACGGCACGCCTGTCTTCATCAAGACGACGGCTGAACAGAACTTCAAGATCAACGCGAAACAGCTTGAGGAAGCCATCACGCCTAACACCAAGGCGTTCATTTTCAGCACTCCGTGCAACCCGAGCGGTTCCGTTTACACGAAAGAAGAGCTTGTGTCGCTCGTTGAAGTCTTCAAGAAACACCCTGAAATCATCATCATCTCCGACGAGATTTATGAGTTCATCCAGTACGAGCACAAGCATGAGTCAATGGGACAGTTCACCGAGTTGAGAAACCGTCTCGTGATAGTGAACGGTGTGGCGAAAGGCTACGCCATGACAGGATGGAGAATCGGCTACATCGCCGCCCCGAAAGAGATTGTCGGCGCGTGCAACAAGATTCAAGGGCAATACACATCTGGAATCTGCACCATTGCTCAGGCAGCCGCACTGAAAGCAATGGAACTCAGCCCCGAAAACTCAGAGGAAGTCAGTGCCATGATCAAAGCCTTCAGACATCGTCGCGATACCTTCTACGGTCTGCTTACAGCCATCCCCGGCATCAAGTTGAGCATGCCGGCCGGCGCGTTTTATATGTTCCCGGAAGTGAAGTCGTATTACGGCAAGAGTGACGGCACGACTGTCATCAAGAACAGCGACGACCTGTGCATGTATCTGCTTTACAACGCGCACGTGGCTTGCGTGGCCGGCGGCGCGTTCGGCAACGACGACTGCATCAGACTCTCTTACGCCACATCGGAAGACAAGCTCATAGAAGCTGCCAAGCGCATAAAAGAGGCGTTGGCGAAACTGAAATAACAATGCAAAAAGGAAAGACAGCTGAACTCTTTGATTCTTTTAACAGCAAGAGAATCATGATAATAGGTGACGTGATGCTCGACCTTTATCTCACCGGTAAGGTCGAGCGCATCTCGCCTGAAGCCCCAGTGCCGATAGTGGCGGTGAGAGAGCGTTTCATGCGTCTCGGCGGTGCGGCGAATGTGGCGCAGAACATCAAAGCACTCGGCGCGGAACCGATATTGTGCACTGTGGTAGGCAACGACAGCAAGGCTAATGACTTCTTCAATCTGCTTGCGCAGCACAAGATGCCGGAGACAGGAATCATAAAGAGCAGTGACAGGCGCACGACAACAAAATACCGTATCATCGGGAACAACGCGCAAATGCTTAGAGTTGACGATGAAGACACATTCAACCTCACTGACAATGAGAATGTTATGCTTTGCGCGAAGATTGACGAAATTCTCAAAACCGAAAAAATCGACGGCATTATCCTTCAAGATTACAACAAAGGCGTCCTTACGGAAGACATAATAAGGTTTACGATAAAAGCCGCCAACGACAGAGGCATCCCCGTCGGGGTAGATCCGAAGAAAAACAACTTTTTGGCGTATAAGAATTGCACGTTATTCAAACCGAACCTAAAGGAACTCAGGGAAGGCATCAACGTTGAATTTCAGACCGACACAATCGACAATATATTAATAGGTGTGAATGCGTTGCAGGACAAACTGAACTGCCGTTTTGTGATGAACACATTGTCAGAGCGCGGTGTCTTAATCCAAGAAGACGATGGGGACGGGAGGAAGCATTGGCATATTCCGGCACATCTGAGGAAGATTGCCGATGTCTCCGGAGCGGGCGACACGGTCTTGGCTGTGGCGATGTTATGCCTTGTATGTCAGCAAGATGCATGCAATATTGCAGCGATTTCCAATCTTGCCGGCGGTCTTGTCTGCGAAGAAATCGGCGCGGTTCCGGTCAACAAGGAAAGACTTTTAAAAGAAACGGAAAAAATACAATAACACAAACACTTCTGCGTTATACCACCCATGAAATCAACATTGTCAAAATATAAAAAGTTTATCGTTGCAGCATTGTTATTGATTTGCCTGCTGCCGCAAAGTGCCATTGCACAGCGCAAAAGTCCGAGCAACCTTCCGAATTACGACAACCAGCCATACCATTTCGGGTTCATCCTCGGTTTCAACCAAATGTCATTCAACGTTGACTATGTCAAAGACTATCAAAGTATTGCATACAGCAGCGACCAGTCGAACAACTCATGGGACGAGAACTGGCACGATGGCTACACCTATTACGTTGCTGGCGTGGCATCAGTGCCATCACCAGGATTCTCCGTCGGCATCGTCGGCAACCTGCGTCTCGGCAAATATTTCGACCTCCGGCTCACGCCGACATTGAGTTTCGGCCGCCGCGACCTTCAGTATTACATGTACAGCGACAGCCTTGTCAACAGCCCCAAAACCGACAATGGCTTTTATCTGATAAAATCCACAAACGCGATGTGGGACGCTGTTATCATCGAACTCCCACTGAATGTAAAATACAAGTCAAAGAGATTCAACAACTTCGCGGCATACGTCATCGGTGGCGCAAACTTCAGATTTGATGCGACTGGCAGGAAGAACACCAACAAATCTGACGAGAACCAGATTATCAAAGTCAAAACCAAACTTTTTGACATAGCCGCCGAAATAGGTGCCGGCGTTGACTTCTACAACAGCTATTTCAAGTTCGGTATCGAGTTGAAAATGGGCTGGGGACTGCTTAATGTCTTAGACAAGGAAAACCAAATTTTGGACAGCAGTTTCGACAGATTACGTAACAACACGTTCCAAATTTCACTTACTTTTGAATAATGTAACAACTAAAAAAACAGCAAACAATTGTTTTTCAATAGTTTAATGAAATTTTAGTTTTTTTAATTTTTTTCTTTTTTGTATTCAAAAAAGTTGTATTTTTGCAGCGCTAAAAAACGGGGTCTCTTCGTCTAGTCTGGTTAGGACGTCAGGTTTTCATCCTGGTAACTCGGGTTCAAATCCCGGAGAGACTACAAGATTTATAAAATCTTTATGATATTGAATTCAGAAGACAGAAGTTTCGCGTGAGGCGGCAACGTTTGTTTTCTGTTTTTTTTATTTAAATTGTTGATGCTGAAACATTTTGCACATATAAAGACGAATCTCAGGGTGAAGCTCTCGCTTTTTATCCTGACGATGTTCGTTCTCATCTCGGAAATAGAGATGAATGCGCAGAATCACACGGGCAATATTGACCTCGGTTTCAGAGCCGGCCTAAACATGACAACGATAAACGGCGACAACGAATCGGGGCTTAAAGTCGGACTCACGGCTGGTGCGGGCGGCAAATTTCACATCTCTGAAAACAGCAGCCTGTTGGCCGAGCTGCTTTACACAACCGGCGGCATGAGCGCGAACAAATCCATCGACACGACAGGCGTAAAAGTCAAGATTTACGACAAGATACACCTACATTATCTTGCGATTCCCATTGTCTATCAATACTATTTCACCGACATACTCGGCATTGAAATAGGTCCGCAGGTTGGTTTCTGCCTTGGCGGAAAAGAAAAAAACAAAATCGGAAACGAGAGCTGGGTGCCGTCAAAACTCAGCCCGACCGATTATAACGTCTTCGACTGCGGCATTTTGGCAGGCATTTATACCAACAACATCACACAAGAAAACGACTTTCTAATCAGCCTCCGCGTATATTTCGGTCTGACAAATGTCATGAAATACGGAAGAAACAACAAAAACATCTGCATACAATTCGGCATCGGCTATATTATCGGAAAATAGTTTATGAATCACAGAGCACAAATCATCATTGGCAATCAATACAATCCGCATCTGAACCTTGCTGTTGAAAGTTCGCTTTTGAATGGCGGCGATGACGATACCGTGACTATGTTCCTATGGAAGAACCAACAGACTGTCGTTTACGGCTACAACCAGAATCCATTCACGGAATGCAACGTCGATATGCTTCTTTCGGAAGGCGGACACGCGGCACGTCGCAGAACCGGCGGCGGCGCGGTTTATCACGATCTCGGTAATCTGAATTTCTCTTTCGTGGCACACAAAAACCTTTATGACGTCAGGAAACAGCTGAAAGTCATACAGATGGCACTCGGATATCTGGGGTTGAAAACAGAAATCTCGGGCAGGAACGACCTCACCTTTGACGACCGCAAGTTTTCCGGAAACGCCTTTGGTTTCTTCAAAGAACGACGGCTCCATCACGGCACAATCCTCATCAAGACCGACACAGAGAAACTGACGAAATACCTAAAAGTCAATCCTGCGAAACTGCAGAAACACGGCGTAAAATCGGTGGCAAGCAGAATCATCAACCTCTCGGAAATCGTTGATATAACATCAGATACGATAATACCATATCTCATCAAGGCATTCGAGAACGTCTATGAGATGAAGCCGGAAACCATTGGCTTCGATGACCTGTTGACAGACGATGTCATAAAAACCAGAGACATCTTCGCCAGCGATGAATACCTTTTTGGCAAATGGCGCAATTTCCATGCGAAGAAAAGCGCACAATTCTCGTGGGGGCTTGCCGAAATCGACTTGAATGTCAACGAGAGAAATGGAATCATCGAGAGCATTTCCATCGCCACCGACGGACTTGAGCCTGAGCTGATTGAGGAGACGGAGCGCACCCTGACCGGCGCGAGCATCAAAGAAGCCCCCGATTTCGGCGACAACCAAATCGCAAAAGACATCGCGAGTTTGATATATTAGTCATTCGCCACAAATTTCACGAATCCAACTAATGATTTTCCGCGTTTTTTTGTAATTTTGCGCAGTTTTTAAAAATCAACCGAAAAATATTATTCGCTGATTTTCAGACCTTGTAACTATACAAACTTTATAAACTTTCAAACTGATGAAATATTTTTTGCTGCCGTTAGGCTGTCAGATGAACAGAAGCGACACGGAACGCGTGAGGACCGTGCTGCAAGGAATGGGGTTCGGCGAGACCGACAAGGAAGAGGAGGCCACGATCTTAGGCGTCATCGCCTGCTCGGTGAGGCAGAAAGGCATCGACAAAGTATATAGCCGCATATTGAAATGGAACGAGATGAAGGCGAGCCGCAACTGCATCACCTTCGTCTCAGGCTGCATCCTGCCTACCGACCGCGAGCGTTTCGTGAAGCTCTTTGACTTGGTTTTCACCATGAACGAACTCCCGGATTTGCCCGACATGATCAAGCAATACGGAGTCTTCGTGCCAGTCGGCGGACAGCAACCGACCGACGACGCACCAGCCGGACAAGTCAGGCAGGTTCATTTCACCGCACCTTATATTAATAACACGACACCGAAACGCTTTGAGAATATCAACCCGTCGGCGAACATGGACCGTTTCTGGGTCATCGAGCCGGACCACCTCTCCGAGTTCGAGGCTTTCATCCCGATTCAGAACGGATGCAACAAGTTCTGCACCTACTGCGCCGTGCCTTACACAAGAGGCCGCGAAGTGTCAAGGAAGTCGGAGGAGATTTTGGCGGAACTGAAATGTCTTGTTGACAAAGGCTATAAATCAATCACTTTGCTCGGACAGAACGTCAACTCGTACGGTCTCGACAAGAAGGGCGAAGAGATAAACTTCGCGGAGTTGTTAAGACGCGTCGGGCAATACGGTGACGAGAGCGGCAAGGAGTTCTGGGTTTATTTCACCTCGCCGCATCCGCGCGACATGAGCGACGAAGTCATCGAGGTCATCTCGCAGTACAGATGTCTGGCAAAACAGATTCACATACCGATACAGTCGGGCGACGACGCCATGCTTCAGAGGATGAACCGCAAGCACAACCTTGAGGCGTATCGTCATATCATCCAGACAATCAGAAGGTTACTTCCGACGGCGACGATATTCACAGACATCATTGTCGGATTCACCGGCGAGACGGAAGAGGAGTTCGAGAACACCCGCAAGGCGATGGAGGAGTTCAAGTACAACATGGCGTTCATCGCGCAGTACAGCGTGCGCCCCGGAGCGGTGGCTTCGACATGGGTCGATGACGTGCCGAAATCGAAGAAACGCGAGCGTTATCACATCCTGACAGACGAGTTGATGAAACACTCTCTCGTTTATAATCAAGGACTTGTGGGCAAGACACAGAAGATGCTCGTCACAGGCTGCGACAGGAAAAACGGCTATCTCACAGGGCATACGGAAGGCAAGATCGTGATCCGTTTCAAATCGAACGACAAAAGACTCATCGGACAGATTGTGACGGTGAAGGTGACGAGCGCGACGGAGCTTTCAATCGAAGGCGAGCGTGTGGAGTTGGAAAGTTGAAAGTTATAAAGTTTATAAAGTAGAAAGTGGTGAAGGTTGCGTTCAAGACATTGGGTTGCAGGGTGAACCTGTACGAGACTGATGCATTGGCGTCGCAGTTCAAGGCGGCGGGCTACGAAGTCGTTGAGAACGAGGAGGATGCCGACATCTACATCGTCAACACGTGCACGGTGACGAACCAGAGCGACCAGAAATGCAGGCAGGCGCTGAACCAGATACGCCGCTCCCACCCCGCCGCCGTCATCGCCGCGACCGGCTGCATGGTGAACCACCGCAAACAGGAGATGCTCGGCTCGGGCGTCATCGACTTCGCCATCGACAACGAAAGGAAATACTCGACTTTCAGCATTATCGACAGTTATATGAAAGGCGAAACAGTTGATCCTGAAGGCTTTGACAAAGACCTTTTCAGCTACAGCCCGGCTTTCGACACCTTCCACACCAGAAGCCTGATAAAGATACACGACGGCTGCAACAACTTCTGCTCCTATTGCATCATCCCGAACGTAAGAGGCAGAGCCACAAGCCGTTGCGACAGAGACATATACGACAACATACGTCAGGTCGTTGACCACGGCTTCAAGGAAATCGTCCTGACCGGCGTGAACATGGGGCGTTATCAATATGAAAACGTGAATTTCGAGCAGCTGGTTGAAGGTATTTTAAAGATCGACGGCGACTTCAGGGTAAGAATCTCGTCGATTGAGCCGGACAATTTCAGCGACCGTTTCCTGAAGCTGTTTGAAAATCCGAAACTCGCGCCGCACATGCACATCTGCCTGCAAAGCGGAGCCGAGAGCACCCTGCGCGAGATGCACCGTCATTACACGGCGTCGCAGTTCAAGGCGATGTGCGACAGGATCAAGAGCGCCGTGCCAGATTTCAACATCACTACGGATGTCATCGTCGGCTTTCCGGGCGAGACCGAAGAAGACTTTGCCGAGAGCGCGGAGTTGTGCAGAAAAATCGGCTTCAGCCACATCCACACATTCAAATACTCAGTCAGGACAGGCACGAAAGCAGCAGCGATGCCGAATCAGGTCCAGGAGACGGTGAAGACCGAGCGGAGTGCAGTCATCAGACAGATTTCGGCTGAAAACAAGCTGAAATATTTCAACCTGATGCTCGGCAAGCCGCAGAAAATGCTGATCGAGCGCATCATGGCCGACGGCACGGCGCGGGGCTACGGAGAGAACTACATCCCGTTGCGGCTGAAAGCCAAAGGGTTAGAGAAAAACAGTTTCGTCGAGGTCATTTTAAAGGACGTTATTAATAAAGGTGACAACTCAGAAATAATTTGTTGAAATTTTTTTCAGAAAAATGTTTTTCGTATGCAAAAAATATCTATTTTTGCAGCTCGAAAAAGAAGAATAGAAAAAGAAATAAAAATATATAAAAAATATGGCAAATCACAAATCGTCGTTGAAGAGAATCCGTCAAACAGAAGAAAGACGTTTACACAACCGCTTCTATGCAAGAGCAATGCGTGCTGCAGTCAGAAGCTTCAGGGAATTAACAAGCAAAGCCGATGCAGAGGCAAAGCTTTCAGAAATGTACAAGGTCATCGACCGCACGGCAAAACGTGGTATCATCCACCGCAACAAAGCCGCCAACTTGAAGTCAAAACTCGCACATTTCACAGCGAAACTCGCATAGTTTTTCCAAGACGAGATACAAGAAGCAGGAGACAAAAAACATTCAGTCTCCTGCTTTTTTTTGACATTCGACATCAGCAGGTCGTGATTTTTGTGTATTTTTGCGAAAAATTATTTTTATGAAATCTTTTGCAAAAAGCATCAAAGGCTGGGCCGTGAGCGACCGTCCGAGAGAGAAGATGCTCGAAAAAGGGAAAGAAGCTCTGAGCGATGCTGAACTCATCGCAATATTATTGGGTTCGGGCAACATGGAAGAGACCGCAGTCGATTTGTCGAGGCACATCCTGAACGATGTAGGAAACAACCTGATATGCCTTTCTCAGCTGAGTATCAATGAATTAACAAAATACAAAGGCGTTGGGCAGGCAAAGGCAGTGACGGTGGCAGCCGCGCTTGAGTTAGGCCGACGGCGACGCTTCGCGGAAGCGGCAAAACAGACAGAGATACATAGCAGTTCGGAGGCATTCGAGTATTTTTACGCGAGAATGTCGGATTTGACACACGAGCAGTTCTGGATCATGCTTCTAAACTCGGCAAACAACGTGATAAAAATGGAGCAGATCGGAGTCGGAGGACTGAACGGCACATCCGCCGACCCGAGAAAAATATTCAAGATTGCCATTGAAAATCAAGCAACTGCGGTTGTGTTATGCCATAACCATCCATCAGGCAGCGTGCTGCCAAGCAAAACGGACAGAGAACTGACGAGAAACGTGATTGATTGCGGTAATATATTAAACATCAAGGTGTTAGACCATTTAATTATAGGAGAAAACCGATATTACAGCTTCGCCGACCAAAATGAAATTTGAAAACAAAAAAGCAGAAGCTGACAAAACGAATACACAAGACAAACATGAAGATAGTAACAGTCATTGGGGCAAGACCCCAAATCATCAAAGCGGCGGCACTGAGCCGCGCCATAAAGGAACATTTCAGCAAAGAGGTGCATGAAGTCATCGTGCATACAGGCCAGCATTATGATGAGAATATGTCGCAGATCTTTTTCGACGAACTCGGCATTCCGCAGCCCGACTACAATTTAGGAGTCGGCTCAGCGTCGCACGGCGTGCAGACAGCAAAGATGACAGAAGGCATTGAGGACATATTAATAAAGGAGAAACCCGACTGCATCGTTCTTTATGGCGACACGAACTCAACGTTGGCAGGAGCAATCGCGGCGGCCAAAATCCACGTCCCGATCGCGCATATCGAAGCCGGACTGCGTTCTTTCAACAAGTCGATGCCGGAAGAAATCAACAGGATTTGCTGCGACCACTGCTCCACCCTTTTGTTTTCGCCGACAGCCACAGGTTACAAGAACCTTGTAAATGAAGGGTTTAACCCAGACAACAAGCCGAAGTTCACCATCGACAATCCGGGAATATATCACTGCGGCGACGTCATGTTCGACAACAGCAAGCATTTTGCGCAAATAGCCGACTCGAAATCACAAATTCTTGACAAAGAAAGACTTAAGGGCAACGACTACATTCTATGCACGATTCACAGAGACAACAACACCGACCAGCCGGCGAGACTCAACGCCATTTTCAGGGCACTGTTGAAGATTGCCGAAAGCGCATCAGTCGTTTTGCCATTACATCCGAGAACCGCCAAGTTATTGAAAATCAATCTTGATAAGAAACTATTCAATCAGATTTCAACAAACAAAAACATAAAGATACTTCCGCCGGCATCATTCTTGGACATGATCGTGTTGGAGCGCCACGCCAAGATGGTTGTCACCGATTCAGGCGGAGTCCAGAAAGAGTCGTTCTTCTTCCAAAAGCCCTGTCTCATTTTGAGAAGCGAGACGGAATGGAAGGAGATTGTCGAATGCGGAGCGGCTGTCATCACCGACGCTGACGAGACGAAAATCATCGAGTCGTACAACTTTTTCAGCGTCAATCCGCCTCATAATTACCCCGAACTTTTCGGTGACGGAAGAGCCGCCGAGTTCATCTGCAACGAAATGTTAAAAAATTTGTAAAAACATGTTGCACATTAAAAAAACTTTTGTACCTTTGCAAAGTTAAAAAATTATAAACATTATTAGCGTAATTATTTAATAATCAACAAATTAAATTATGAATCAGTACGAAACCGTTTTCATTTTAACTCCCGTTTTATCTGAAGATCAGATGAAGGAAGCGGTCAGCAAGTTCGAGACTTTGCTCACAGACAACGGAGCAGAGATCGTTTTCAAGGATTTCTGGGGAATGCGCAAGCTTGCCTATCCTATCCAAAAGAAATCTTCAGGCTTCTATCAGTTGATAGAATACAAGGCCGAAGGCAATGTTATCGACACAGTTGAGACAGAGTTGAAGCGTGACGAGCGCGTCATCCGTTTCCTCACGGTGAAACTTGACAAGCACGCTGTCGCTTACAACGAGAAGAAACGCCGCAAAGCACAGGAAGCAGCACAGGCAAACAACTAATTGTTTAACATTAAATTTTGATAGAAATGGCACAACCTAACACAGACATCAAATATTTGACTCCAATCGCAGTCGATACAAAGAAGAAAAAATACTGCCGCTTCAAGAAGAACCGCATCAAATACATCGATTACAAAGATGCAGATTTCTTGTTGAGATTCGTGAACGAACAAGGCAAGATTTTGCCGCGCCGCATCACAGGCACATCAACAAAATATCAGAGGAAAGTCGCACAGGCCATCAAGAGAGCCCGCCACCTTGCTTTGATGCCATACTTAGCTGATTGTTTGAAATAATAAGGAGGAGGAAAGACAATGGATATCATTCTTACACAAGACGTTAAAAATTTAGGTTACAAAAACGACATCGTCACCGTCAAACCTGGTTACGCACGTAACTATTTGATTCCACAGGGTTTCGCAATCCTCGCCACAGAATCAGCACGCAAAGTTCTCGCTGAGAACTTACGTCAGCAGGCTTACAAACTCGAGAAGATTAAGAAAGACGCCGAAGGCGTTGCAACAGTCCTCGAAGGCCTCACGCTCCGCATCCCTACAAAGGCTGGCGAAACAGGCAAGATCTACGGCTCTGTCAACAACGTCCAGATTGCCAACGCAATCAAGGAAGCCAAAGGCATCGAGATTGACCGCAAGCAGATCATGCTCGACGAAAACACAATCAAGGAAATCGGCAACCACAACGTGAAGATCCGTCTCCACAAAGATGTGATGGTCGAAATCGCACTTGAGGTTTTCGCAGAATAAAGTTGAAGATTTTTCATATTAAGGTTTTTTGTATTTTGGCCGGAGAAACGTGTTTTCCCCGGCTTTTTTACTGATTGGAACAGCCACGCGGTTCTCTTTGTTTAGGAAAAAATAAGAATAAATCATGGCAATAACAAAGAACGACATAAAGGAATTGCAGTCGCTGCGTCAGGCGAAAGGACGCAGGGAACTCGGAATCTTCGCCGTTGAAGGAAACAAACTCGTCGAGGAGCTTCTGAAGACAAAATTCAGAATCGACAACATCTTTGTCACCGGGCAATGGGTTGAGAAAAACGCCTCATTTGCAAAGGAAATCACTGCTTACGAAGTGATTACCGCAAAGCAGATGGAGCAGATCACCAACTTCGTGACGGCTCCGGGCATATTCGCGACAGCAGCGATCCCGTCGTTCAGGATAACGCCGAAAGATGCCGAACACGGACTCATCCTGATGCTCGACGGCATCAACGACCCCGGCAACCTCGGCACTATCCTGCGCATCGCCGACTGGTTCGGCATCACTTCCGTAGTGGCAGCGCCGGATACGGTCGATATCTTCAACCCCAAGGTGGTCCAGTCCACAATGGGTGCCATATTCAGGGTCGATTTCCATTATGCCGACCTGACATCATTCGCAAAAGATATACTCCATGCCGGAGGGCATGTCTATGGCACATTCCTCGACGGACGCAACATCTACTCGCGCGAGCTGGAGACGGGCGATGACTCTCCTGCCGTCATTGTGATAGGCAATGAGTCAAACGGCATCTCCGATGCCATGGCGGAGCTGGTATCCGACCGCCTCTATATACCGCCGTTCCCGCAGGGCGCCCAGACATCCGAATCACTCAATGCGGCAGTCGCCACAGCCATCACCGTGGCAGAATTCAGGAGGAGAGCATGGGCAAGATGATAATATACCAGATGCTTCCCCGTCTCTGGGGAAACGGGCGCATGTCAGGGGTGGATTCCCAGACTTTCGAGTACCTGAAGACTTTGGGGGTTACGCATGTCTGGTACACAGGCATCATCAGGCATTCGACCGCCCAGCCGTTCGTCAAAGGCAATCCGGGATCTCCGTATGCCATTTCAGACTATTACGACGTCAATCCGTATCTCGCTGATTCAGAAGATCAGAGGATGTCTGACTTTGAGGATCTCGTGAGGCGTTCCCACGATGCCGGCCTCAAGGTGATAATCGATTTTGTGCCGAATCATGTAGGCCGCGACTACGGCCGTGAAAGGTGTCGCACAGATATCAAGTATCTCGGAGATGGAGATGACACAAGCTGCCACTGGAAAGCGTCCAACGACTTCTACTACTACCCCGGGCAGCAGTTTGTGATGCCTGTCCCCGGTGAATTCCGGGAGATGCCCGCCAAGGCTACGGGCAACTGCTTCACTCCGGCACCGTCGGCCGATGACTGGTACGACACCGTCAGGCTCAACTATTGCGACTTTCACACTCCCACCTGGGACAAGATGCTCGACATCCTCATGTTCTGGGCATCTAAGGGCGTGGACGGATTCAGGTGCGACATGGTCGAGCTCGTGCCGCCCCAGTTTTTCACCTGGGCCATTGCACGGATGCGCGAGTCTCATCCGGGGATCATCTTCATCGCCGAGGTGTACAACAGGGATACCTACGCCAGCTACATCCGTGAGGTCGGATTCGATTTCCTCTACCACAAATCCGGCTTCTATGACACCATACGTGCCATCATGGCTCAGACTGCCCCGACGCATCAGCTGTCGGGCGACTGGCAGCGTCTGGGAGATCTCCAGCCTCATATGCTGAGTTTCCTTGAGAACCACGACGAGCAGAGATTCGCTTCGCCGTCTTTCGGACGGGATGCGGCAAACACCGCCGCTCCCCTGTACATGTCGGCCGCGTTCAATGACGCACCGTTCATGATCTATTTCGGAGAGGAAGTCGGCGAGGATGCCTCGACCGAGGGCAATCGAAGGACCAGTATCTTTGAATGGCGTCACTACCCTTCCATTGACCGTCTGTACGCAAACATACACGGAGAAGGAGAACTGACAGAAACCGAGGCCGAGTATCTCCAGAGATATCGCGAGATTGCGCTGATTGCCAAAGAGCCGGCATTCCAGTCTGGCAAGACTTTCGATCTCAGCTATGCGAACGGTCCTGCACAGGGATTCAATCAGGACAGGCAGTTCGCCTTTTTAAGGAGCGACGGAGAGGATACATATCTGGTCGTATCCAACTTCGATGACAACAAGGTCGAAATGAATATCAATATTCCAGTTCATGCATCTGAGTATCTTGGAGTTGCCCTCAAAGCCGCTGAAAACGGAGTTCCAGTCACAGTTGCAGCAAGAGACGCCGTGATAATCAAGAT